>JANXMS010000228.1 GCA_025354525.1 Acidobacteriota bacterium
CGCAGCGTGGTCGATGCCAAGCACGCCTCGGGCGACAAGCGCGTCACGTTCCTCGAGTTTCCTGCGCAAGAGTTCAACTCCGCCCGCACCCGGTTCGACGTGTGCCGCAACGAAACATCCAACCCATCTCCTCGCTCCCGCCGCAACTTCGCATCGCCTACTTCAAACGTCAAATTGCCCACATGCGGCCCATTCGCATACAA
The DNA here is from genome assembly GCA_025354525.1 of Acidobacteriota bacterium. Classification (GTDB taxonomy): domain Bacteria; phylum Acidobacteriota; class Terriglobia; order Bryobacterales; family Bryobacteraceae. Next base: position 204 of record JANXMS010000228.1, read on the forward strand.
CTCCTCTATCGCCGGGGCCCGATACGAATGGTTGTAGTTGGCCACAAACACCCCGCCATTCCAAATCCCGGCGTTCACCCCCGCCGAAGCCGACAACCCCGTAAACGATCGCTTCGCCAGCCCCTGCGGCCCAAACCGGTTGTTCTCCACCCGAGCGCCAAACTGCATCCGCACCCGATCCGAAATCGTCAACGTCTCCACCGCAAAACCCGCCAAGGCGTTCTGAATCGTCGGCGGAGTGATCGCTTCCGCGCCAACAGCCTTATAGTCCCGCCGCAATCCCCATCCCCCAAAACTCCCCGACAACCGGCCCGACCGCCGCTGTTCAAACACCGCCCGGTAATCCGACTGCTTGTTGAAGAACTGGTTCTGCACCTTACCAGCCGACACTTCGTCATGCTTCCAGTCGGTATAGCTGTAGCTATACTGAAGCCCCTCAATCGGCCGATTCAACGCCCGGAATCCGCCCGTCAACCGCACGCCTTGCCGCGTAAACGGCAACCTCGTCCGTTCTTCGCTCAACGGAATCTCGTACGCCCCCCGCTGCGTGTTGTAGCTCAAATTGAACCAGTTCTTCTCGCCGTAACGAGCCACTCCCGCCTGCCCCGAATACGTCCGCGCCGCCGAGTTGTCGATCCGCGCCTCCGGCGTCGAATAGTCCGTTGTCCGCTGCCCCCCCGAACCCATCCGAATCACCCAACGCCCAAACCCATAATCCAGCCCCCCGCTCCCTCCCACGAGCGAGTTGTTTGTCCCGCCAAGCGTCGAAAGGTAGCCGTGCAGCCCCTCATGCCCCGCCGACTGCGCCTCGTGATGCCCCGTCACCATATTCACAACGCCTCCAATCGCATTCGAACCATAGAGCAAGGTAGCCGGCCCCCGCACAATCTCCACCCGTTCAAGCGATTGCGGATCCACCGGTTCGCCATGGTCGCCCGACTGCGCCGACAACGTCCCCGTCCTCACCCCGTCCTGCATGATCAACACCCTGTCGCCATCAAACCCTCGCAGCACCGGCCGCCCCGTACCCGGCCCCGCACTGCGCTTGGCTACGCCCGGCTGCCCGTCCAAAACGTCTCCCAAAGACGTCGCCGCCTTCGTCGCCAAATCCAGCGTGTCGATCGACGAAACCGCGCTGAACGCTTCCAGCGTCGTCTCCGGCCGACCCGACGCCGTCACGGTAATCTCCTGCCGCAGGGGCGAAACCTCCAGAGAGAAATCCGCCGTCGCCACCCCCCCGGCCACCACGGTCACCGCAATCCGTCCCCCTGTCAGCCCATTCACCGACGCCACCAAATCGTACTTGCCCACCGGCACCTCGGCAAACTGGTACTTGCCGTCATCGTCCGACTCGACTATCCGGCCCAACGGCAAAAGAAGCACCGAAACGTGGTGCACCGCCTTGCCCGTCACTCGCAAAATAATCTGGCCCTCCACCCGGCCAACTGGAAAATTCGGCGCGGCGGAACAAAATTGAAAAACGGCAACTAGGCAACCCAGGAAGCGAAGAACATTCATTTCTATATGATACCACGATCTCATTACCGAATGCGATTCTTGCATCGATTAGAGACTTGGCCCGCCCTTCCCTTTCGGCACTCGACTCCGCGTTGACTTCACCTCCATCAGAATGTTCTAGGCACTTTCACCCTCGGACGATCAAACAGGATGGGCAAAAAAAAAGGGCACCCCCTCGCGGGAGTGCCCTTCCAACTAACCAAGCGTAAGAACTAAAAGCTCAAACGCAAACCCATCGTGATCAAGCGAGGACCATTCTGCGGTGCGGTCGGGCGACCAAAGTTCGGATTGCCAAGCAATCCAATCACACCACCGAAATTAGTGCGATTTAAAACATTGAATGCGTCCGCGCGATAAGTCAACTCCACCGGATTCTTATCGTTGTTCCAAAGCTTGGTCCGCTTCACAATCGAGATATTCTCGGTGAAGACAGCCGGCTGCCGGAAGTCATCCTGGTAGAAAGCTGCTGTTCCAAGCGAAAACTGCGATGGGGTGGTAAAAGCCGCAGCGTTGAAGAAACGCGAGTTCACATTATTCGGGTCGAGCGAGGTCCTTTCGACCCCGGTTCGGATCGGTGTCCCAGTCAGATTCGCTTTCGTCAACGGTGCAAACAGCACACCGTTTCCGAGCGGATTTCCTGGCGTCACCAATTGCAGCAGCGTACCCTTGCGGTAAACCAATGCGGTTGATATCGTCCAACCGCTCACCAATGCATTTGCAATCGGATGGCTGCTGCTCATGTATTTGTGACCCTTGCCGAACGGCACATCAAACGTACCGAGGATGTTCAACACGTGCGGGATGTCAAAAGGCATGAAGCTCTTGCCATCGGGTAGGTTGTTGTAGTCCTGCGGTGACCCTTGCCCACCCTGCTGGCTAAATACCTGGCGGAAATGCCCGTTACCCAAGCTCTTCGACCACGTATAGTTGGCCAAGAACTGATAGGAACCAAACCGGCGCTCCACTTTGGCTTGCATCGCGTCATACCAGCTCGCGCCATAGCCCGCGAACAGGCTGCTGACAGAGAGATATTGCGGGAAGGGACGCAAGGACTGAGCCACACTGAAGTTGCCAGGGAAGTTGGCGAAAGGAGCTTTAAAGCCGGCTGCCGCTGCCGCCGGAGAATCAATCCTAGAGGACAAAACTGAGCCACGGCCCAACAAACTGGTCGGCAACTGGTTCAAATCGATCGTCGAATTCAAACGGGTTCCGCGATTGCCCTGGTAAGCAACGTCGATCAGGAAGTTCTTCACCTCATGCTGAATGTTGAAGCTCCAATTGTAGATGCGGCCGGCTTGACCAGCCGTCGAACCCTGATATTGTACGCTCTGAAAGTTCACGTAGGAAGGATCGATGATCGGAGGAGGCCGATACCCTGGTGCCAGCGGAATCCCGTTGTCCCAGTTCAAAACAGCGTTCCGGCCATCGCTGACCACGTCGTTGCTACCGGCAAAGCCAGCACGGCAACCACAGCCGCCGCTGGAAAGGCCCTGGTAATAAATCGACCAGCCGCCCCGTAAAACCGTCTTCTTGCCCAATTGATAAGCAAAGCCCAATCGAGGCCCAATGTTCGAGTAATCGTTAGGATAGAAGCGTTTCTGGCCAGTACGGCCAGGACCAGCACCGGAGAACACTAACGCACCCGCCAGGCCGCCAGCGGCAGGGTTCGGCACCTTGATGTCGACATGTGAATAACCGTTTCCGCCGGGCACATGCCAGCCGATAGGCACTTCGTACCGGAGGCCTAGATTCAGAGTCAAACGCTGACTTACCTTCCAGTTGTCCTGGAAATAAACCGAGGTGTCATGATAAACCGTCGTATCGAAGAGCACCGGCGGGACAATCTGCGACGCGCGGTCCGCCCCACCCAACAACATGCTGGCAAATTCATGTCCGGTTGTAGTGATTGCCGTCGGCAATGCAGTCTGCGCTCGATTGAATAAATAAAGTCCGTTCGTCCCTGCCAAATCCTGACCGAGAGTCAGAAAACGGCGGTAAGACCAGCCAAACTTATACTCATGCTTGCCCTGAAGCAGCGTGTAGCCCTGAGTCAACTGATACTGTGTGTTGAACTGCAAGCCATTGGCAACCTTGCCGTCTTGCACGCCATAAGGTGAAAGTCCTGCCGCTCCCGCGAACTGGACCCGAGGAATCGCGTCCGAATCGCCCGTCAGTCCAAAGCCCAGCTTGCTGCCAGCACCCTTCTGGTTCGGGTTGTCCCAAGTCTGCCGCGTCTTCGAAACCGAATATGTCGTATGCATCAACAGGTTCGGGCGGATGCTCAGGTCATGGTTAAAACGATAGTTAAAGGGCTTCTGAAAGTTTTGCAATCCATTGCCGATTGCACCCTCAAAATTCGTCACGTCATCCTGGGCCTGCACTTCGTTGCTAAAGAAAAACGAAAGCCGATTGGTTGCCGTAAAGGCATGATCGAATTTCAGACTCCAAATTGTGCGTTCGAACGCGGTCCGGTTCACAAAGTCGAAGTTACCCGCCAATAAACCGGCACGGTTGGGATTCGGAATCAGCGGCAACAAATTCCTTGCTCCCCGGCTAAACCGCGCTTGGGGAATCGTATTGCCAGGGAATGGCGTGCGCACGTCGCCTGCCGTCGTCGCCGGGTCGTAAATAACAGGGACACCCGTTTGGCTAAAATTGCCCTGCTTCATATCAGCAGTGGGCACCGTCAACAAGGGAAAGCCAAGCGATACGGGACGGATGTCCTTATCGTAGGTGAAAAACCAAAATGTCTTGTTGCGACCGTCATACACCTTCGGAACGAAAATCGGCCCACCGATTACGCCGCCTGTTTCGTTGAAGCGTTCCTTGGGGCGGAAGTTGTTGGACGGGTTCAGACTCTGGTTCCTCGCCCAAGCGTTTGCATTCCAAATGTCCCGGCGCATGTTGTGAAACGCCGCGCCGTGAAGCCAGTTCGTACCGCTTTTGGCCACATAAATTTCGATACCACCACCCACCCGACCGTATTCCGCCGAGAAGTTCGATTGCAGCATCTTAAATTCGCTGAACATTTCCGAAGATGGGAAATTAAAGACCGCACTCGATTCAACATTGAGTGCACTGCCACCGTCGATAAGCACTTCCTGAGCACGCCCACCCGAACCGGACACGCTCTGCTCCCCGTTGTTCGTAACGCCCGGCATATAGCTCACGAACGCCCGCGGGTTGCGGATACCGCCTGTAAACAGGGGCAGGTTGTCCATGAACTTCTGGGACAGTTGCTGGCCTCGCTCTGCGGTTGAGGTCTCAAGTAGCGGAGCATCGGCCGACACTTCGACCGTCTGCTGCACATCACCAACGTCCAGTCTCAAATCCAAATCCTGCCTTTGGGCGATTCGGATTTCAATATTTTGGCGAATCAGCTTCTTGAAGCCCGCCTTTTCGACGCTGATATTATAGGTCGAAACCGGCAATACCGGAAAAACATAAAGACCGGCATCGGTCGTCATCATTTCCAGCCTTGAGCCCGTATCAGCACTCGAAGCAACTACCTTAGCACCTGGAATTGCAGCCCCATTGGGATCCGTGATCGTCCCGCTCAAAGAGCCGGTCGAAGTCTGCCCTAAAGCCAGCGCACAACTCAACACGAGCGCTAGGAACAACGTCGTTAATTTTGTTATTGTCATCTTTTCTCTGTATTTCGGAAGCCAACCCTATTGTTTCTCATATAGTTAACTCTACCCAACTAATATTCTTCCGCGATTTTACAACACCAAATTACGGATTGCCACAACATTCTTCATCCAACTGAAATCTAACCCAAAATTCCCTTTCAGAACTCGACGGCGAACCGAGCAGCCCCGATGGGATCGCCGACTGCGGATGACCGAAGCCCTAGCTGGGTGCTCCGCCGATCAGCGGGACCACAGGCGAGTAGAACCTGGACGTGCTGAACCGCAACTCCGGCCAAGGCCAAACTTGGCAGGACTCCATCTACCGGACAGACGCGTTCACTCTGTGCAACCGTAACCGCTTCGGCGGTGCTAACGGTGTCGTCGGCAACGCAGCCTTCGGGCGTCCCACCGAACCCCAAGTCGGTGCCCGCGCCCTCACCGGCTGGCCTTTTTGCGTCTACCGTCCTGGGACTTTTTGTCCCCCAGCCCTTCCCCTAGCCAAATCGCCCTCCACCCCCGAGACACTCTGTCCCAAAACCCCATTTCTTAGTACCTCCGAACTAATCGCTAGGACGCAAGTCCGTCCTACTCCCAGCCTCTCCCCCGTACCCCCGGACCAACCGCTCCATAGCCCCATAAGCCTAGTGTTTTGATACGTTTGAGCCATTGGGCCAATCGCTCCCAACCCGAATACTTGGTTTATGAAGACGAGCCAAGCACACCTCCTGACCGCCCTCCTAAGCTTCATTGGCCTTACAGTTGCTGTATGTCCCACGATGACAGCGATGACCATTACCTACGACGGCACCATCCCAACCCTCTCCCAAACCGTCGACCTCCAATTCGACGGCAACGTCACCGCCACCTACGCCGGTCAATTCGGCGTCCGCTTCGATTCCAACCTAACCGCGCTCCTCTTCTGCGCCGACCCCTTCGTCAACCTCCGCGCCGATGCCGTCGAAGTCACCCCCCTCAACACCAACCAGTTCCCCCAAGGCGCCCGCCTCGCCTGGATGTTTAACACCTACGTCCCCAGCCTCACCCAAAACTGGCAAGCCGCCGCCTTCCAACTTGCCGCCTGGGACGTCGTCGCCGATAGCGGCGACGGCTTCGCCACCGGACGTATCCAAAGCGCGCTAACCACCGACGCGCAAGTTCTCGACTTCGCCGCCAGCATCGTCGCAGCCAGCGCCAACCAGTCCGACACCGGAGCCACCTTCTACCAGCCCACCGCCGGCCCCACATACTCCCAAACCCTCTTCAATGCCACCACCGACAGCTCGGTCCCCGAGCCCAGCACCTACCTGCTAATCGGCGCTGGCCTGCTGGCCCTCAGCCAGATTCGCCGCCGACAATAAACAAGTTTCCGTGCAGTTTAGTTCGTGGTTTCCATCCTCCTGTTCCATCCTTCATTGCCGCAAGCCCCACAAGGTCTGCGGCATTTTTTATCCTCGCAACGCCTGATCCAAGTCCGCGCAAATATCCTCCGCCGCCTCAATCCCCACCGACAGCCGAACCAACGAATCCCGAATCCCCATCCGCTCCCGCTGCTTCGGACTCAAATCCCGATGCGACGCCATTTTCGGATACAGCATCATCGAGTGCACATCGCCCAACGACGTAGCCTTCACCACCAACCGCAGCCGGTTCATGAACGCGAATACCTCCGGCGTCCCCGCGCCCATCAACTCAAACGCCACCATCGCGCCAAACATTCCCGGCGGAAACAACTGTCCCACCGTCGCCGCGTCCAGGTGCGCCGGGTCGTCCAAATAAAAAATCCGCTCCACCATCGAATGACTCCGCAGAAACTTGGCTACCGTCGCCGCATTCGCGCACTGCCGCTCCATCCGCAGCGGAAACGTCTTGATCCCCCGCATCGCCAGGTAGCATTCAAACGGCCCCAGCGTCGGCCCACATGTCCGCGACAACTGCCGCAATCCCGGCAAATGAGCCTCGTCCGCAATCACCGCCCCGCCCATCACGTCGCCATGCCCGGAAAGGTACTTGGTCAGCGAATGCACCACCATATGTGCGCCCAACTCCAACGGCCGCACCAGCATCGGCGTCGCAAACGTGTTGTCCACGATCAGCGCCACGTTGAACTCCCGACACGCCGCCGCCAGCTCCGCCAACGGACCCACTCGCAACACCGGGTTCGAAACCGTCTCCATCAACACGCAACCAGGCCGCTCCGCCTCAATCGCCGCCCGCACCGCCGCCACGTCCGTAATGTCGACAAACGACGTCTCAATCCCGAACGGCTCCATTACCTTCAACAACAGGTTGATCGTCGCCCCGTAGAGCGCGGTCGCCGCCAATACCTTCTTCCGCCGATCCAGCAGCGCCGTCAAAATCGCAATCTGCAACGCCGCCATCCCGGTCGAACAAGCCAGCGACCCCGCCCCGCTCTCCAGCGTCGTCAACAGCTCTTCCAGCGCATGGTTGGTCGGGTTGTCGTACCGCGAATAAGCGTAGCCCGGAACCTCGTGCGCAAACACCCGGTCCGTCGTCTCGATGTCGTCGTAAGAAAAACTGGCCGCTGTGTAGATCGGCGTCGTTACCGGAACCGCGTCCGTCGCCTTCTTCCGATCGCCCGCATGAACCGCCTGTGTGTGAATCTTCATTTCCGTTTCCAACGCGGGCCATCTTTGGTGTCTTCGAGCACAATGCCCTGCGCGTCCAACTCCGCCCGTACCTCATCGGCCCGACCGAAATCCCGCGCCTTCTTCGCCGCCACGCGTTCAGCAATCAGCGCTTCCACAGCCTCATCGCTAATGCCACCCGCCACCGTCGTCGGCCGCATCACGTCGAACACGCTATCAAACAAACTCAGCAACCCCTGCGCCGAAGCCACGTTCCCTGCCAAAAACTTTCCACTATCCATCGCCGAATTCGTATCGCGCAAAAACTCAAACACCACCCCCAGCGCGCCCGCCGTGTTCAAGTCGTCGTCCATCGTCTCGCGGAACCGCAACACGGCACCTGCCGTCCGCGCTTCGCTCGCCGCGTCACTGTCCGGCCCAAACCTCTCCGTCTTCAGCCGCAACTCAAAATTGCGCAGCCGTTCAATCGCCGTCGCCGCCGCCTTCACCCCGTCCATCGTGAAGTTCAGCTTGTTCCGGTACGGCACACTCTCCAGCAGAAAACGCACCGTCTCCGGCGCATAACCCAACTTCAGAAGGTCGCGCAGCGTGTAGAAGTTGCCCAGCGACTTCGACATCTTCTGGCCTTCCACTATCAAGTGCTCAGCATGCAACCAAAACTTCGCGAACTGCTTCCCCGTCACGGCCTCGCTCTGCGCGATTTCGTTCTCGTGGTGCGGAAATTGCAAGTCGATCCCGCCGGCGTGAATGTCCAGCGTCGCCCCCAAATACTTCATCGCCATCGCAGAACATTCGATATGCCAGCCCGGCCGCCCATCGCCGATCGGCGTATCCCAACTCGGCTCGCCCTCTTTCTTCTGCTTCCACAGCACGAAGTCCCGCGCGTCGTCCTTGTCGTACTCGTCCACGTCCACCCGCGCCCCGGCTATCATCCCGCCGAAGTCGTTGTGCGACAGCTTGCCGTACTCCGGGAACTTCGAAATCCGATAGTAAGTGCTCCCGTCGGACTCGTAAGTAAATCCCTTCTCGCCCAGCTTCTGAATCAGGTCCACCATCTCGTCGATGTGTTCGGTCGCCCGCACCACCTGCTCCGGCCGCTCCAGGCGCAACGTCGCCATGTCTTCGAGAAACGCCTCTTCATACTCCGCCGTGTACTCGCGCAGCGTCTTGCCCTGCGCCATAGCCGCACGGATGATCTTGTCTTCGACGTCCGTGATGTTCATCACGTTGTTGAGGGCAAAGCCAGAGGCCCGCAACCAACGCCGCAGAATATCTTGAAACGTGAACGTCCGCAGGTTCCCGATATGGGCGTAGTGATACACCGTCGGCCCGCAAGTATACATCCGGACCGTCTTGCCATCTTGCGGAGTGAACGGTTCCAGTTGCTGGGAGAGAGAATTATAGAAGCGAAGTGCCATCGGAGGGTAAAACCTTTATGGTAGTTCACCCCGCCATCCCAGCGCTATCTGCGGCAAGGCGATACAGTGGGAATCCCCATGCGCCTTCTCTTGCTCTACCTCGCGGCCACGCTCCTCCTGCCCGCCGCCGAACTCTCCATCGTCGGCACCCGTTTCCTCCTCGACGGTCGCCCCTTCCCCTACACCGGCGTCAGCTTTTTCAACGCCATCTACAATCAGCCATTCCATCAAAGCGCGACGGTCCGCCAACAATGGTTGGCCAAGTTCCAGAAACACGGCGTCAACGTCCTCCGCGTCTGGGGCCAGTGGGACAACAAACGCGGGTTCGTCGATAGCTGCCCCGAGTGCAGCGTCTACCAATCGAACGGCGACCTCCGGCCCGGCCCCGTCACCCGTCTCCGCCAACTCTGCGCCGACGCCGACGCCATGGGCATCGTCGTTGAATTCGTTCTCTTCTCGCAGGAAAGCTGGCACGACGGCATTAAACTGACCCCGGAAGCAGCCGACCGCGCCGTCGCCAACGTCGCCCGCCAACTAATGCCTCATCGAAACGTCATTCTCCAAATCTGGAACGAGTTCGACGAACGAACCCTCGACCACGTCAAGACCATCAAAGCGATCGACCCCAAACGCCTCGTCACCAACTCGCCGGGAGTCGCCGGCCTACTCCTCGGCATGCGCGGCGAACAGGAGGCCCTCGACTTCCTCTCCCCCCACACCTCCCGACAGAACGCCGGAAACACCTGGGAAGTCGCGCCACGGGAAATCGCCTTTCTGCTGGCCCGGTATCGCAAGCCCGTCGTCGACGACGAACCCGCCCGCAACGGAACCGCCCAGTTCGGCGGCCCCAAGGTCCCCACCAGTCCCTTCGACCACATCGTCCAAATCCAAGCCGTCCGCCAAGCCGGCGGCTACGTCGTCTACCATCACGACATGTTCCAAATGGGAAAAGGCCACCCCACGATTCCCCCCTCTGGCATCCCCGATCCGGAGTTCAACCCCTACCACCGCCAAGTCTTCGAGTTTCTCGCCCTCGGCGCTCGCTACCAGCCCCCTAACCCGTAACCAAAACCCTAGCCCGCTCACGTTCGAATTTCTCGCCCTCCGGAGCACCACCCAGCGGGTCCAGCACGACATCAAAATACCCATCCCGCCAAGGAATCTCTTCCGGATCAAGCGCATGAAACATCACGTTGTCGAGCGCCGCCGTCGCCGCCCGCGCCCGCGCCACGGCCTGCACGCTCCCCATCCCCACCAGCGCCCCGTCCGGCACCTGCGCCGCCCAGGCGAGCAGCGTGCCGTCATCCGGAATCGAAAGGAGCAGCACCCGAAAGTGCCGCTCCCATTCTTTAGCCGCCAATCTTAACCAAGTTCCCCGCCAGCACCGCTTCCGCGTCTGCCTCCGTGAACTCTGCCACCTTCGACGAAATATTCATCGAACAGAACTTCGGCCCGCACATCGAGCAGAAGTGAGCGTCTTTGAATCCCTCTTCCGGTAACGTCTCATCGTGATAAGCCTTGGCCGTTTCCGGATCCAACGCCAACTCGAACTGCCGCCGCCAATCGAACTTATACCGAGCCCGCGAAAGCTCATCGTCCCGATCCCGAGCGCCCGGCCGATGCCGAGCAATGTCGGCCGCATGAGCGGCAATCTTGTAGGCAATCAAACCCGCCTTCACGTCTTCTTTGTTCGGCAGGCCTAGGTGCTCTTTGGGCGTCACGTAGCAAAGCATGGAAGCGCCGTACCAACCAATCATCGCCGCGCCAATTGCGCTGGTGATGTGGTCATAGCCCGGAGCAAAGTCGGTCACCAGCGGTCCCAGCGTGTAGAACGGAGCTTCATGGCAGAGCTCTTTCTCTTTTTCAACCTGCATCTGGATCTGGTCCATTGGCACATGGCCCGGCCCTTCGATCATCGTCTGCACGTCGTATTTCCAGGAGATCTTTGTCAACTCGCCCAATGTCTTCAACTCGGCAAACTGCGCCGCATCGCTCGCATCGGCTAGCGAACCCGGCCGCAGCCCATCGCCGAGGGAAAAGCTGACGTCGTACTTCTGAAATATCTTGCAGATATCCTCGTAGCACTCGTACAGGAAGTTCTGCTTATGGTTCTTCACCATCCATTCCGCCAAAATCGAACCGCCGCGGGACACGATGCCCGTGATCCGTTTCGTCGTCAGCGGGATGTGTTGAATCAGCACCCCGGCATGGATCGTCATGTAGTCGACCCCCTGCTGCGCCTGCTCTTCAATCACGTCAAGCATCACGTTCTTATTCAGGTCTTCCACCCGCCGAACCCGCGACAGCGCTTCATAAATCGGCACGGTGCCAATGGGTACGGGGGAGTTCGCGATGATCGCTTTCCGGATCAGCGGAATGTCACCGCCCGTCGAAAGGTCCATCACCGTATCGGCCCCGTACTTAACCGAGTACTGAAGCTTTTCCAGCTCTCCATTCACATCCGACGTGGTCGCCGAGTTGCCAATGTTGGAATTGATCTTACAACTCGAAGCCACTCCAATACACATTGGCTCCAGCGAACTGTGATTGATATTGGCCGGAATGATCATCCGCCCCCGAGCGACTTCATCGCGAACGAGTTCGGCCGTCAGCTTCTCTTTCTTGGCGATGTACTCCATCTCCCCGGTGATGATGCCTTTGCGGGCATAATGCATCTGGGTCCGAATCGGATCGTTCTGGCGCGCGGCCACCCACTCAGTGCGGATACTCATAATCCGATTATCGCCCAGAATCCACATTCACATTTTGGGACAGCCTGACCCGTCCCTTACGTTCTTCCCAGCATTTTCGCCTCTTTTGCCCCACCTCCCGTACCCCACCCACACTCGCCTCACAACACCAACACCCCCATCGACCTAAACAACACTCCTGTTTACAACCAGTTACACAGCGAGCCGACACAATCCAACACCGCCGCCAATTGTCGCCCTCTTCTCCACAAAGGCATTGGGACGCACCAAAAACCAACCCATCCGAGCGGCCCGACCGATTCGTGCCACCCAGCCCCCGCTATACTGAACTCCATGCAGGCGACCGTCGCGCTCCTCACTCTCCTCCTCCCCTCCTTACTCTCCGCCGCCGTCTCCCTCGACGAATACCGCGCCCGCCGAGCCTCCGTCCGCGAACGCCTCGCCAAAGACGAAGCCGTCCTCGTCCTCTACGGTGCCACCGAATCCGAACGCGGCGATCTCCGCTCCCGCTTCTTCCAGGAGCCCAACTTCTACTACCTCACCGGCTGGACCAACCCCGGTGCCGTCCTCCTCCTCACCCCCACCGACGAATTCCTCTTCCTCCCCCCCTTCAACGAAGTCAACGAACGCTACACAGGCAAAAAACTCCTCCCTACCGACCCCGCCGCCCCCACTCGCACCGGCGTCGCCAAGGTCCTTCCCTTCCCCAAGCTCGAACTCACATTCTACGCCGCCATCGAAACCACCAAAAAAATCTACGGCCTCATCGATTTCAACCGCCCCCAACTTCTCCGCCGACTAGCCAACACGCGCAAACTCGAAAACGCCGCCCCCATCCTTTCCCCCATGCGGATGCGAAAATCCCCCGCCGAAATCGACCTGCTCCAACACTCCGTCAACGTCACCCTAGACGCCCACCGCGCCGCCTGGCAACGGGCCGCCTCCGGACTTTTCGAATATCAAATCGGGGCCACCATGGTCAACGTCTATTCCGACCGCGGCTGCGAACGCAACGCCTATCCCCCCATCGTCGGCTCCGGCCCCAACTCCACCGTCCTCCACTACGCCAAAAATGATCGCCGCATGGACTCAGGCGAAGTCCTCCTCATCGACGTCGGTGCCGAATGCTTCATGTACGCCGCCGACATCACCCGCACCATCCCCGTCAACGGCAAGTTCTCCCCCCGCCAGCGCGAAATCTACAACCTCGTCCTCGCCGCCCAGCAAGCCGCCATCGCCGCCGTCAAGCCCGGCATGAACCTCACCAAAGTTGGCGATAAGTCCCTCTATAAAGTCGCCTACGACTTGATCGAAGCCAAGGGCCTCGGCAAGTACTTCACCCACGGACTCGGCCATCACATCGGCCTCGAAGTCCACGATCCCGGCCCTACCGATACCCCCCTCGAACCCGGCATGGTCATCACCATCGAACCCGGCATTTACATCCCCGCCGAAGGCATCGGCATCCGCATCGAAGACATGGTCCTCGTCACCCCCACCGGCGGCGAAGTGCTGTCGAAAGGCCTCCCCAGCGACCCCGAAGCCATCGAAAAACTCCTGCGCCATGACCGCAAACCCTAGGCCTGGATATTGGCTCACCCTCGCCGCCGCCGCCGTCCTTGCCCTCCTCGTCGCCTGGGCCCCCCTCGGCGCCCAGTTCGATAACTACGCCCTCGACTGGACCACCCGCCTCCACCGCCCCGCCCCCTGGCAACCCACCTCCATCCTCCTCGCCATCGACGATGCCTCTTACAAATCCATCGGCGGCGTCTCGAAACTCCGCTCCGCCCTCGCCCAATCCCTCGCCCTCGTCATCGCCGCCCAACCCAAGGCCATCGCCCTCGACGTCGTCCTCGCCGACGCCGGCGAAGAAGCCGACTCCCTCGCCCTCGAACCCCTTCTCAAACACATCGTCCTCCCCGCCGTCCTCACCCCCACCGACGGCTGGGAACTTCCCCAAGAACGCTTCAAACAACTCGCCCCCGCCATCGGCCACGTCCACGCCGACCCCGATTCCCGCGACGGCATGTCCCGCGCCATGCCCCTCGAAAAACGCGCCGACGGCCTCCGCTTCTGGGCCCTCTCCCTTGAAGCCTTCCGCCTCTCCCACGGCGGAGGACCCATCACCGAATCCCCCGGCGATCTCGAAGTCGCCGGTCTCACCATCCCCTCCCGCCTCGCCGATGGTCGCACCATGCGCATCCGCTACCTCCCCCCCGACGAAAACGAAGTCTCCCGCATCCCCCATATCACCCTCAAAGACCTCCTCGCCCGCCCCGCGCTAGCCAAAGCCTTCCGAGGTAAAGTCGTCTTCGTCGGGGCCACCTCCCAGTCCGCCGTCCGCGACCGCCTCATGACGCCGTACACCACCCTCCAGCCCATGCCCGGCGTCGAAATCCACGCCCACGCCTACGAAACCATGGCCACCGGTCGCTTCCTCTCCGACGCCTCCCCGTCTCTCGTTCTACTCTTCTCCATCGCCCTCGCCGCCGCCGCCGCCGCCATCTTCTGGCGTTACACCGGCCTCCCCGCCTACGCCCTCGCCGCCGTCCTCCTCGGCGTCGCTCACCTCGTCCCCCACGTCTTTTTCATGGCCGACATCGTCTTCTCCCACGTCGCCCCCATGCTCTCCGCCTGGTTCGCCGTCGTCGTCGCCGCCGGCTGGCAGTACTTCGCCACCCGCCTCGCCCTCGCCACCGCCGAAGGCGAACGAGCGCGCTATCAGGAAGCAATCCAGTTCGTCACCCATGAGATGCGAACCCCTCTGACCGCCATCCAGGGCTCCAGCGAACTCATGGGCCGCTACAAGCTCACCGAAGAAAAGCAAAAGCAACTCGCCGCCCAAATCAACAGCGAGTCCAAACGCCTCGCCCGCATCATCCAGACCTTCCTCGATGTCGAGCGCCTCGGCTCCGGCCAAATGCAACTCAAGCAGGACCCTGTCCCCATCCCGTCTCTCTTAACCACCTGCATCGACCGCGTCAAGCCCTTCGCCGAACGCAAGAACATCACCCTCACCCTCGATGAACCGCTCGCTCTCACTGTCCCCGGAGACCGCGAGCTACTCGAATACGCCATCTACAACCTGCTCACGAATGCCGTCAAATATTCCGGCCCCGATACCCGTGTCGACGTCTCGGCCAACCGCTATAAAGACCGTCTCCACATCGCCGTCCGCGACCAAGGCATGGGAATGAGCGCCGCCGAACTGAAGAAGCTCTTCACCAAGTTCTACCGCACCAAAAGCGCCGAACAATCGGGCGAGGTCGGCACTGGCATTGGCCTATCGATCGTCCAACAAATCGTCACCCATCACGGCGGCAAAATCGAAGTCACCTCGACGCCCGGTCAAGGCTCCTGCTTCACGGTCGTCCTTCCGTTACCAGCCCCTACCTGATCGAAGCAATGCTCCCGACCGACCGTTCGTAGTAACACCCCGTGCCATAAGACTCCCCAAAGGAAGGAGTGACGACGACATCGGAGCACTATAGCAAGTCTTGACTTAACAGAGGGCAAATCCGCGACGTCTAGAGAGATCCGGAGCAATGTCGGGAGAGAGGAAGGGGGAGAGAGCCTCGGCGAGATCGACGGCAAGCGCATGCATTGACGGGGCCCTAAGCTGGGACAAACGTAGTTTGCAGTCCGCCCAATACGGGGCCGGTAGTTCGGATTTCCAGAACGCCTCCATTAAGGCGGGTATCGCTCTAGTCGAAGCGCTCAATCTATCAGACGGCAATTGATCGTCGTCGATGCCACGACATGAACTCGCCCATTCATCGTGTCTAGAAAGCAGAGTCGACTTCGCACGAATTGGGAACAATCCCATTGAAATCGCTTCAACTCGCCTTGGCACCGTTGAACGGGAGAGCGTCCATGGAAAAGAGTATCTTCTGTCAAGCTCGTGACCTAACCCCGGATAAGCGGCATGCCGCCGAAATCCTCCTTGGTGGCACGTTGGGCGACGACGAATTAGTCCTGGTTCGATCATCCAAGGGCCGCATCCTAAAGCCCGGCAAAACGGGTGAGGCTCTCGAAGATGCCTATCATCAGCTGTTCAACTGGTCCGCCAAGACCGCAAAGAAGGTCGACGGCATTCCAGAACAGGACATAGACGCCGCCATTGACGAGGCAGTCGATTTCGTCCGCCACCACCGGGGATGAGAATCGCTGTAGACACTGCGATCCTCATTCAAGGAAACGCGAAGGCTACCGGTCCCACAAAAGAACTTCTCCGAATCATTCATCAAAGGGTTTTCCGCTATCCCGGGAGGCAAGCACTCTACCGAGGGACCTCCCATCGTTTTCAAGGACCCCAACGACGATCCGAGCATCGACACCGAGCTGGCCGGACAAGCTGACCTTCTGTGGACCATGGACAAGCACTTCTACGAAACGAACGTGCTGGTCTTCTGCGCGCGCCACGGAATATGGCTCATGGGAGACCTCGAACTCCTTCACTTCCGGCGCACCTTGGCTCCTAACCCCTAAACTCCTACTCCACCGCCTCCCAAGCCCGCCAATTCCGCTCCGCCTTTTCCAACTCCTCCCGCAACGCCTTCCGCATCGCCGCGTCCCCCACCAGCGCCCTACCCGTCCAAATCTCCTGCGCCGTCCCCACCGGCACCATCCCCTTCCCCCTTCCCAAATCACACCGATAATGCGCCACCCGTCCCTTCGTCTCCACCTCCCATTTCATCCCCCCACTCCTCTCCAGCAGCTTCACAAAACTCCGCGCATTGTTCACCCGTTCGTCCTCCACCGCCTGCAAATGAACCCCCTCCCAAGCGATCTTAAACAACCCCAACGAAAACGCAATTGTGTCCCGCGCCTTCCACAATT
>JANXMS010000254.1 GCA_025354525.1 Acidobacteriota bacterium
GGCAGATCGAGTGGCTGGAGACGGTGCTGACGCCGGACTATGTGACTTCGGGCGGAGGGAGCGTGTTTGTGCATTTTATGGACGGGGGATTCTATCGTTTCGAGGGAGCGGAGGCTTGTAAATGGACGCCGCAGCCGAAGGTGAATGCACTGGTGAACGCGGCAAGCTATGAGCATGTCAACACGATTTCTCCCCGGAGCTTGGTAACGCTGTTCGGGACGGGGTTGGGCCCGGCCGAGGGGCAGGGGTTGATTTTGGACGGATCCTTGCGTGCGGGCGGGCAGCCGGCGCCGTATCCGGCACTTGTGTTGGGGAATTTTTCGGGAACGATTCCGCAGTCAGTATTGACCGGTACGACGCTGCCGGTGGTGTATTCGAACGATCAACAGGTGACGGTGGCGACGCCGGTGACAGCACCGGCGTCGAACCAATTTTTGCTGTATTTCACGTGGCAGGGCTTGCAGTTGATTCATCCGGTGACGATGCGGGTGCAGACGGCGACGCCCGGTGTGTTTGTGGGGGTGCAGGACGGGAGTCGGGTTGCACTGTATGCCACCGGGTTGGGGACGTTGACCGGGACGCTGGGAATTGGGGAATTTGTACCGAACGAGCCGCTGCTGCCGACGGCAAATGCGGTATCGGTGACGATCAACGGGAAGGACGCCGTGGTGGATTTCGCGGGGGGGGCGCCGGGCTTGCTGGGCGGGGTTTACCAAGTGAACGTACAGGTCCCGGAGGGGCTGACTGCGGGACGGTATCCGGTGGTGGTGACGGTAGCGGGCCAGTCCAGTAAGGCTTACGAAATGACGCTCCGATAGCCGATATACTGGCTGCGATGATTACCCGTTGGGTTGGCATGGCAGCCGTATTCGTGCACTCGATGGCAGGCGCGGATTGGCCGCAGTGGCGCGGTCCGGGGAGCCAGGGTGTTTCAGCCGAGACGGGCCTAGCAACGGAGTGGAGCGCGACGAAAAACGTGGCGTGGAAGGCCGCGCTCTCCGGGCGGGGCACGTCGTCGCCGATTGTGGTGGGCGACCTGGTGATTGTGACGTCGCAGGTGGGCAGCTACGAATCGGGCAGCGGGACGGACCCACGGTTGGCTCGCGATGACAAAGCGCTGGCGGGGCGGGAGAACGCGATCAGCGTGGCACCGGAGCCGAGCGGGAAGTTGTTATTAGTGGTGGAGGCGTTTCGGCGGGGGGATGGGAAACGGGCTTGGGAGTATCGGACGGCGGCGACGGGAGAGAGGCCGGAGTTACACGAGAAACATAACTTGGCGACGCCGACGCCGGTGTCGGATGGTAAAAGAATTTATGCTTGGTTCGGAAATGGACAGGTGGTTACTTTGGACTTGGCCGGGAAGGAGGTTTGGCGGCGGCACTTGGGGCAGGAGCAGGGGTCATTTATGAACAATTGGGGGCATGGGAGCTCTCCGGCTCTTTATCAAGGAATGTTACTGTTGCTTTGTGATCACCGGCCCGCGGCGTATTTGTTGGCGTTGGACGGAGCGACGGGGGAGGTGCGGTGGCGGGTGGATCGGGGGAAGGGACGCGTTTCGCATAGTACGCCGGTGGTGGTGGTGGGGCCGAAGGGGGACGAGTTACTGATTAACTCCGACTTACGGGTTGATGCTTATGACCCAAAAGATGGGAAGTTACTCTGGTACGCGGGGAGTGAACGGCAGACGCCGATTCCGTCGGCAGTGTATCATGACGGCACGATTTACTTGAGCCGGGGGTACCGGAACAGTGATATCTGGGCGCTGCGACCGGGGGGGCGGGGCGATGTGAGCACGAGCCATCTGCGGTGGCGGATGCCGAATGGGGGATCGTATGTGCCGTCGATTGTGCAGTACGAGGGGCTGCTGTACATGACGAACGAGGTGGGCGTGGTCACATGCGCGGAGGCAGAGTCGGGGAAGGTGGTTTGGAAGGAGCGGCTGAACGGGATTTTCTTTGCTTCACCGGTGGCGGCGGATGGGAAGATTTACATGCTCAGCGAGACGGGGGAGATGTTTGTGTTGAGGGCCGGGCGGAAGGCGGAGTTGCTGGCGAAAAACGAGTTGGGGGAACGCTTCCTGGCGTCACCCGCTATTGCGGGCGGGACCATCTACCTGAGAGGAGACGGGACTGTGTTCGGAATCCGTCCGTAGGGACTGCTGCCGTAGTCTTCTATAGCAAGTCTTGACGTAACAGAGGGCAAAGCCGCGACGTCTGAAGAGATCCGGAGCAATGTCGGGAGAGAGGAAGGGGGATAGAGCCTCGGCATGCATTGACGGGGCCCTGAGCTGGGACAAACGTAGTTTGCAGTCCGCCCAATACGGGGCCGGTAGTTCGGGTTTCCAGAACGCCTCCATTAAGGCGGGTATCGCTCTAGACAATGTGGGATCGCGGCGGGCGCTCTGAGGCATCGTGTTGCACGCCTCGTCGCCGACCGGGTCGGCGTGGCGCTCCAGAAGGCCGGGCGCAGAGCGTGGAGAAAGTGACGAAGGAGCCGCCGACAAGCGAGGGGAACGAGTTCCATTCGCTTGATGGTCTTTCCAGAGATGCCAAGCAATCGCGCCGCGGTGGTTCCGATGACGAGGAGATCGGAACCCGTGCGCTCCATCGGTATCAGTTAGAATTCAAAGCGACCAAGGATTTGGAGTTGACGAGGGCGGATGCCGAAGCCGGCGTAGGAGCTCGCAAGGCTGGAGATGCCGTCGGTGTTGGGGGTGACGAGACCCTGGACATTAAGGACGTTAAATACATCGACGTTGAAACGGAAACGGACGCGTTCGGTGACCGTGAAGTATTTTCCAAGCGAGGAATCCATGGTCCAGTTGAAGGGTCCGAGGCGCTGCTGGTTGCGCCAGGGGTGGAGGCCGGTATCGTAGCCGACGCGGATGACGGCTCCCGTTTGGAGGGGAAGATAGACGACATTGGTGTCGTAATCGGCGTTGTTGGCGTCGGTGGGCTGGCCGCCTTTGGGCCAGGGGTTGATCGGTTTCTGGGCCGGCTTGTAGTTTTCCGGGAGGCCGAAGACGCCGTTGCGCAGGCCGGCGGCGTTGCGGCTGTTAATGAAACGTTCCGAGATGTAGCCGTTAAACCAGAGATGTCCCTCAATACAGCGCTCGTCTTTAGTGTCCGTCGAGAGTGCCGGAGTGCTCCGGCAGTCGAGTATTTTTTGCTTGTTGCCGTAGACTTCGAACTTGCCCATTTCGCCCCAATTGTTGGTGGGCATTGCGTACCAGGAGCTGACTACGGTGCCGGTGCCGCGCATGTGCCAACCGCCGATCAGCGTTTGCATCCAGCCCCGGGAACTGCTCAGGAGCGGCTTGCCTTTGCCGAAGGGAAGATCGTAGCTCCAGTTCCAGCGGATGCGGTGCTTGGGGACGCCGGTATCCCGATCATAAAAGAGGAAACGGTTGAGATCCTTAAACTCGGTGGGGACGGTGCCGGGTAGGTAGGCGGAGACGGCAGAGGCTTGATCGTCGCGGAAGGAGTTACCGGCCAAGCGGAGGGAGTTAGTCAAGGTGTAAAAAGCCTGGAAGCCGATGCCGTTTTTGAAGCGGCGTTCGAGTTCAAGGGCCCAAGTGGAGGAGTTGATGAAACCGGTGCGCTGCAAGATGCGGATGTCGGTGTAGGCGTTCTGATCAAACGGACGGCGCAGAACGCCGGAAAACTCTCCGGCGGGAGTAGGACGACCGGTGGTGAGGTAGTAGATATAGTCGTTAGCCTGGGGGTTGATGTTGAAAAGCTGGTCGGTGTTGACGCCGTGTTTGCCCTTATAAGTGAAGCGAATGACGGTGGACGGGGCGAGTTGCTTCTCAAGCGCCAGGTTCCATTCGTGGATGCGGAGGCTGGGCTGAGCGCCGTCCATTGCGACGACGCCTTGGCCGCGACCGAGCGAGGTGGGGTTATTGACGTCGATCACGTTCGCGCTGTTGATGCCGGTATAGATGTCCGGCACGTTGCGGATTTGATAGTTCAGAATGCCATCGGGACTTTGGGCCGCGGCGTTGGGGTTGTAGGTGTAGTTGGCGCGGAAGGGGGCGAGCCCGGAGAACTGAGCGAGGAGCGTGCGCATGGGCACGGCGGAGATGTACAGGCCGTAGCCTCCGCGAATGACGAGCGGCTTGTTGCCTTCCGTGAGGCTGTAGACGAAGCCGAGGCGGGGGCCGATGTCGAAGTAGTTCGACGGGAAGAGCTGTTTGGACTTGCCGAGTTCTTCGGAGCTTTTGAACGACATGCCGACGCTTTCGAAGTTATTGACGATGGTCGGCGTCGTGAAACCGCGATCATAGTAGTACTGCAGGGATTCGGGAAGCTGGATGGACTTGCTCTTCAGGTCAAAGGCGGTGAGCTGATTATCTTTCTCGGTAAAGGCGGGGTTGATGTCCCAGCGGACGCCGGGGGTAAGGGTGAGACGGCGGGAGACGCGCCAACTGTCCTGGATGTACATGCCGTAGTTCTTCTCGCGGACGCGCATGATGCCGCGCTTCAGCCCGACAGAGTACTGGCCAGCGATGCCGAGAAACATGGCCGCCATTTCGTGGCCGGTCTGCGGGGTGGTGCCGGGGTTGATGGTGGTGCCGAGGGTGGGGGATTCGAGCGCGGTGGAGAGCGCGCTGTAGGTGACCGAACCGGAGATGGCACCCTGGTCGGGGAGTAGATGCTGCTTTTCGTCGTGGGCGCGGAACCCGAAGGCGAAGCTGTGCTGCTTCTGAATGAGGCTGTAGTTCTGCTCGATGTTCGAGATCATGCTGTACAACTGGCGGCGGTTGTCGCCTTCGATAAGGTTGTAGTTGGTGAGGCCGGTGCCGGTGATGTTCGGCCAGCCGATCTCGCCATACGGGTTGGGGAGGCCGAACTCCTTCGACCAATCTTTCTGCTCGGGGCCGGTGACGGTGACCGAAAGCTGCCAGGTGCGATTGGCGAGCGTTTCGACGAAGAAACTTGGGGAGAAAGTATGGATCAAACTGAGAGCGATGCTCTTGCCAGTGACGGGGTTATAAGTCACGTTAGCTTCTTTATTGAGGGTGGGGGGGCCGTTGTTACCGGCCGTGCCGAGGAAGTGCGATTGGCGGGTTCCGCCATTAACTTTGAAGAAGAAGCTATCTTTTTCGGTGAAGCGATGGTCGACGCGGAGGACGGTGGGGGAGTCGCTGAGGTTGGGGTAGGCTCCGGCGGGGACGGCCATGCGGAGGTTGGTGAAGGCGATCGGGTTGGTGATATCGGTCGGCATCGGGGTGATGTCGAAGATGCGCTTGGTGAAGGGGTTGAGGCGATTAAGGGGAATTTGATTATTGGGGAAGCGGTCTCGAACGGTGACGAGGCGGCCGGCTGGGGTCTCTTCGACTCGGGTGGTGAGGGGGTCGTAGAGATCGATACGGCGGCCTTGGGCATCAGCGAGGGCGGAAAAATCGCCGACGCGCATGGCGGCGGTGGGGACGCGGAAATCGCGGGTTACGCCTTGAACCCACTCGCTGCCTTCGCGGGTGAAAAAGAAGAAGCTGCGATTTGTGCCGTTATAGAAGGTCTTGCGACCGTTGGTGCCGAAGGAGGGGATCACAATGGGCCCGCCGACAGAGCCGCCGAATTCGTTGCGAATGAGCTTGGGCGTTTGGAAGGGGCGGCCATCAAGGAAGACGTCCTGACGGGCGCGGGCGACGCCGAAGCCGTTGTTGCGATGGGTTTCGAAGACGGCGAGTCTTAGCTGATTAGAGCCCGATTTGGTCGAGACGATGACGGAGGTGGGGCGGGTATATTTGGCGGAAGACGTACTGGTTTCGACACGGACTTCGCCGATGGATTCGAGGCCTTGGAGATTGGCCGAGCCGCCGAATTCGCGGTTGTTGGCGGCGGCACCGTCCTGGATGTAGTCAGTGGAATAGGACATGAGGCCGGAGACGCGGATGGAGCCGCCGGCGCCGTCGGCATCTTCCACGCCGGGAGTGACGTTGGCGAGCAGAGTGTTCAGATTGCGGCCGTTAATGGGGAGTTCTTTGATGCGCTGGGAATCGAGGGTGGAGGCGTCGGTGGGGTCGGTGGTGTTGACGAGGGCGATGGAGTCGGTGACGACCACGGTTTCAGTGACTTGGCCGGGGCGGAGGACGGGGTCGATGACGGCGACGCGCCCGGTTTCGAGATTGAGATCGCCTTCCCACGCCTTCATGCCCGCCATTTCGACGCGGACTTTGTAGGCCCCGATGTTGAGCGGCGGAGTGACAAAGAAGCCTTCAGCGTTGGCGACGGTGTTGGTAACGCGGCCAGAATCGAGGTGGCGAATGATCAGTTTGGCACCGGGCAGGACGGCACCCGTGGGGTCTTTGACGGTGCCTTGGATGGACCCACCTCCGGCGCTGGATTGGGCGAAGAGAGAGGCAGTTAAGAAGAGCAGCGAGACCAGAAGTGCGGGCATAGAGCTTTGCTGGATTCTATCGCACTCAGATGGCACGGTTATGAGAAAACGTTTATTTTTGATCGAGGAAATCGAGCAAAACGGGGTTGAACCAATCGGGGCGGTCTTGAAAGGTCATCTGGCCGGTGACGGGCGGGATGAACAGCTTGGCTCCGGGAATGGCGAGGAAAACACGAGTGGTCACGTCGATGGGGCCGAAGTCGCCGTCGACGGCTACGAGGAGCACAGGCCGTTTAATTTTTGCGAGGTCGGCGAGGACAAAGCCCCACGAGGGTTTTGTCCACCTTTGCTGGCCCTTTTACGCTATCTTGGTCCAGTGATGGCCGCCATCTCGGGGAAGTCCTTCACTACACCGAGTTCCTTAACGATTGCTGGCGAGGCACCAAGGCCGACGCCGGAAGCGACGATTCGGCAGACGAGTTCGGGGTGGGAAAAGGCGAGGCCGAGGGCGAGTTGGCCGCCGTCGCTCCAGCCGATAAGGTCGACGTTGGCGATGCCCAATTTGAGGAGAAGGGCGGCGGTGTCTTCGGCCATGGACTCGTAGGAAAGCACCCGTCCTAGAACATCCGCGGTGCGGCCATAGCCCATCTGTTCAATGGCGATGACTTTGTGGTTCCGCGCCGGAAGTGCGATCTGCTTAGCGGACGAGCTTTGAATGCCGTGCATTCCGCCGTGCAGCAGGACGATCGACCGACCTTGCCCAGGTATGGCGTAGTACATTTTGAGGCCGTCGACGGCGGCGAATTCGGCGTGGGCGGTCGGGAGAAGGAGGCAACTGAGGACGACCAGCTTTCCCATAGCGTAACCTTAATTATCGTCGGCAATCAGGCGACGGCTTCGATATTCTGAGCAAGAAAGGCGCGGGCGCCAAGTACGTATCTACAATGAAATTATCTATTTTTCTGGCCATAGCGTTGCCGATGGCGGCAGCGGAGTACACGATTGATGCGGCGCACAGCAACGCTTCGTTTTCTGTTCGGCACATGATGGTGAGGGATGTCCGCGGACAGTTTTCAAAGGTGACGGGGAGAATCGTGTACGACGCCGGGAACGTGGCGGCAAGTAAGGTGGAGGCGACGATTGAGGTGACCACAATTGACACGCAGGACCCGAAGCGTGACGCCCATTTAAAGTCCCCGGACTTCTTTGACGTGGTGAAGTACCCAAAGATGACGTTTACGAGCACGAAGGTTTGGAAGGAGGGGGAGACGGTAAGAGTGGTAGGAGATTTGACGATGCACGGGGTGAGCAAGTCGATTACATTGGAGCTGGCTGGGTTACCAGTCGAGGGCAAGGTGATGAGCGCGACGGCGCGGGGAAAGTTGAGCCGTCGGGAATTTGGATTGACGTGGAACAAGATGATCGAGACAGGCGGAGTGGTAGTAGGCGATGAAGTGGGTCTGACGATCGAGATTCAAGCGGCGCAAACGTAACCGAGCCGTCATGTAACGTTTGTGAAGACGCAACAACTCGTCTTTAAAATCGGGATCTGCAGTTTGTTTACACCCTGGAGATCCCGTGTCTACTTTGAATCCACTTCGATTATTGCTTCTTGTGATCAGCATCGCTCAGGCTGGAGCATGGGCGCAAGTTTCGCCGCCATCGGCGCGCTTTGCGTTACCAGAGCGGCTCCGGCTGCTGCAGGGTCAATACCTTGACCTCGTCGTGGAGGTCCGCAACGCGACGGCGGTGAGTAACCTGAAGGTTACGGCTGGACCGGTCGATTTGACGGCGAAGTTTGCTGCGCCGGTGAAGGCGGAGCTGGATTGTGATACGTCCTCGGACTTTGTGGTTTGGGCCAATTTGCAATCGTTCGAAGCGACGGGCGACGTGGAATTGACCGTTTCACTGACGGCGGACTGGACGACTTTGACGGACAAACGGGTTGTTTCCGTGATGCCATTCGCCTTGACTGGCGGTCAACGACGGAATATCGTGTTGTTTATTGGTGATGCGATGGGAACGGCGTATCGGGACGCGGCGCGCCTGGTTTCGCGTTCGATTGTGGACGCCAGCGGCAAGAACTCTTTCCGGGAAGGCTATTTTGACAACCTCCTGGAGATGGACAAGATCACTACTGTCCAAAACAACTCGAGAACCGGCAGCACGTGTTGTAAACATGGGTCTTAAGCCGTTGGAATTGAGTTGGGAAAGTTGAGGTCTAGCTTTTCGGGTTACTGTCTCCTGTCCAAGAAGATTGCCCGTGGGCATCAATACACCTCTATTTGGATGCTATTGGCGGATGATGTTGCCGTTTTGGTCGCGATGCAGAATTGATGGGGCTGGATGTTCCGTCCCTTTTCGAGAATTCGTCAGTAACCTGTCCCGATTAATTCAGCTCGAGCGAAAACTGGACGGGGGCCGGGATCAGGGGTGGGGTGCCGAAGGGATTGTCCAACCAGAGAAGCAAATTGCGATAAGTAAAGAGATTCAAACGCAACATCGAGGCTAGATTGGACAACGACCACTTCGCCTTTGAGAGGTGGTGCAGCCACTTCAACAGCATGATGGCGATCAGGGCTGTCCAAATCTGGATGAGCAGCGCGTTCTTGCTCGTGCCCACAAAGCTCTTCACCTTCAGGTTCTGTTTGAGCGCCTTGAAAAACAACTGTCGGGTAAGGGACTGGCGCGGTGCTCGGATGTCCGGCCCGTTTCCAGCCCCTCCCCATAAGAACTGCTCGTGAAGTTTTCCCTCAAGCAGCTCACCCAGTGAGTTTCGTCCAAAGGGTTATGAGTCCTGTTAACTGACGACCACTTTCACGTCCCTTTACCGACTCCGGGCAACGGCTGGATTTTCCAGTCCCAACACAGTCCCAGCACGTCGTAAAGATATTCGTTACTCCATCGCCGCCAACCAACACTTCGCTTTCGCCGCCGCTTCCGCCGCGTTAACAGAGTGCGGACTTTCATCTCAACATAGTCGCGAACCTCCTAAAGTAAGTCACCCACCCGGCCAGCGTCGCGTTGATCCGCTTCACCAAGTCCGCCGCCGGGGTTGCGCCCCCGCGTGCGATGATGTCGCGAACCTTCG
>JANXMS010000274.1 GCA_025354525.1 Acidobacteriota bacterium
TGGAGAATCTGACTGAAAATGCTGGATACTCGTGACAGGGGGTGTAGCCTCGTTGAGGTAGGATCGTTCTTGCTGGAACTCCTTTCTACCCTAACAGGGCTTTACCCCCCAAGCACTTGACCTAATTTGGACACGAGTGAGTGGGACTCGCGGATGGATCGGATCAACTTTCTAAAGCATGGAATCAACTTTGAACCGGCGCAACTTGTCTTCGATGCCCTTGCTGGATGTCTTTCGCCGAGCGAGACCTGGACGGCGAGGAACAAGTAATCCGAATCGGCTCGGCACGAAAGGCAACCCCATCAGAACGGAGACGTTATGCCAACTAGGAATCAGAGGAAAGAACTGGAAGCTCTCGCGGCGAAACCGGATGGCGAGATCGGCCAGAGCGACATTCCCGAAATCACGGACGAGCTATCGGTGGGTGCGCTTCGCGGCGTGTTCGCGAGGTCGGCGACGCGGCATATCTCGACTTGCGGATCGCCAATAAACTTGCCGCCGCCAAGGGGCTTCCCGATCAGACATACAGTAAGAGTCTGCTGCATGAATCGCTTATGAAGGACAATTCTAAGTGAACAGGCGATGTTGCCTTGTAATCTGGCCATGAACGATCTTACCCAAGGCTCCATTCCAAAGCACCTGCTGAAGTTGGCGGGTTTCATCGCCGTCACCATGACGTTTCAGACGCTCTACTACTTGGTAGACCTGTATTTCGTCGCCGGGTTGGGAGAGGCGAGCGTAGCGGGAGTGAGCCTGTGCGGCAATCTGGCCATCGCCGTGCTGGCGTTGACGCAGATGCTGGGGGTCGGCACTTCGAGCCTGATCGCGCGGGCGGCGGGGCGGAAGGATCAGCACTCCGCGCAGCTGGTTTTTAATCAATCCTTCGTTCTCTCGCTCTTGGTGGGGGGACTGGTGCTAGTGCTGGGCTTCGGCTTTCGGATGCCCTACCTGTGGGCGCTCAGTTCGGATGCGGCGACGATTCGCGAGGGCGGCGCGTACCTGCGTTGGTTTGCGCCGGCCCTGGCGCTGCAGTTCGCTTTTGTGTCGATGGGTTCGGCGCTACGCGGTACGGGCATCGCGAAGCCAACGATGGTGGTGCAGGTGATCACGGTGGTCTTGAATTGTTTGCTGGCACCGGTGCTGATTGCGGGCTGGGGCACGGGGCGGCCGATGGGTGCTGGGGGAGCGGGAATGGCCACCTTGATCGCCTTGGCGGTGGGTGTGGTGGCGATGACGGTGTATTTCATCCGGCTCGAGACCTTCGTTTCTTTTGACTTGTCGCTGTGGAGACCCGACTTCGCGGTGTGGGGTAAATTGCTGAATATTGGCGTTCCGTCGGGCGGTGAGTTCCTGATCATGGCGATGAATATGGTGACGATATATTGGATCATTCGCGACTTCGGGCCGAGCGCACAAGCGGGCTATGGGATCGGCAGCCGGGTGATGCAGGCGATTTTTCTTCCGGTGATGGCGATCAGCTTTGCGGTGGCACCGCTGGCCGGGCAGAATTTCGGGGCAGGTTTGGGACCGCGCGTTCGGCTGACGCTACGGTCGGCGGCATTGATGGGATCGGCGCTGATGGCGACGGTGACGTTGCTGTGCCAGATATCACCGGGCAGCTTGATCCGGATCTTTTCGACGGACGCCGTGGTGGTGAGCGCAGGGGCGGACTATCTGCGGACGATCGCTTTGACGTTTGTGAGCGGGGGCTTGGTGTTCACCTTTTCCGGCATGTTCCAGGCGCTGGGAAACACTTGGCCGGCGCTCGTCAGTTCCTTCGCCCGGTTCTTTGTATTCGCGATCCCGGCCGTATTCTTGGCGCGGGCACCGGGATTCCAACTGATTCACCTTTGGTACTTGGGCGTCGTTACGAGCGTGGTGCACGCCTTGGTATCTTTCCTTCTGCTGCGGCAAGAAATGAATCGCAAGTTGGAGGGGATGGGCTAAGCCCAGGCTGGCCGCAGGGGGTTATAGGAGAAGCGGAACTGGCGGTTGTAGAGAACGGAGGGGGAGGAGGACGATGGGGGTTTGTGGACCTTTGGGCCCTGACGGCGCGGACTCAGGGCGATGCGAGGATGAACTTTGCGAGCGCTACGGGTTGCTATGCTGGAGGCGCATGATGAATTGGAGTTCAGTAGCGGCGGTGATGATGGCGTTGGCGGTGGGGTTGGGGGCGTTTGGGGCGCATGGGCTGCGCGACCGGCTGGACGCTTACTCGCTAGGCATCTACGAGAAGGCCGTTTTTTATCATTTTGTGCATGCGCTGGGACTGTTGTTGGTGTCGGTGCTGGCGCGGGTGGGGGCGCTGACGGAGAGCGCGGCGGGGCGAGTGGGCTGGCTGCTGTTTGTGGGGATACTCGTGTTTTCTGGGTCGCTGTATCTGCTGGCCGTGACGGGGGTGCGGACGCTGGGGGCGATTACGCCGCTGGGCGGGGTCGCGTTCATCGGGGCATGGCTATTGCTTGCGTTTTCGGTGTCGCGGCGGGGGCGGGGCTAGTCCGCTACTGCACGCGGAGCGCGCCGAGGACTTGCCAGCCGGAGTTGGCATTGGCGGTGGTTTGGGTGCCGCCGAAGAGGACGCGGCGACCGATGAAACTACTCTTGAACTCGAGTTGGAGGGTCAAGGTGAGCGTATTGCCGACGTCGGCGAAGGTGGAACCGGCGGCGAGGAGGCGGCATTGGCTGTTCTCGATAGAGGCGGCTCCTCCAGCGGCACCATTGAGACGGACGGGGGTGGTTTGGAGGACGCCCGAGTCTCCGATGATGTACATGAGATTGTTCGTGGGATTGAAGCCGAAGTAACAGGCGTTGTTGCCGTCAAGGGCGGAGTTGATGAGGACTTGGACGGTCTGGAGGTTGGTGGACGCGCTGGCGTCGCGGTATTGGACGGCGAGGGAATAGGTGGTGTTGGCCGGGACGGCGGCGGTGCTGAGGGTAGGTCGGAGGGGGAGGGGGTTGGTCGAGGGTGTGGAGACGCTGTGAGTTCCGGCGGGGCTCCAGCCGGAGTTGCCGCCGTTGCGGTCGCGGCCGGCGACGTAGACGATATGGGAGCCGCCGAAGGCGCTGGTGAAGGTGTAGGGGATCGTCAGATTTAGATTGTTACCGGATTTGACGGCGGAGAAGCCAGCGCCGGAGATGGTGCACTGGCCGTTGCTGAGGGTGGCCGGGGACGGCAGGGAGAGAACGGAGGCGTCGACACCGGCGTTGTCGAGGAGGACGAGGAGGTTGTTGACGCTGTCGTAGCCGATGTAGCAGGCGGTGCGGCCGTCGAGGGCGCGGTTGATGAGAACGTTGACGACGCCTAGGTCGTCGGCACCGTTGGGGTCTGTGAAGACGAAGGTGCGCGTGGCGGTGGGTCCGCTCGAATTTTCTGTGTTCGTGGTGCTGGTGGAGGGCGGCTCAAGAAGGAGCGTCGCGGAGGTGATGAAGATGGGGTTGGCGGCGGTGACGGGCTGTCCTCCGATGTAGTTGCGGAGGGGAACATCCGTGAGCACGTCGCCGTTAAGGCGGAAGACGGGCACGGCGGCGATTTGGTCCATGATGTCGAGGCCGCGGAGGATGCGACCGAAGACGGTGAAGCCGCCATTCTGATTGTTGAGATTGGTCGAGTTGTCGCCGAGATTAAAGAACCATTGGTTGGTGGCGCTGTTGGGATTGTTGCCGAGTTTGGCCATGGCGAGGGTGCCGCGCGTGTTCGAGACGCGAAATTCGTTGCGGACGGGCGGATCGGCGGCGAGACTAGAAAACGTATTGCCAGAGAAGCCGACGCCTCCGCCCTGGATGATGAAGCCGGGGACGGAGCGGTGAATGATGGAGTTATTGTAGGCTCCGCGGCGAACGTAGTTCAGGAAATTTTCGACGGTGGCGGGGGCGGCGTCGCGGAAAAGTTGGACGTCGATATCGCCGAGAGTAGTGCTCATGCGGACGGTTGGTCCGGAGTTTGTTTGGCCGGGGAGGAGGGTGGCGGAAAGAAGTCCCCAGAGGATGGCCGCGAAAGTCCGATTGTTCATTCGGCTCAGGTTAGCATTTTTTGATGCCAGTAGCGACAGACCGGCCGGCCCCCGCGAAGGGGCCAGCCGGTCGACGGGCGGTTCCAGTTACCAAAGCAGTTTGAGTGCAAACTGGGTTTGGCGGGGCGCATTTGCGGTGCCGGTGACCCGGCCGAACTGCGCGTTGCCCACGGTCGTGTTCGGCGAACCGAACACGGGATGGTTCAATGCGTTGAAGCTCTCGCCGCGCAATTCGAGAGCGACGCGTTCTCCGACGATGTTGAAGCGCTTGAACACGGACATATCCAGCATTTCGACGAAGTCGCTGCGGAGGTTGGGATGCATGCGGCCCATGTTGCCGAAGGTGTACTGAGCCGGAAGCTTGAAGGCACCGGTGTCGAACCAACGGTCGAGGGTCGGGTTATCGAGGCGGGCGTCTTGGCCTGTGGAATCCGGCCGTTGTCCGCCGCCGAAGGAGAAGCTGGTGTTCCCCGTCGTGAGCATCTGGAGG
Organism: Acidobacteriota bacterium; assembly: GCA_025354525.1. Taxonomy (GTDB): domain Bacteria; phylum Acidobacteriota; class Terriglobia; order Bryobacterales; family Bryobacteraceae. Next base: position 4,501 of record JANXMS010000274.1, read on the forward strand.
GGTGAGCCGCTGCTAAGCGTTAGGACTCCGTTCACTTGCCACTGGCCGAGGGCGGCGTTGACGAAGCGGTTCCACTGGGCGCCGAACTGTTTGCCTTTGCCGAAGGGTAGTTCGTAGGTGGACGTCATCACAAGCCGATGGGGGTAGTGGTAGGGCGAGATGGAGCGTTCGCACGCTCGGCAGTTGAAGTTCCGGAAGCCTGAGGAATCCCAGGCGTTGTCGCCGCCATCGGCGATCAACTTGGACCAGGTATAAGCCGCGACAATTGTTCCGCCCTGCGAGAAGCGTTTTTTGAAGGTGGCCTGCAAGCTGTGGAAGTTTGAGTTTCCCCAGGAGGTGCCGGCGAAGGAGACGCCCGGGTACTGGGGGTAGGGCGTTAGGAGTTCACCGCGCTGAATGGTGCGGGTGGAAAGCGGACCGACGGGAATGATTCCGAAGAACGGATTCGGAACCGTTTCCAAGAGGCCGGCGTCGGGCCGGATTTGCGAGTCCGCAAGTTGGTCCATCTGCCAGGGAAGGGGCAGGTGGGTGCCTTTGTTGCCCGCGTAGGCGAGGTCGAGAACCATGCCTTTTCCGAGATCCTGGCCGATGGAGAAGTTCCACTGGGAGTTATAGGGAGTGGTCATCGTGGAGGGGATGGGCGAACCGACGCCTTGCCCCAATGCGGCATTGAGCCCATTGACGGAGCCTTCTGGTTGCAGGACGCCGTTGGGGAACGGGTTCCGCAGGAGGTCGGTGGGGGTAACTCCGTCGATGGTGGGCACCCAGGGGGTGGCGGCCGAAAATGGGGCCGTTGGATAGTGGTTTGCTCCATAAGTGGCCATGGTGTAGAAGATCCCAGCACCGACTCGGATCACGGTATTGGGTCGCAGTTGATAAGCGATGCCGATGCGCGGCGCGATTTTGCCCCACTCGATGTTTTTGAGTGTTCTGCCTCGGTCACCTTTGTTCGCGAACGTCCAACCGCCCTTTAGATTTAGGCCGGTCTGTTGGCTGAGCGGGTTCACCGCGGCCGTATCAAACACCGCGTAGCGATCATAGCGCTCGGTCAACCCGGTCTCGAAGTCCCACCGCAAGCCCAGGTTCAAGGTCAGCTTCCGGTTCACTTTCCAGTCGTCCTGCAGATAGTAGCCGAAGCTCCTGCTTTCGAGGGCAGGTCGGATGCTATGTACTTCTCGACCGCTCGCGCCGGTGCCCAGCAAGAACGAGGCGAACCCGAATCCACCGTTGGCCGAGACGGCGCGCGGGTCTGGGCCTTGCGTCATCGCGCGGTTGAAGGAAAAGGTCAACTGCCACGGTTGCTGCATGTGGTTGATCAAATTCTTTCGCATTTCCGTACCGATCTTTAGCGAATGGCTACCGTAAACCTTGGAAAGCGTTCCCACGAACGTGTGGGACTGATTCGCGGAGCGGAAGTTCCAGTGGTGGAGCAATCCAGGCATGGTCATTTCTTCCACGCCGAATTCTGGGAACAGGAGCAAATCTGCTCCGGTCTCGGTGCTTGCGGGCAGACCAAGAGAAGAGGGTTTGAAGCCCTTGAACCAACTGCCGCGATCCAGGATCGACCGGGCGAAACCGTAGCGGAGGCTGAGGAGGGTGGTGGGATTGATAGTCCAGCTATAGTCGAGGGCGGCGTTCTGCATGCGTTCATAGTTGGAGTAGCAGCCCCCGTCCGGACAGCCCGGACCGGGCCACAACTCGGGCTGCGAGTTCTCGTTTTGGAAGATGGAGTAGCGGAAGAAGATGCGTTGATTTTCGTTGAAATTGTGGTCGATTTTGGAGGTAGCACGGTTGACGTTCGTGGGTGCCTTGCCTTGGAAGAAGAAGTTGTTCTGCCCGGTGTTGGCTTGTCCGGGCAGGTTGGGCCTAGGACCGAAGAACTTCAATACGTTGGCCGAAACCGGGTCGATACGATTCGCCGGAATGCGGTTTCCAGGAAAGACGGTTCGCGTGAACTGGCCAGGGCGGGCGGGGTCGGGGGCGGTGGAGAAGGGATCGTAGATGTTCCGGAGTTGGCCGGCGGCGGTAAGCGTCTTTGAAAAGTCGCCGCCCATTTGGTCGTCGGTCGGCAGGGTGAAGAAGCGGGTTGAGGCGGACCGTTGCCGACGGCCTTCATAAACGGCGAACCAGAAGGTTTTGTTACGCCCGTCATAGACTTTCGGGATGACGAGCGGTCCGCCGGAGCTAGCGCCGAATTCGTTGCGCTGGAAGGTCGCCAGTTTTTGTCCGCTGGCGTTGGCGAACCAGTTATTGGCGTCCATTTTGCTATTCCGGACGAACTCGAACAGGCTGCCGTGGAGGGTGTTGGTTCCGGACTTGGTGGCGATGGTGAGCACGCCGCCGCCGCTGCGGCCATACTCGGCGCTGTAGGAGTTCGTTTGGATGCGGAACTCTTCGACGCCTTCGACGGAGGGCACGGCGCTGTTGGCGTTCATATTCGCGGTATTCGAATTCATCGTGACCGGGACGCCATCCATGAGGATTGCGTTGGACGAATCGCGTCCGCCGTTGACGGTGAAGATGCCGATGGAATGGAACCCTTCGTTGGCGCTGCCGGCGGCGGGGCGCTGCGGGAAGACACCAGCCGTGGCCCATGCCAGCGAGTAAATGTTGCGCCCGTTTAAGGGTAGGTCGATGATGCGTTTGTTCTCGACGACTCCGCTGAGGGTCGCGCTGGTAGTATCCACGAGCTGGGCACCGCTGGTTACCGTGACGCTTTCCGAGACCGCACCGACCTGGAGGGAGATGTTGGCTTCTGCTTTCTGCTGGGTTGCAATCGGAATGAGTTCAATCACGTGGGCGCGGAATCCGGCTTTTTCGGCGCGGAGTTTGTAGCGACCAGGCGGCAGGGGCGAAACGAGAAAGAACCCGCTTTCGTTTGAAGTCGAGCGCATGTTTACGTTGCGGTCGATATCGGTGACGACCAAGTTAGCGCCGGCAATGGCGGCACCCGAGGGGTCGGTGATCAGGCCCGATAGCTGGCCGGCGACGGTCTGCGCAGGCAGGTTGGGGACTAGGAAATTTGGAGCAAAAAGCGCCAAGGCGATCGGCAAGGCCAACCGGAAAACAGACGAACAGAGTCTCATAAACACCCTCCAGAGTTTGAAGCTCGAAAGCAACTGGAAGAATTTTATTCGATCCCTTGGGAAAGCGCAAGCTTTCAAGCGCTCAAGCGCCTAGATATTTAAAAGCTGAGGCGGAGCCCGACTTGGACGACGCGCGAATTGGAGGCTCCGGTGATGGCTCCGAAGTTGGTGGCGGTGACGCTGCCTTGGGGGGCGCCGAATTGGGGCTTGTTGAGGGCGTTGAAAAGTTCGGCGCGAAACTGAACATTCACCCGCTCGCCGATCGGTTGGGAACGGCTGATGTTGAGGTCGAAGGTATTGAGGCCGGGGATGCGGAGTTTGGGTTGCGTGCGGGAATCGTTGCCGAGGGAGTAAGTCGGCGCCGGGAGGAAGGCGGTGGTATCGAAGTAGCGGTCGAGGGTGCGCTGGCCGTCGGGGAGGACGGGATCTTTCAAACGCACAGCGGCGGCGCCAACGCCGGGGAGGCGGGTATTGTTGGGGCCGGTGATGACCATGGGGAGGCCACGGCTGAAGGTGGTGACGCCGCTGAACTGCCAGCGGCCGAGCAGGCGGCTGCCGATGCCGGAGTTGAGCCATTTGCGACCCTTGCCAAAAGGGAGTTCGTAGATGTAGTTGGTGATGAAGTGCTGGGGGCGATCTTCTTCGCTCGTGGAGCGGGAGAGGCTGAGATTGTTCGGATCGAGGAAGCCGGAGCGGCCGCCGAAGCGTTCGCCGACGTTGTCGATCTGCTTGCCGGCCGTGAAGGCGGCTTGGAAGCTGAGGCCGTGGCTGAATTGTTTGTCGATGCGAAGGGTGAAGCCGTGATAGATGGAATCGCCGACGGGATCGCGGAAGCGGGTGATACCGGTGTAGTGGTTGAAGGGTTGGAGGAGTTGGCTGCGGCGGACCTGAGCGACGCTGAGGGCACCGGCGGGGATGACGCCGAAGTAGGGGTTGGCCACGAGATCGTCGAGGGCGGAGCCGAGGGCGAGGTTGCTGGCATCGACGGCGGTGCGGCTGCGATTGATCCAGATGCGTTGGCCGCGATTCCCAACGTAGGCGGCTTCGATGAGTAGGGTGGAGGAGAGGGCGTGTTGGAAGTTGAGGTTCCACTGGTGATTGAAGGGGGTGACCCAGGGGCGGAAGGCGGTGCCGATGCTGGAGCCGACGCCGGTGTTGGGAGCGTCGAAGAAGCCGGCTTCGAAGGAGCGGGCGAGGGTGGCACCGACGGGAGGGGTGTTCGGCGCGGCGGGGGGAGCGCCGAGAAAGACGGGGGTTTGAGCAAGAAAGCCGCTGCCGAGGTCGCTGGCACCGGCCCCAACGCCGCCGCTGCCGGGGAAGTAGAACAGGCCATAGCCGGCGCGAAGAACGGTGCGCTTGGGAAGTTGCCAGGCGAGGCCGATGCGGGGGGCGATGTTGTTGCGATCAGCGTCGGTTTGGTGGCGCGGGTTGCCGTCGCGACCGGTGAAGCGAAGGACGCCGGGGCGTTTGGTGAGCGGGTCGATCGCCGTGGGGTCGAAGAAACCGAGTTGGTTGAAGCGGTCGGTCCAGGGGGCTTGGTATTCCCAGCGGACGCCGAGGTTGACGGTGAGTTTGCGGGAGACCTTCCAATCGTCCTGGAGATAGGAGGCATAGTAGAGCTGCGAAGCGGAGAGGGCGGGATCGTCACTGAAGGAGCCACCGGTGGGAGCACCGAGGAGCATGGTGGCGAGGCCGTGGCCGGCGGTGGCGCTGGAGGTGGTGGGATTGGGGCCCTGGGTGAACGCGCGGCCGAAATCGTAGACGCCGGAGGGGCGTTCCGGGCGGAAGACATTGAAGTACTGGAACATGTAATCGTAGCCAGCTTTGAAGGAATGGTTGCCGCGAAGGAAAGTGAAGTGAGCCTGGCCTTCGTAGTTGCCTTCGGCATCAACGAAGTAGGACGCGCGATCGGCCCCGAGGGGAGCGAGGTCGGCGGGGGCGAAGCGGGGAAAAATCAGGGTTTTGGCGCGGGCTTTAAGGGAGGCGGGGAAGCCGAGTTGAGTGAAGTCGAAGCCTTTGCTGCGGAGTTCGGTTTCGATGACGCGACGAGTTGCACTGACGCGGAACTGGCCGATGAAGGAGGGGGAGAAGGTAACGGTATCGGAGAGGACGGTGGAGATGGCTTTGCTCTTCACCTGGCCCTGTTCGCCATTGACGCCTTCGCCGGGGAAGGCGATGTTAATGCCAGGAGAGAACTGGCTGTTGCCTTGGACGCCGAAGGTCAGGAAAAGACGATGGCGGGCACCGATGGACTGATCGAAGCGGAAGAACTGGCGGTCAGTATCGTTGGCGCGGGTATTGTTTTGGGCGAAGTTTTGGACAACGGTGTCGCGGTTGGCGATGGGGTAGTATTCGAGGACTCGGCGCGAGATGGGATCGATGCGGCTGGCCGGGATGCGGTTATCGGGGAACTGTTGGCGGATGAATTGGCCGGGGGCGGCGGGGTTGGGGACGGTGGTGGTGGGGTCGAAAATCCGGATCTGCTGGCCGGCGGCGGTAACGGTTCGGGAGAAATCACCCGTGCGTTCGAGGGCGGTGGGGACGGTGAGGAGAAGGCTGTCCGGCGAGCGTTGGGGGATCCACTCGAGATTGGTAAAGAAGAAGGTTCGATTGCGGCCATCGTAGAGGCGGGGGATGACGACAGGTCCGCCGATGGCGAAGCCGTATTCGTTCCGACGGAAGGAGTTTCGGGGGAGCCCGGCGCGATTGCTGGCCCACGTGTTGGCGTTGAGTTTATCGTTGCGGAGAAACTCGTAGGCGGCACCGTGGAGTTGGTTGGTACCGGAGCGGGTGGCGACGGTGAGGACGCCTCCGCCGGAGCGACCGAATTCGCTGGAGAAGGAGTTGGTCATGACCTTGAACTCCTGGACCGTTTCAAGGGGCGGGGTGTAGGCGATGTCGTTGGTGGTGCTGTTGCGGGTTTCGGCTCCGTCGAGGAGAATTTCGCTGGTATTGGAGCGGCCGCCGTTGATGATGGGGCCGGAGCCGGCACTGCCGCGGGGAAGGACGCCGGGGGCGAGGAGGACGAGGCTGTAAGGGTTGCGACCGAGAAGCGGCAGTTCGATCATTTGCTTAGCGCCGACGACGTTGCCGAGAGTGGCCGACTGCTGTTCGAGCTGAACTGCTGAGGCGGTGACCGTGACTTCCTGTTGAACGGTGCCGGTGCGGAGCTTGAGGTTGACGGTGGCGGTGAGGCCGACGGTGAGGCGGATCCCGGTGACGCGGCTGGCATCGAAACCGGCTTTGGTGACTTTGAGGTCGTACTCGCCGGCGGAGAGGAAGGGGAGGCGATAGCTGCCGGCGGGATTGGTTTCGGTCTCGGCGTTAACCTTGGTGGCGCGGTTGGTCAAGACTACGGCGGCCCCGGGGACCAAGGCCCCGGAGTCATCGGTGACGACGCCGGTAAGGTTGGCTTGCTCTATTTGGGCGGAGAGAACCGAGGCGAGGAAGAGAGAGAGGATTGCCGCGCGCACTGATTGCATTAAGGAACTTTATCACGAACACGTACACTTCCCAGCTTTCAATTGGGTTATCCGACGGATGTACTTCCGCGTCTGGATGGGGGAAACAAATCGGCGGCGGAGCATAAAACCGAGGCACCCCAGCCTTAGCAAAGGGGCTAGTTCGGGGGAGCGGCGGGCGGTGCTTCTTTCGGCGTGAGAGGGGTTAGCACGGTGTAACCCGCGGCGTTCGTCCGCAGGGCGAAGCCGGTTACCATTTTCGAGCCTTCCGCGACGACCACGCGAACGGTTCCGCTTTTGACCTCTTTGAAAGCGTCGTTGAGGACGACGACTCGAAGGTTGCCGGGCTTCAAGACGAGGGTTCCGTTTCCGACGGTTTTTCCTTGGCGATCAAGCATCGAGATGGCGACGCTGCTGTCTTCTTCGAGGGCGGAATTTAGGAGGACGAGGCCGGTTGAATTGGCGGCGGAGTCCAGGAAGAGGACGGAGAAAGTTGGCTCCGATTCCGGATGGAGAGTGGTGACGAATTCCCGAACTGCTCCAGCGGCGGTGGTGTTGCGGACGATGGCGTAGCCGGAGAAGCGGTCTGTGCGCGGCTCGGAGGAACAGTAGGCCCAGGCAGTCGTGAGAGCGGTGGCGGTGCTGACGGTGCTGAAGGATTCCGTGGCGAATTTGGAGATGGTGGAGGTGGTGAAGGCGGTGGGGTCTTGGGTGCCTGAGAAGCTAAATTTGATGGGTTTCGCTTCGCCGCCCGTGCCGACAAATTCGCAGCCGACGGTGATCTCGCGATCTTCGAGGTTGGTGAGATAGAAGGTGGTGGTCCAGGTGCCGCTCGATAGGAAGTAGGGGAAGACGTGGTCAACGTCTGGGGCGACGAAGAGTTGGCGGTTAACGCCGGGCTTGTGCGCCGCTTCCCGGGTTCGGAGGGAGCGGGTGGTGGACGACGAGTCGGTTTGGCCGAGCATGGAGCATGCGGTTGCGATGAGTAGGATTGGGAGGACGTTTGGTTGTTTCATTGTATTGTCTTGGTTGGAATTAGTTTGGTCGGAAGATTGCAGCTTTGTTGCCGATGAGCGACCCGCCGTCGTTGCCGATCAGCGACCCGCCGTCGTTACCGATCAGCGACCCGCCATCGTTGCCGATCAGCGACCCGCCGTCGTTACCGATCAGCGACCCGCCGTCGTTGCCGATGAGCGACCCGCCATTCGGGGCTAGCAATATCTGAGGCACGGAGACCGAGCCGATGAGTCCGGCCTTAGGCAACCCTGAGAGGGAAATCAGCATGCTGTTTCCCTTTGCATCGCAAACGAAACTGAGGCCGCAGATGCCGATCGGTTGCCGGTTGGCCAACTCCAGTGCGCGGGCGGCGGCGAGCGTCGCGATTGCCTCGCTCTGCTGGTTTGCAAGGTGGGTGAAATACTGCTGCCTGACCTTCTGCCTGATCGTTTTGAAGTTCTCTCCGGTAAATGCTTCGAGCGCGAGAAGGAAGGAGTCTGCATTGTTTGCGCGCTCTAGCGTAGTGATATCGCCCAGAACATTCCCGGCGATGACGATCAGAAACAGGGGCAGACGACTGAAGGCCGCCTGGGCAGATAAACCCCTTGGATCCGAATAGTTCACGGGATTAGCCAGAGCGTATTGATACGGATTGATGGCCCTCGGTGAAGGATTTACTTCCCGATCTCGCGAGAGGAACCGCCCGCTGGTCGCATCGTAGAAGCGGAACCCCATGAGAAAGAGCCCGGCTTGGTCCTGTTGCATCACGCCCCAGGCACCAAGGAACGTGAACGGATTGTCAGAAGTTCCGCGGCGCCCCAGCGTTTCGCCGTAGGGGGTTATCTCGTAGGAGTCGGTCACGGCACCGTCGTCACCGGTGAGGAAGGTGGTGGAGCCGCGTCCATCGAAATGGTAGAAGCGGCGGGCGTTCGAGGAGGCGTCGATGCTGTACAAGAGCTTCCCATTCGGCAAATGGATGTAGTAGCGAAGATCGGCGTCAGCGAGACGCTCGGCCGCGATCGTCGGTTGACCGGTGGCGTAATTGACGACGTACGAGGTGGCCCCGCCGGGTGCGCTGCGAGCGATGACGTGGCCGCGAGCATCGTAGTCGAGCGTGACCGGCGAATCTCCGGAGGTGAAGCCGACAAGTCGGGAGGTGATGTCCCACGAATAGGCCCGACGGGCATCCGTTTTGACGCGACCAGCGGCGTCATAGGTGGCGCTCGTCAACTGCGAGGCGGCATCGTAGGCGAACTCTTCAGTGCCTGTCCCAACCTCAGCAATCGCCGGGTTGTCGCGTTCCTCGCTGATCACGCGATTGGCCTTGTCATAGCCCAAGCTGATCCGGCCAATCGTTTCGTCCTTCTTTTCCTCAATGGAGGTGAGGCGGTTATCAGCGTCATAGTTGAACGAGGTGACCACGGCGTTCGGCCGTCTGATGGCGGTCATGGCCCCCGCTAAGTCGTAGCTGAACTCGGTTTCGGCACCAAGCCAATCGGTGATTTTTGTTACTTCGCCTCGTTTGTTGTACGCGTAGCGAACGACCTTGTCCGGACTGTACTTCATCGCCGCGATGCGTCCCAGCGGATCACGATCAATCACGAGGCCGTTTGAACCAGTGATCCGGCCGTTGGCGTCGTAAGTCAAGGCGATGCCTTTAGCTTCGAGCAGGCGGCCCTTGTCGTCTCGATTGAACCTTAACTCGGAACCGTCGGAATGCCGGGTCGACAGCAGGCTGCCTGCCGAATCGTAGGTGTGGGCCACACTGCCGAGACCTTGCGGCAGTTTGACTTCAGCGACCCTACCGCGCTTGTCGTACGCAAGACTGGACGAGCGGTTCAGCGGATCCTGCAGAGACAGCGTGCGGCCAGCCTCGTCGTACTGGTTGGCCCATACGGAGCCAGCAGCGTCTGTCAGGGTAGCGATGCGACCAAGGTCGTTGCGGGTAAGCGCGGTTTTGAGGCCGCCGGGAGCCACGATGGAGGCGATTTCGCCGCGCGCATCATACGCGAACGTAGTCTTTTCGCCCATGCCATTGGCAATACTGGTTACCCGTCCGACCGCATCGAACTCCTGCGACATCTCGACACCAAGCGGACTAGTCGATTTGGTAATCAGACCAAGCTTGTTACTCTCTTTCTTCCAAACCCGGCCATTGCCGTCGGTAGTGGTGGTCGGCACCCCTTCCTTGTTGTAGGCAAGTTCAGCGCGAGTGCCGATCCCATCTTTTATCGCAGTCATTCGGCTCAACGAGTCGTAAGTGAGTTCGACCTCGTCGCCCAAGGCGTCGGTAAACTTAGTGACCAGGTTGTTTCGGTTGTACGCAAAGGTCGTTTTGTTGCCGAGGCGATCCGTCGATTGGAGCGGGAGAAGGCTAGGGTTGTAGATCCAGGACTCGGTGGCTCCCAGTTCATCCGTTCGGGAAGCGATCTGGTTATTCTGGTTCCTCGCGTACTTGACGGACTTTCCATTTTCGTCGGTCTGTTGGGTGATCCCGTCGCCCGCGTCATAGGCGAACAGGCGTGAGGTTCCGTCGGGATGGGTGATCTTCGTAACGCGTCCGAGGTTGTCCCGCTCATAGGTGGTCGCGTTCCCGGTGGCGGTTGTCACCGACGCGTTGGTGCCGTTGGCGTTGTACGTCCACTTGGATACGGCACCGCCAGGAGACGTCAACGTCAGCGGTAAGCCTTGGGCGTTGTAGGTGTATTTCCAGGACTTTCCGGCGCGGTCGATGATCGTGAGCGGGTTGCCCCGCGAATCGAATTCGTAGGCGATGGATGAGCCGTCGCCGTGCTCGATCTTCGTGACGTTGAAGAAGGTGAAACTAGCTTGGGTCTGGCCAGCGTAAGTGGCGGTCAGTTTGTTGCCCTGCGCGTCGGTGACGGTTTGGAGCATGCCGGTGGGGGCATGGTAGGTTAAGCTGGTCGAATTCCCGAGGCGATCCTTTATGCTGGTGCGTCGATGGGCGGGGTCGTAGGTTATTTCGGTCACCGAGCCGGTGGGGTCAGTGACGCGGACGAGGTCGCCGGCCACGTCGTGGGTGTGGCGGTTGACGGCGTTCAAGGGATCGGTGATCGCGGTGACCCCGGCGGCTTCGAAGGCGACTTTTGTGGGGCGGCCTTCGGCGTCGGACTGCTCGGCAACTCGGCCGGCGGGGTCGTAGACGTTGGTGTAGGCGGGGGTGCCGGCAGGGAGCAAGTGCTTGGTCAAGCGGCCGGAGGCAGCGTATTCATAACGGGCGGCGCGGCCGTAGACATCGGTGACTGCGCTTAAGTTTTCGCCGCGATAGGCGAACTGGATCGTGCGACCGGTATGGTCCCGAACCTCGGTGAGGAACCCGCCGGCGTAGGTGAACTTCAGCGAGCGGCCGAGGCCGTCGTTGACTTCGGTCGGGCCGCCAGCGGCAGGCGTCACTTGAAGGGCGTTGCCGTTGCGGTCTTCGATGCGGGTGAGCTGGCCACGTCGATTAAAGGTGACGATTCGCGACTGGGCGATGTCGCCGAGCTTGTAGTCGTTCGCGGATTCGAGGAGCCGGTATTCGGACTTCTGCTGAGGCTGCATCTGCCAGGCACCGGAGACGAGCCGGAACGTGACCTTCACCCCGCCCTCGAGGGTGACGATGGCGGCGCCGGATGTATTGGCCAGAGAGAGGTCGAAGTTGTGCGCCCAGTTGAGCCCGAGGCCGCTGGCAATTTCGTTGCTTAAAAGCGCACTGCTGTAATAGCGTTTGAACTGCAGAAGCATAACCCCGCCGAGCGAGAGATCGTTGAATTCGTCGGTGTGTTCCCCGGTGGCGGTGGAAAAGGGGTCGCCGGCGGAACCGCTGGACTTGTACTGGGTCATCGGCCGGATAGCGGGCAGGGGCGGATCCTGCGGGGCGGAGTTGCTGCCGGAGACACCGACGAACATTTCGGCGTGTCCGGTGCTGGCGCGTTCAGAAGAGGCCATGCGGACGGGTCCGCCTTTGCCGGGGAGAGCGAGCCACTGGGGGGCGTTGCAATCGTCGGTAGCACGCGCCCAGCCGATGGCGAGGGAGCGGGTTGCACCGTGACTGAGGGCGACGATGCGACTGCCGCCGCCCATGCAGGCACTACTGATGGTTTGGATGCCGAGTTCGCGGCTGAGGTCGTCGGAGAAAGCGTACATGCGGGCGGGTTCGTTCGGAAAAGAGGTTCCGTTGACGGCGACGAGGATGGTTCCTTCGACGCGGACGGCAATGGCGTCGGCGCTGTCTTCCCCGTTGCCGCCGAGGTACGAGGCCGCGAGGACTTGGCTGCCGTTGGCGGAAAGCTGAAGGAGAAAGCCGTCGGTGGGGCCGCCCAGAAACTGCCGATTGAGCACGCTGCCGCCCATCGGGAGATTGCGGGAGGCGGTGACGCCGGAGACGAAGGCGGTGCCGTTGGCCGACACGGCGAGGGCGAGGACTTGGTCGTCGGCGCTGCCCCCGATGAAGGTGGAGTAGGCGAGGGCGGAGCCGGCGGGGTTGAGTTTGGCGACGAAGCCGTCGGTGCCGCCGAGGCTGGCGGCGGCGAGGACGCCGGGGGTGGTGGGAAAGTTGGTGGAGGCGGTGGTGCCGGCGACATAGACGTTGCCGACAGCGTCAAGGCCGACGCGTTGGATGCTGTCCGCGGCGGTTCCGCCGAGGAGGGTGGAATAGATGGCAATCGGGTCGCCGGGGTTGAGCTTCACGAGGAAGCCGTCGGTGGCTCCATTGTGTTTGTCCTGGACGGCGCCGGGGCGGGTGGGGAAGTTAGTGGAGGCGGTGACGCCTGCGGCGTAGATGACACCCGCTGCGTCAACAGCCACGCTTCGGACGGCATCGTCAGCGGAGCCGCCGAGATAGGTGGAATAGAGCAGGCGTTCGCCCTTGGCGTTCAGACGGGCGACGAAGCCGTCGGCGGTGCCGCCGCCGTAGGTGCGTTGGAGAGCATCGGGGGTGACGGGGAAGTTTTGGCTGGTGGTGGTGCCGCTAATGGTGACGATGCCTTGGCGGTCAACCGAGATGCCGCCGGCCGAGTCGGCTCCGTTGCCGCCGAGATAGGTGACCCAGACGAGTGATTTCGTATTGTTGCTCAGCTTCATGACAAAGACGTCGGTGGCACCGCCGGCGTTGGTCGGCTGGACGGGGCGGAGGACGCCGGGCATGTCGGTGGAGTTGGTGGTGCCGACGACATAAAGGAAGCCTTGGGAGTCTTCGACGGCTGCGGTGGGGACGTCGTCGCCGGAGCCACCGGCGAGGGTGAAATCGCCGAAGACGGGGTCGATGACAAGGGGGAGCGAGGGGTCGAATTTGCCGATGCGGAAGCCGACGGTGCCGCCAGCGAGGGAGTAGGAGCCGGTGACGGGCCGTTTGACGCCGTTGACCTCTTGATGGAGAACCGGCTTTTGGAAGAGGACGGTTTGGCCGCTGGCCTGCATAACGAGATCGCCGTTTGGAGCGATGGCGAGTTGGGTTGCGCCGGGGAGCTGGAAGCGGATTTTGGTAGGGTCGGCGCCGGGATTGACGATGAGATCGTATTCGAGTTGCTGGGGATTGCCGTAGTAGACGATGTCGACTCCGGGGAAGAGGTCTTTGTAATGGATGCGGGCAAAGTGGGGGACGCCGGTGCGCCATTTGCGGGCGTCGGAACCGGTGAGGTAGTTGGTGGTGGAGGCCTGTGGCTGTTGGCCGAAGGGGCGGGCGGCGGGGTTGGCTCCGAGCCATTCCAGGCGGACGGAGGCACCAGGGAGCGCGAAGAGAGCTTCCTGGGCGGAGACGGCGACGCTGAAGTTGCCTCGGCGGGCTAGGAATTGGTAGCGGGAGTCGATTTGGCCTTGGTTGGCTTCGAAGCTGAGGGCTACGGCCGATGGGGCCCCGGCCCGTTCGCGCTTTACGATGTTACCGGCAGCATCGTAGGTATAAGAAATGGAGCGGCCGTCGCCGTAGTCGACTTTCGTTAGGCGCCCGGCGGCGTCGTAGGAATAGCGGATGGAGCTGGCGGAGAGGGTGGTGGACAGGAGAATTAGGGCGAATAGGGGGTTCAGTTTGTTCATGTTTGCTCTGAGGCGAGACGGCTCTGGAGGGGAAGTCGGGACGGGGGGGCTGTTTGTGACGGGCGAAGGAAAACTTTTTTGGATTCGGAGATTCAGAAGAATTTGAAGGGCACCAAAAAGCTGCTAAATGGTAACGATTTGTTTAGAACTGCTCTCTGTTAAGGAGGGCGCTCCGGTTGGGCGTTAGCCTGTAATTTCTAAGGAGTTCGATATGCGATTTCATTTGAAAATAGTAGGCGCGCTTGCGGTGGCCTTATCAATTTCGCCATCATTCGCCGAGAAGCCAAAAGGCTACACTTATCTCGCATTGGGCGATTCGATTCCATATGGATTCGATCCGATACAATTTACTGCGGGTCTGCCGCCGTTGCAATTTATCGGGTATCCGGAGATCGTAGCCCGAGTGAAGCGGCTTCGACATGTAAACGCTGCCTGCCCCGGAGAGACCAGCGGTAGTTTCATATCTGGCGTAATGGACTTTGGTTGTAACGATGCTAGTTTGGAACGGCCGATCGCGTTTAAGCCAAACAATTTGTTACATACAAACTATTCCGTTCCCCAACTGGCTTTTGCCCTCGGTCAGCTGCGGGCCAATAAGAGAATCGACTTGATCACGCTGAGCCTAGGCGGGAACGATTTATCGTTGCTGCAAGCTGGATGCGCGGTAGACCCTGCAACGTTCTCTGACTGTGTGCGAGATCGCCTTCCAACTGTGCTGGGCTATTATGCCGGAAATCTGGCCCGCATCCTTGGGGACTTGCGTAATCAAGAGAGCTACAAAGGGAAGTTGGTATTGGTCACGAACTACTCGCCAAGTGCAAATCCACTAGTCACCGAGGCTATTTTTGCGTTGAACCAGACCATGATCGCAGTCGGCAGAAACTTTGAAGTGACTGTAGCAGAAGGGTTTGGGGCATTCCAATTGGCGTCGGCGTCGTTTGGAGGTGATCCGTGCAAAGCGGGCTTGCTCGTTCCCCTGTCATTTTCAGGAAGCACGCCCGCCGTTTGCGACATTCATCCTTCAGAATATGGCCAAAATTTGCTGGCGGCCACTATACTCTTCGCGGCCGATAAGAAGAGCAAGATTAAGGATAACGACGATTAGTGGCAAGCCGAACGGATCCGGCTATGCAAGTTAACAGTTATGGTGCCAAATGCCAGTTTTCCAACCTGATTGAACGCGCATTATAGCAAGTCTTGACTTAGCAGAGGGCAAATCCGCGACGTCTGAAGAGATCCGGAGCAATGTCGGGAGAGAGGAAGGGAAATAGAGCCTCGGCGAGATCGACGACAAGCGAATGCATTGACGGGGCCATGAACTGGGACAAACTTAGTTTGCAGTCCGCCCAATACGGGGCCGGTAGTTCGGGTTTCCAGAACGCCTCCATTAAGGCGGGTATCGCTCTAGGGGGGTGAGGAAATCGTTATCGCCAAAGCCGGCAAGCCAATGGTAAGACTTACTCCGATACGTCAATCGTTAAATCGGGTGTTGGGCGGAGCGAAGGGGCGCTACAATCTGCCCGACGGCTGGAAGCGGCCGATGTCCGAAGCGCAATATGAGGGGTTTACGAACGGGGGCTTGCTGGCAAGCTGCTGCTCGATACGCACGTGTTGGTATGGGCGGTGTCGGCTCCAGACAGGCTCTCTATTATGGCGAGGGAGGCGATTCTGAATGGGGAGAACGAGTTGTTTGCCAGCCACGTTTCGCTTTGGGAACTAGCGATCAAGGCGCAGACGCAACCGGATTCGATTCCCGATTTGGCGGGCATCGAAGTAAACATCGAGCGACGAGGAGTTCGCATCCGGGTGCCGATTTAACCATCGCACATTTTCGGGATTGTCGGTCTGTCGCAACTCCATCGCGATCCTTTTGATCGGCTACTCATCGTGCAAGCGCGAAGCGAAGGATTTGCGCTGGTCACGCGGGATACGGAGATTCAGAAATACCCGGTTAGCACGCTCTGGTAGGACTTGATCGGGCCTAGCTATGCTTTAATCGCAAGATGAAGGCTGTCGGTGGGTTCCTTTTCGTTTTCGTGATGATGCCGAGTTCGGCGTTATTCGGCCAGAGCCCGGTGGATGAGGTCCGGCAGAGCTATGCCAAACTTTGTTCGGGATGCCACGGGGCGGACGCTCGGGGTTCGCAGCAAGGGCCGGGGCTGGCTGGGAACTTGCGCCTTCGACGGCGGTCGGCGCAAAATCTACGCAACGTGATTTCCAGGGGAATTCCGGCGGCGGGGATGCCGGGGTTCAAGCTGCCCGAGGCGACGCTGGATGGGCTGGTGGCTCTGGTGGTTTCGATGAACTCGTCAGCAGCGGACGCGAAAGTACCCGGCGATCCGACGGCCGGGAGCGCGTTCTTTTTCGGCAAGGGGCAGTGCGGCTCGTGCCATATGGTGACGGGCAACGGGACAGCAGTGGGGCCTGACCTTTCGAACGTGGCGCGGGAACTTACGGTGGACCAGCTTCGGGATGCTTTGCTGAACCCGGGCCTGCGGATCGCCCCGGGCTATGGACTCGTCTCGGTGGCACTGAAGAATGGCACCAGTTTGCGCGGATTCGCCCGGAATCGAACGGGGTTCGAAATTGCGGTGCAGGATCTGAAGGGCGGCCTACACCCGCTGTCGCTGGCGGCGGTGACGCAGGTGACAGAAGAAAAGGCTTCGTTGATGCCGGCAGTGAAGGCCTCCGAGGAAGAGGTGCAGAATTTGGTGGCGTATTTGAGCGCGCTGACGGGAGTGAAGCCCGGGGCGGTGGTGGCGGCGGCAGAGAGGCCGGGAGGGATCGACTTCGCGCGGATCGTAAACCCGAAGCCGGGGGACTGGCTGACCTACAACGGGAACTTGAGCGGGAACCGGTATAGCTCGCTCGATCAGGTGAACCGAGCCAACGTCAGTAAGCTCGCGCTGCAATGGAGTTTTACGATTCCGCTGTGGACCCAGTTTTTGCCGGATACGCCCTATTACCACGAGAATATGCGGTATTTCGGGCTGGAGACGGTGCCGCTGGTGGCGGATGGAATCATGTACGTCACCGGGCCTAACCAAGTGTTCGCGTTAGGCGCGGCGACGGGCCAGCCGATTTGGCAGTACTCGCGACCGAGGACGAAAGGGCTGGTTTCGGACCCGTCGCTGGGAACCAACCGCGGAGTTGCGATTCTCGGCGAGAACGTCTTCTTCGTGACGGATGACGCCCACTTGCTGGCGCTGAACCGAACCACCGGGCGCCTCGTATGGGAGACGGTGCTTTGGGACGAGCCGCAGAAGTACGGCGGGACCATTGCGCCGTTGATTGTGAAGGACATGGTGGTGGCCGGCGTGGCCGGGGGCGACTGGGGAATTCGGGGGTTCGTGGCGGCGTACAAGGCCGCGACTGGCGAACGGGTATGGCGGCAGTGGACCGTGCCAGCCGCGGGCGAGGCGGGGATCGAGACGTGGCAGGGAGGAGGGCACAAGTTGGGCGGCGGGTCGACGTGGCTCACCGGTTCGTATGACCCTTCCACGGATACGCTCTACTGGGCGACGGGTAACCCCTGGCCGAACTCCGACGATCGCGAGCGGGGCGGGGACAACTTGTATACGGACAGCGTCCTGGCCCTCGAATCGGGGACCGGCAAGATGAAGTGGTATTACCAGTTCACCCCGCATGATACGCATGACTGGGATGCGACGGAGCCGAACGTGTTAGTGGATGTGGTGTATCAGGGTAAGCCGCGGAAGTTGATGTTACATGCGGATCGGAACGGCTTTTTCTATGTGTTCGACCGGACCGACGGGAAACTACTCCTGGCCAAGTCGTTTCTGCACAAGATGACTTGGGCGAGCGGGGTGGGAAGCGACGGGCGGCCGGTGCGGCTGCCGCCAAGCGAATTGGGCTGCCCGGACCACGCGACGAACTGGAACGGCACGGCATTCAGTCCGGTGACGAAGCTTTATTACGTAATTGCGATTGAGAAGTGTACGGTGAATCTGACGCCGGGCAGTTGGAAGAACGCACGACCGGCCGAGGACCCGGGGAAGAAGTATCTGCGGGCCCTCGATATTGAGACGGGCAACATCGCCTGGGAGGTCGGCCTCGAAGGGCCAGTCGACGGCAAGCGCGTCGCGGGCATTTTGGGTACCGCCGGGGGTCTGCTCTTCTATGGCGATCCCAGCGGTTACTTCGTGGCGGCGGACGATCGGAACGGGAAAACGCTCTGGCGCGTGCCGCTTCATGCGACGATCAAGACCTCGCCGATGACTTACACGGTTGACGGCAAGCAATACGTTACTTTGGCGGTGGGTTCGAATGTGATGACGTTTGCGCTGGATCGGCAGTCAATGTCTCCGCTTACCGCACCCCGCAAGTAAAGGTAATCGTCGTTGCGTACTTGATTAGCGGGTTTCGGGATCATTCGCCGCCAGATCTTTGCCAGTTTCCTAGCGTTTTGGAAGTTTGTGTCGCAAAGGGCCCCTCGAAATCACGCCACAGGCTCGCGCGATGCTACGGAAACCATTGAATCTATTGGGTCGGAGGCCGCTAATCAATTACGTCGTTGCTATCGACACTCTATAAGTGAAACCCGCGAGATTCGTAATCGGAGCACTCGCCGTTGTTCCTCCGCCGGTAATCGCGGTTCAGACGATGTCCTTAAATGCCTGACCAGGTTGTTCCAAACTATCGGCTTGACCAACCCGTCGACGGCCATTTGAGATCTCTGTGGACCCGCCAAAGTCGGGTCATAACGGAAGCTGACCATATGCCATTGCCCGTCAGCCGGTAGGGTAGCAACCGTCGTTGTCCATTGCATTGTCTTCGAGTCCTTCACGCGGCCATTGTGACAAGCAGTGCCAGTTTCGTCGCCGCGTTCGCCGTCCGGCAGTTCTGCCCCTCCGTCAGTCCGAACCAGAATCCACCGTTATCATTCACTTTTTCAACTAACGGCTGGTCCATGCAGTTTTGCCCGGTATTGGTCCAACGAATCCAGATACATTTCCGGAAAACGCCCCCGTTCCGAAGTTCAAGCTGGCGCTCGAAGGCACCGTCAAGTAGTTACTCGCCGCCAAGGTTTGAGATAGGTAGGCCCCAACCATGCCTCCGGCCACCGGGAGCGAAGTGCTGACCACGGTTCCCGCGTTCCCGCTTAAAGACCGGTCCGCTGTTGCCTCCGAGTCCAAATCGAAGGACCACCAGCCCACCATCCCCGCCGGGGCGCTCGTGCATTGCGGCGGAGTCTGGCAGGTTCCCGCGCTATCGGCGGCCACCAGTTTGCACTGACGTGCCGAAAATCGTGCCCAGCCCCGCAATATTGCCCACCAGAAGCGTAGCATCAGCGCTCACGCTACTCCGGGTCGCTGCCAACCGTCACCACGGTATCCGCCGTTCCGTTCCAATAAAAAGCAGGCGCCGTCAGCTGTGGCACAGTCACAGCCACATTCACCCATTCATTAACCGGCACACTCTTAGTGCCGGTGTACGTCGCAGTCGCGTCATTGCTTGTCAGCGTCAATTCAAGACGCTCCCCAGGCACCGTCCGCGCGCGGAAACCGTATGCGGGACGCGGAATCATTTCATTGATCGCACTGCCCTCCAGCTTCTGCAGAATCGGGCGCCCGTTCGTTAATGATCCGTGCAGCTTAATCCAGAACTCCAACGAAAAACCATTGGTTCGAAGTCCGGTCCAGCGGCGTCGGCCCGCCAGTCACGGCGGTGAACGTAAGGTGAGCGACCGGGGTAAGCACCCGGTCTTCTTCGAGCCTCCCGGACACCACCGTCCGACCATCTAACGGCATTCACTCCGACAGATCGAGGCGCCTTCCCAAGGCCGCGGTTCCTTCGGTCCCCGGATCGCGGTCACGTCCTGGCTTGCCGTCCAGGCTGCTGCGAATATCCAACGTTAAGCGCACCGCCATACCCACCGGCAATTCGCGCAACCTTGCACGAATAGTTATTACTCTGCCGCTTCCGGCACCACGACGATAAATCCGCCGTTTCCGTCCATCCGAGCAACATGACTCGACTTCCCCGTCAGTAACCCCAGTAGGCAAACGCCCCCCAGCCAGGAAGCCCGGCCGACACAAATTGAAACGAAACAGTTATTCAACATCACAACCAGAAGTGCGCGGTCCTGGAAGTGGCCGGGCCATTAATGCGTGCTAATTTGATCCAGAAAACAAGATAGCGATATGCTGAATGGACTGCATTCCCATGAATCAGCCTTGCCGAATCCATAGACCTCTCCGTCGGGGCCAACCGTGACCGACGTTTCCGGGTTATTGGACCGTGCCGCGCAGGGAGACGCCGCCGCCAACCCGGCCCTCTTCGCCGCCCTCCACGCCGAACTGCATACCCTAGCCCGGTCGGCAATGCGGAGTGAACGCAACGACCACACGCTCCAGCCCACGGCCTTGGTAAACGAAGCGTTCCTCCGCCTCGTCAAGACTCCCGTCAGTTGGTCAAGCCGGGCGCACTTTTTCTCTGCCTCCGCCCGCGTCATGCGCCGCATCCTCATTGAACATGCCCGTGCCAACCACGCCGAAAAGCGCCAGGGCGATCGTCAAAAGTTGGAGTTCAAGGAACCGATGGTACTCGTCGAGTCTGATCCGGAGCAGCTCCTGTCGATCGACGCTGCACTCGTCCGATTTGCGGCCATTGATCCCCGCGCCGCTCACGTCGTCGAACTTCGTTTTTTTGTCGGCATGAGCGTCGAAGAGACCGCGAAGATCCTGGAACTCTCCGAAAGAACAGTGAAGCGAGATTGGGACTTCGCCCGTGTCTGGCTAGAGCGCGAACTGCGGACGCTGAGGCCCGGATGATCCCGAGCGTAAACAGAGACGATCAAGCGCGCTGGCTCTGCATAAAGGATATCTTTTCGGAGGCCTTAGAGGCCGAGCCGGAAGCACGCGAAGTCATCCTCGCCGCGCGCTGTGGTGCTGACTCTGGACTGGACGCGGAAGTGCGTTCGCTGCTCCGGTTGAGCGAAGAGAACGGCCTTTCGGTCGACCGCGCAACGCCTTCCGGAGTCACCCCACTGGAGAGCGGCCCGCCACCTCGCCACAATTGCGGGGAGGTGCTGGCCGGCCGTTACCAAATCGACCACTTTCTGTGCGCGGGCGGCATGGGCGAGGTTTACGCCGCGGTGGATTTAAAGAGCGGCGAAAGCGTGGCCCTGAAGTTTATGCACGCGTTTCCAACCGGACGGACCCAGGCCCTGTCGCGCTTCCGCCGGGAGGTCGATCTGGCAAAATCAATTCAACACCCCAACGTCTGCCGCACCATCGATCTGGCCGGCCCCGCGGACGAGCCATTCTTCGTCATGGAGTTGCTGCAAGGGGAAACGCTCGCCGTGCGCCTAGCCAATGGGGGCCCCATGGCTCCCCAGGACGCCTTGCCCCTCGCGCTTCAAATGTGCGACGGACTCACTGCGGCCCATACCTCTGGAGTGCTCCATCGCGATCTGAAGCCGGGCAACGTCTTTCTCGTAGGTGGACGAGCGGTCATCATTGATTTCGGATTGGCCTCGGCCATGGACCACAGCGGTTCGCTTACCTCGGCCGGTGCCGTCGTTGGTACGTTGGCCTACATGGCACCGGAACAGTTGGACGGTGGAACCGCCACCACCGCCACCGACGTGTACGCGTTGGGGGTGATTCTTCACGAAATGCTGGCCGGAACGAAGCCCTTTGCGGCGAAATCGCCGCTGCGGTTGGCCGCGCAAAAGGCGAGACAGTCTGGCGAAAGCACCCGGCTGCAAGGCGTGCCGGCGGTTTGGGAAGAGGTGATTGGACGCTGCCTGCACGGCAACCCGGCCAAACGATTCCAAACTCCCGCGGCGGTGCGCTCGGCGTTGGAGCGCGGCAAACCAAGCCTTGGGTTCCTGCTGAAAAAGCCGCGGACGCTGTGGCCCTTGCTTGCGGCGGCCAGCCTGTTGACCGGCTGGCTGGCTTGGTCGATGTCGAATCGGGACTATCAGCCGGAGGCCGAAGCCGTCGCGCTGTTCGCGGAAGCGCAGCAGGCCATGGCACAGTCTTCTCCCTGGCGCGGGGTGCAATTGCTCGAGCGGGCCGTCGCCCGCGATCCGCAATTTTTGCAGGCGCGATCTCTGTTGGCTGTCAGTTATGCGGTTAGCGACCAACTCGACAAGGCCCGCGACATGATGCTGGAAACGACGGCGGCCGCGGATCGCCGGTGGCAAATGGGGCGGCTGGAGCGGCTGAGTCTCGCGGCGGCGCGTGCCGAAGTGATCCGTGACTTCCCCTCGGCAATCGGCGCGTATCGATCACTGGTTGAATCTTCTCGGGGTGCCGAGCGAAACAACGCCCTGCTGTCCCTGGCTCGCACTTCGGCTCAGCATGGCAAACCGGATGAAGGCATTCAGGCGCTCACTGAGTTGTTGAACGGCGATCGCACCAACACGGCCGCGCGCGTGCTGCGAGCCGGACTTCTCGCCCGCCAGCGCCAATCGCAAAAAGCGATGGACGAGTTTGCCGCGGCGGAGGCGGAATACGAGAGGACGGAAAACAAGGAAGGGTTGTCCGACGTACTCCTCGCTCGCTCCGGGACGCAGTTGAAAGAGTCTAGAGAGAAGACTCGCCAGGATGCGTTGCGCGTTCTGGATCTGAGCGGAAAAACAGGAAACCGTTTTCACCATTTGATGGCGAAGTTTCGTTTGGCGGCCACGGAGCAGAGTGAGGGGCATTTTGACGAGGCGATGCTGTTAGCCCGCGAGGCTGCGGGGCAGGCGGAGCGGGAAGGAATGCTCGGCTTGGCCGCGATGGCGATGGGCGAATTTGGCTACGGCTTTCTTTCGCTCCGGCGCTATGAACCGGCGGCGGAAGCGTTGCGGGAGTCGGTGGCAATGGCGGAACGCTCGAAAAGCTATGGCGTTTTGGCGACAAACCGGCTTCGGCTGGGGGAAGTCTTGTCCACTCTGCACCGCAATGAGGAAGCCCTTGCCGTCATGCGTCCTGCCGTTGACTGGTTCCGGAAGGGCGGCCACGACATGACGTTGCCGCTTGTCCTGATTAAATGGGGCACATCGAACGCGAATATCGATCCTCCTGAAGCCGAGCGCTCGTTCCTGGAAGCGCTGAAGGTGGCGGAGCGAAATGGCGATGAGATGGTTCAATCGATGGCGTTGCAGCGGTTGGGCGGTTTTTATGCGCTCCGTGATCTGCGGAAAGCAACTGAGTACAACGAGCGTGCCATTCCGCTTATTCGGAGGGTGCGGAATACGGGTGTCTTCTTTCAGGCGGCTGCGGTCGCGATCTCTCGGGGGCAGTTCCAGATAGCGGAAGATTGGATCACGGAAGGCGAGCGGCAGACCACTGGGTACCCTGACATTCTGAATCGTGTCTTCCTCTCAGAGAGTGCTCACATAGCACGGGCGGTGTTGCTCTATTCACGGGGCCAGTGTTCGTCGGCATCAGAGAAGTGGGCCCAAGTTCGGAACAAGGACAATTTGCGGTCGATGGGAGTGTCTTATGAGTTGCGTTCTCGCCGGATAGACGTGTGTGTGTCTCCTCAGAGAGCGACAGGGCACTTGCGTTGGGCAAACGACCAACTGCACGCGAACCCGCGAATGTCGGAAGTACTCAAAGTCCAAATGAACATCGCCGTCGGCGAGTTCGCCCTTCGTACTGGCAAATGGGAGATGGCGAAGCGATCCGCCGAAATGGGCCTCGCAGCGAGCAGCAGATCCGGATTGCGAGTTCTGGATTTCGAGAATCTTCTCATTCTGCGCGCCGCCGAGATGCGTCTCGGGAACCGCGAACGAGGGCTCGCCGTGACCCAACAGATTCAGCAGTTGGCACCCGAAATCGGGATCGCAGCTTCCCCGGATTTTGCCGGCCGCTACGATTTGAAACTTTTTTGGCAACTCGCCGAAGAACCCACGACGAAGCCATCCGGGGCCGTGGACGTCAAAATAGTGGATCGCGATTAGGAGGCGAAATAGTATAACCAGGAGGGTTTTATACCATGGGTTTGAACATCAAGAATCTTGAGGTTGAGGCGCTGGCCGCCGAGGTTTCCGCGATGACGGGGGAGACGAAGACGGAGGCGATTCGCCAAGCTTTGCTCGCCCGGAAGCAGAGTTTGACTGTGCCGAAGCGGCAACGGATGGATGGGATTCAGGAGTGGCTGGAGCGTGATGTGTGGCCGAAAATCAAGCCCGGATTCCGCGGCAAGCCTGTGACGAAAGCTGAGATGGATGCTTACTGGGACTAGTCGAGCCTCGGCGTTGGCACTAGAGCGATACCCGCCTTAATGGAGGCGTTCTGGAAACCCAAACTACCGGCCCCGTATTGGGCGGACTGCAAACTACGTTTGTCCCAGCTCAGGGCCCCGTCAATGCATGCGCTTGTCGTCGATCTCGCCGAGGCTCTATCCCCCTTCCTCTCTCCCGACATTGCTCCGGATCTCTTCAGACGTCGCGGATTTGCCCGCTGTTAAGTCAAGACTTTCTATAGACTCATCCATCATCGTGGCAATTCTCGGTGAAGAGGATGGTTTTGATGAATATGCGTCAATTCTCAATGATGCGAAAGAACTGCTGATAGGTGCGCCAACACTGGCGGAGGTCGGAATCGTCCTGCAGAGTCGCATGGGTGCGGATGGCCTTGTGGAACTACTTTTGCTGCTGGAGCGCTGGGAAATTCGCGTCGTTGAATTCACTCGAGTTCACTCCCTTGAAGCGATTGAGGCCCATCGACGTTACGGAAAGGGAAATCATCCCGCCGGACTATAGCAAGTCTTGACTTAACAGAGGGCACATCCGCGACGTCTGAAGACATCAGGAGCAATGTCGGGAGAGAGGAAGGGGAGAGAGCCTCGGCGAGATCGACGACAAGCGCGTGCATGGACGGGGCCCTGAGCTGGGACAAACGTAGTTTGCCGTCCGCCCAATACGGGGCCGGTGGTTCGGGTTTCCAGAACGTCTCCATTAAGGCGGGTATCGCTCTAAACTTTGGCGGCTGTAACTCGTATGCCACGGCCAAAGTGGCGGGCGTAGCGCTGGTTTACAAGGGCAACGACTTTGCGCTGACCGACCTTCCCAAGCTTTGAGCGAGGGCGGTGTTTGACGCACGTCCGGTCAATTGTATACACTTTCGATGGGTTTTGCATGCGTCTGATTGCCGTCCTCCTTTTCGTTTCGTCCGGGCTGGCTTCGGCCCAGAGCGACGTCCAGTTTTTTGAGAAGAAGATCCGTCCTGTTCTGGCGGCCCAATGTTGGAGCTGCCATTCGACGAAGGCAAAGGTTTCTTTCGCGAACCTACTACTCGATTCGAAAGCGGGGCTGGCGAAGGGTTCCGATGGCGGGGGCGTTGTCGTCGCGGGTCAGCCCGAGGCAAGCCGGTTGTATGCGGCGCTGCTCTATAAGGGCTCGACGAAGATGCCCCCGACTGGCATGTTATCGGCGGCGGTGATCGAAGACTTCCGAAGCTGGATCAGCGCCGGGGCGGTGTGGCCAGAGGAGGCAACCGTGGCCGTGGCGGCGAGTGGCGCGAAGAAGGCGAACCTGGACCATTGGGCCTGGAAACCGGTGAACAAACCGAAGGTGCCTACGGTGAAGGACGGGCAGTGGGCCCGAGACGAGATCGACCGATTTGTACTGGCGCGCTTGGAAGCGAAAGGGCTGTCGCCGGTGGCGGATGCGACAGCGGAACTTTGGTTGCGGCGCGTCTCGCTGGACCTGACCGGGTTGCCGCCGACGGTGGCGGAGCAGGACGAGTTTTTGCGCGAGCGGAGCTATGAGAAGACAGTGGATCGGTTACTTGCTTCGCCGGGCTTTGGGCAACGATGGGGCCGGCATTGGCTCGACCAGACTTACTACGCAGACAACATCGAAATTGGCCGGCGGGTCCCGGCGCGCCATGCGTGGCGGTATCGGGACTACGTGATTGATTCGATCAATCGTGACGTACCGTATCCGCGATTCATTCTGGAGCAGTTGGCCGGGGACCAGTTGCCGTGGACGAAGCCGGAGGAGCGGCGGAACAACTTGGTGGCGACGGGATTTCTGGCGTTGGGACCGTGGCCGCTCGTGAACGCGGACAAGGTTCAGTTACAGATGGACGTGGTGGACTTGCAAGTGGACATGGTGGGCCGGTCGTTTCTGGGGCTGACGATGGGGTGTTCGCGATGTCACGACCATAAGTTCGACCCGATCACGTTGGCGGATTATTACGGCATGGCGGGGATTTTGGCGAGCACGAAGACGTTGACCGGGCGGCTGTATTTGACGGTGTTCAGCAACGTGAATTCGGTGGTGCTGCCGGAGTTGCCGGAGGAGCTAGCGAAGCGGGCGGAGGAGACGCGGGAGTATTGGAGTCGGCTGACGGCGGCGCGGGAGGAGTTGACGGCGCTGCGGGCGAAGCGCAAGCCGCTGGAGAAAGACAGCGAGGCGGCCAAGGCTGCGGACAAAGAAATTGCGAAGGCGAACCAGGCGGTGAAGCTACTGGAGTATTTGCCAGTGCTGCCGCCGACGGCCCATGCGGTGCAGGACGGAGACATGCCGGCGGATTGCCGGGTGAACGTGCGGGGAAACGCACATCAACTCGGCACGGAGATGCCGCGGAGCGGGGTGGTGATTGGAGGCATCGATGGGAAGCTGGACATCGCGGACTTCACGAGCGGCCGGAAAGAATTGGCGGAGTGGATTGGGCGGAAGGAGAATCCGCTGACGGCGCGGGTGATGGTGAATCGGGTTTGGCACCATTTGTTCGGGGCTGGGATTGCGCCGTCGATTGACAATTTGGGGACCCGGGGTACGGCTCCGAGCCATCCGGAGTTGCTGGACTATCTGGCGGCGGAGTTTGTGGACGGCGGTTGGTCGCTTAAGAAGCTCGTTCGGCGGATTGCGCTGAGCCGGGTCTATCAGCTTAGCGGGGAGAGCTTGGCGGCGGGGATGGAGCTGGACCCGGAGAATCGGCTGTTGTGGCGGATGAGCCGAAGGCGGCTGGAAGCGGAGACGATTCGGGACGCGATGTTGGTGGCAAGCGGGACGATGCAGCCGGGAGTCGGCGGGCCGGCGATTCCATTTGAAGTGCCCGGGAATGTGAACTTGGCCGAGCCCGAATTCTTGAATGAAGAGGCGAAGTTGGATCCGGCGACGCGGCTGCGGCGGTCGGTGTATCTGCCCGTGCTGCGGAAGAGCCAGTTGCCGGAGTTGGACATTTTGAACCTGTTCAACTTTCCGGATGCAAACCAGATTACGGGGCCTCGGCAAGCGACGACGATTCCGACGCAGTCGTTGTATTTGATGAACGCGCCGTTTGTGCAGGAGCAGGCAGCGGCATTGGCGGAGTCGTTGTTGGCGATGAGCACGACGGACGAAGGGCGGATTCGTACGTTGGCGCGGCGGGTGTATGGACGGGAGATTCGGGACGGCGAAGGGGAGCGGTGGTTGGCGTTTGTGCGGTCTTTTAGTGCGGCGGACGCGTGGAAGCGCCTTTGCCATGCGCTGCTGATTTCGAACGAATTCTTGTATCGAGGCTGATGATGAATCGACACTTTCCTTTGATGCCGGGTTCTCGGCGAGAGTTTTTGCGGCGGGCGGCTTGCGGGTTCGGGTCGGTGGCGCTGGAGGGGTTGCTGG
This sequence comes from Acidobacteriota bacterium, assembly GCA_025354525.1. Taxonomy (GTDB): domain Bacteria; phylum Acidobacteriota; class Terriglobia; order Bryobacterales; family Bryobacteraceae. The sequence continues at coordinate 31,653 of JANXMS010000274.1, forward strand.
CGGCGGAGAACTTGCAAGTGAGGACGCCGCATCACAAGGCGCGGGCCAAGCGGGTGATCTTTCTGTTTATGCAGGGGGGGCCATCGCAGATCGATTTGTTCGAATATAAGCCGGAGCTGGAGAAGCGGAACGGGCAGCCGTTGACGTTCAAATTGCCGAAGAACTACGAGGCGCCGGGGATAAGGGATTCACGGATTTTTGGCCCGATGGGAAAGTTTGTGCGGCGGGGACAACGGGGGATGTTGCTGTCCGAGATGTTGCCGCATATCGGCGGAGTGGTGGACGATTTGTGTTTCCTGCACGGGATGCATGCCGATAGCGAAGCGCATGCGCCGGCGATTCGGCAGTTGCATACGGGGCAGAGCATCCAGGTTCGTCCGTCGATGGGGGCTTGGACACTCTATGGGTTGGGAACCGAGAACCAGAACCTGCCGGGGTTTGTGACGATTTGCCCGGTGCTGGGGGGAGATAGTGGGTCGCCCCAACTGTTTGGCAGCGCTTTTTTGCCGGCGATTTATCAGGGGACTCCGATTGGGAAGGCGGGTGAGGCGAAGAACGCGCGGATCGATTATTTGAGCGATGAGAGCGTGACGACGGCGGAGCAGCGGAAGCAGTTGGATTTCTTGGCGGATGTGAATCGGCGGCATATCGAACGCAGCGGGGTGGAGGCGGAGCTTGAGGGCCGGGCCGCGGCATTTGAGCTAGCGTTTCGGATGCAGATGGAGGCACCGAAGGTATTGGACCTTTCGACGGAGTCGGCAGCTACTTTGGCGTTGTACGGGATTGGCGAGAAGGAGACGGACGACTTTGGGCGGCAGTGTTTGATGGCACGGCGGATGGCTGAGGCGGGGGTTCGATTTGTGCAAGCGAGCGACACGAGTTGGGACCATCATGCGAAGCTACGGCAGACTTTGCCGGTCCGATGCAAAGCGGTGGACAAGCCGATTGCAGGGTTGATCACGGATTTGAAGCAACGAGGTTTGCTGGATGATACGTTGGTTTTATGGGGCGGTGAGTTTGGCCGGACCCCGTTTGATCAGGATTTGACGCAGGGCAAAGCGCCGATGTCGGAACGTGGGCGGGAACACAATCCGCGGGGATTCACGATGTTTATGGCGGGTGGCGGGGTGAAGCCCGGGATCGCCCACGGCGAGACGGACGAGTTCGGTTGGGAAGCGGTGCAGGGCAAAGTGCACATCAACGACTTACACGCGACGATGCTTCACTTACTCGGTATTGACCACGAAAGACTGACCTATCGCTACACGGGGCGGGACTTCCGGCTGACCGATGTGGCTGGGCGTGTGGTGCGGGAAATTTTGGCTTGAAGCCGACGAAAGCGCCGTTGCGCGACGACGTGGCGAAACGGAAGATTTATGAGGCGGTGCTGCAACGAATTTTGAACGGCGAGTTGAAGCCTGGAGTTCGGCTGGTAGAAAACCAACTGGCAGAGCAGTACACGGTGAGCCGGACGATTATCCGGGAGGTGCTGTTTACGCTGCTCCGGGACAACTTGGTGGAGCGGAATCACAACCGTGGGACGCAAGTAGTTTCGTTCACTCCGGACTGCGTGGAGGATCTGTACGAGATCCGAAAGAGCTTGGAGTTGCTCGCGTTAAAAACGGCGATCAACGCGATGCCACTCGAGCCGTTGTTGGCGTTTGAGCAGCGTTTCCGCGAGTTGGCGAGTGAAGCGGTGCAAGTAGCGGCTCCGCAGCATGTAGAGGTAGACTTGGCGTTTCATGCGTTTGTGTTTGAGCACTGCCAGAACAAGCGGCTGGTGGCGTACCTGGAAAACGTGTCGCAGTTAATCCATTCGCTTCGGCTGCTGGGGTACGAGTTGGAAGACGTCGTACGGGAGACAGGGGAGCAGCACTTGGCGCTGGTGCAGGCGTTTATCCGGCGAGATTTAGCGACGGCCGAGCGGCTGCTGAGCGACCACATTGACTGGAGCAAGCGGAACGCGCTGCGGATGCTTATATTGCGGCGGGGAATTGCGCCGGTGCCCTAACTGGCAGCGGCGCGGAGGGTGGACCAGTGTCTTTTTGTGGTCCGGGTTGGCGACGAGGTTCTGACGTTCCTCGGAATCGGCTTGGCGGTCGAAGAGTTGCTCGCATACGGGCTTCTGCGTCGTGCGGGAGGCAGGAACGGCTTCGCTCGGAGGAATGGGGAGGCTGATGGGGGCGAGGTCGATGTTGCACGCATGGAGCCACGGTGTTTTGGTCGCGGCCGGATTGGCCAAGGTCCCCGTTTTCGGTGCCGTTCAGCGATTTACGGAGGAACGTGGGGAGGCCCTCGAAGGCTTGGCGGGGTAGCTATTGGGGGGGCTTGACGGAGGCGTCTTCGTAGCGGCTGGGGCGGTCGGGATCCATGTGGTTTCAGGGTGGAGGCCAGGGAAGCCGTGCCAGTAGCGGAACTCGGCTTCTGGCAGTGCAAGGCTTTGCCACGACCGGTGGGACTGCCGATGGCATAGGAGGACAGCGGGGTAGGGCGCGCGGCTACAGCAGCAGATGGCGATGGTGACGAAGTGGTTGCGGAAGAGAATCCCGTCTTTGACGAGTTGATCGATGTGGGGCGTTTTGATGACAGGGTTGCCGTAGCAGCCGAGGTCGTCGAAGCGCTGGTCATCGGCTTGGATGAACACGATGTTTGGGCTGTTGGGTTGAGCGGAGAGGAGAGGTTTGACAACGGGGCATACGTTCCATAACGTGTAAGAAGCTATGTCCTCGATTGTTACCCGTCGTTCGTTATCTCGCCGCAGCGTTTTGCGCGGCGGGGGCGTTGCACTCGCCTTGCCGTTACTCGATTCGATGACGCCGGCGTTCGCGCAGAAGGTTGGAAAGCCGCGGCGGATGATTGGCATTTGCAACAACCTTGGCCTGCTGGCGGATCAGTTTTTCCCGCAGGAGCCGGGGCGGGATTATGCTTTGTCTCCAAGCTTGCAGCCGCTACAGGCTCATCGCAACGATTTCACGGTTTTCTCTGGGGTTTCACACCCGAACGTGGACGGCGGCCATCCGGCGGACGTTTGCTTTTTGACGGCGGCCCCGCATCCGGGCAGCGGGTCGTTTCGGAATTCGATTTCGCTGGATCAGCATATCGCTGAGCAGATCGGCACGTTGACGCGGTTCCCGTCGTTGACGCTAGCCGTGAACACCCGAGTGAAAAGCTTGTCGTGGACCGGGACGGGTGTAGCGATTCCTCCGGAAGACAAGGCGGCGGCGGTGTTTCAAGAGCTGTTTTTCCAGGGCAGCCCCGAGCAGGTTGAGGCGCAGATTCGCAAGCTCGATACTGGACGGAGCATTCTCGATACTGTCGCCGGACAGTCCAAGGATCTGGAGCGGGGCTTGGGGGCGCGAGACAAGGATCGGTTGGACCAGTACTACACGAGCGTTCGCGATTTGGAGAACCGGCTGCAGGCATCGCGTGGTTGGGAGCGGAAGCCGAAGCCGGTGGTGAAGAGCGCGCCTCCGGTAGACCTGGCGAACCCGGCGGCGTACATGGAAAAGGTGAAGGTAATGTACGACCTGGCCCGGCTGGCGATCGAGATGGATTCGACGCGGTCGATCACGCTGATGCTCGAAGGGGTGAGCACGCCGGTGATGGACATCGCGGATGCGAAGATCACGGACGGTTATCACAACCTGTCGCACCACGGGAAGTCGGAGGAGAAGCGCGGGCAGTTGAAGGTGATCGACCAGTGGCATATGAAGATGCTGGGGCATCTGCTAGCGAGCCTGAAGGGCGTACGTGAAGGTGAGGACTCGTTGCTGGATCGGACGATGGTGCTGTACGGATCCAACTTCGGGGACGCCAACGCCCATACCTGTTTCAACATGCCGATGATCCTGGCGGGCGGCGGCTTCCAGCATGGACAGCACTTGGCGTTTGATCGGAAGAGCAACTACCCGCTGCCGAACCTGTATGTTTCGATGCTGCAACGGATGGGGATTGAGACGGACCGCTTTGCCTCTTCCACCGGCACGATGCGGGGCCTGGAGCTTACGTAGATGAGCGTGCGTCTGGCTGCGTTGTTCAGTGTTGCGGCGCTGGTATGGGGGGCTCCGCCGGATCGGGACTTTCTGCAGAAGCACTGCTCGACGTGCCACAACGCGACCGTGAAGCAGGGCGGGTTGGACTTGACGCAGCCGGTTGGCTTCGAGCAGAGGGTAAAGGTTCACGATCGGCTTAAGGCAGGGGAGATGCCGCCGAAGCAGATGACGAAACGACCGGACGCGGTGGCGACGAGAGTGTTTCTTGACGGGCTGGCGGCGGAATTGCAGGCGCATGAATTGAGCGATAGCCGGGCGCTCGACCGGCGGCTGAATCGGATGGAGTACGAGAACGCGCTGCGCGATCTGTTACAGGCTCCTTGGCTCCAGATTAAGGGCCAATTCCCGGAGGATGGTGAAGCGTTCCGGTTCAACAAGGGCGGCGAGGCGCTGGACATTTCGCATGTCCATTTGGCTCGCTACCTTTCAGCGGCGGACTACGCGATCCGCCAAGTGATAAGCGTGCAGTCTAAGCAACCGCCGACCAAGACGACCCGCTACTACGCTCGGGATCAGAGAGAGCTGACGAACAAGATCAACCATTCGAACCAGCGGGGCGACCGGCAGGCTTATCCGGTTTTGGGTTGGAAGGGTCAGCCGGAGATCTACAACAAGACGGCACCGTTTTCGGATCCGAAGACGCGCGAGCAGGAGGCGATGGCCTGGGTTTCGAGCAACTATGTGACGGGCTTCCGCTATAGTTGGGACGGCTTTCGGGCACCGGTGGCGGGCCGCTACAAGGTGCGCTTCAGCGGGTATTCGATTTGGGTGGCGCCGCTCGAAGGCGACCGGAAGCACCTGCCGGATTTTGAGAAGGTAACGACGGGACGGCGATATGAGCCGGTGACTGTTTATACGCGAAACGGGGTGATGAATCGGCGGGTAGGCGAGTTCGATTTGACGCCGGAGCCGAGGGTTCATGAGGTTGGTGAGGTATGGCTAGTGGGAGGCGAGACGTTGGTGCCCGATGCTTCGCGGCTGTATCGATCGCGCCCAAACAACTTCCGGAATCCGTTGATGCAGGCCGACGGCGCGCCGGGCGTAGCGTTCCGATGGATGGAGGTGGAAGGGCCACTCTATGACCAGACGACGACGGCTGGCTATCGCCTGCTTTTTGGCGATCTGCCGCTGAAGGAGGACCCGGAACCGCTGCTGCGGAACTTTCTGAAGCAGGCTTATCGCCGGCCTGTGGTCGAAGCAGACGTGAAGCGATTCCTGGACTTGATCGAAGGGCAGCGGGCGAAGGGCGTGTCGTTTGCAGAGGCGATGATCACCGGCTATACGGCGGTGCTGGCTTCGCCTGGATTCGTTTTTGTAAAGGAGAAGGCGGGTCCGCTGGACGACTATGGGCTGGCGACGCGGCTGGCGCTGTTCCTATCGAACTCGCTGCCGGACGAGACGCTCCGCAGCCGGGCGGCGCGGGGAGAGTTGCGTCGGCCTGATGTACTGCGGGCAGAGACCGAGCGGCTATTGGTTCAAGATAGCTCCCGGCGCTTCGTCGATGCGTTCCTCGACTATTGGCTTGATCTGCGGAAGATTGAGGATTCGACGCCGTCGGTCAGCTTGTACAACGACTACTATTTGGACGATGCCTTGACCGAGGCTTCGATGGCCGAGAGCCAGCTTTTCTTTGCGGATATGGTGAAGCGGAATCTGGCGGCCCGGTCTGTCGTGAACTCCGATTTCACCTTCTTGAATGACCGGCTGGCGGCTCACTACGGGATCCCCGACGTGACCGGGATTGCCATGCGTCGGGTTCCGATTCCGCCGGATAGCCCGCGCGGCGGATTTATGACGCACGCGAGTGTCTTGAAGCTTACGGCTAACGGGACGACGACCTCACCGGTTCTGCGGGGCAAGTGGATCATGGAGCGGATTCTGGGCTATGAGATTCCTCCACCACCGCCGGTGGCCGCCGTTGAGCCGGACATTCGCGGGGCGGTGACGATTCGGCAACAGCTCGACAAGCATCGGGCCGACCAGAGTTGCGCGTCGTGCCACGACAAGATCGACCCGGCGGGGTTTGCGCTCGAAAGCTTCGACATCATGGGCGGTTGGCGGGATCGGTATAGGGCTGTGGATGAGAAGGTGGCTGCGGAGAAGGGCCGGGGCAAGAACGGCCAGCCGTTTGAGTTTCACTACGCGCTTCCGGTTGATTCCAGCGGCGTGCTGCCAGATGGTCGGTCGTTCCAGAACATCTACGACTTCAAGCGGCTACTGCGTGGCGAGGACGAGACGATTGCTCGGAATTTAGCGAGGCAACTGACGGTGTTTGCGACCGGCGCACCGATACGGTTTAGTGACCGGCCGAAGATTGATCTGATGCTGAGCCGGACGAAGGCGCAGGAGTACGGGCTGCGGAGCTTGATCCACGAGGTGGTGCAGAGCGAGTTGTTTCGGAACAAGTGAGGCTTAGCCGGCTAGGCCGATCATGCGGCCTTCGGGGCCGATGTCGACGTGGAGCGCGGCGATCGGCGCACCGGTCGGGTTTAGTGACCGGCCGAAGATTGAGCTGATGCTGAGCTGGGCGAAGGCTTAGTCGTCGGGGCCGATGTCGAGGTGTAGCGCGACAACTCGAAAGCTGAGTTGATGCTGAGCCGGACGAGGGCGCAGGACTGCGGGATTGCGGAGCTTGGCACAAGTGAGGCTTAGCCGTCCAGGCCGATCATGCGGCCGTCGGGGTCGATGTCAAGGTGGAGCGCGGCTGGGGTTTTGCCGAGCCCGGGCATCAGCGACATGCTGCCGGCGACGGCGGTAACGAATCCGGCTCCGCCTCGGAGGTAGGCGTCGCTGACGGTGAACTCGAAGCCCTCCGGTGCGCCGCCGAGCTTTGGGTTGTCGGAGAACGAGTACTGCGTTTTCGCCATGCAGATGGGGAGGTGGCCAAAGCCGGCGGCTTGGAGTTTCGCGAGTTTTTTGGCCGCGCCCGAGTCGATGGTGACCGTTCCAGCGCGGTAGATCCGGGTGGCCACGGTGCGTATCTTTTCGGTCAGCTCCATCTCTGCCGGGTAGAGCGAGACGGCGGACCCGCCGGAGCTAGCGGCGACCTTTTCGGCGAGCTCGACACCTCCCGCTCCGCCCTTGCCGTAGAGGTCGCTGACGGCGCAGGCGACGCCGAGGGTGTCGGTGCAGTAGCCTCGCAGCAGCTCCAGCTCGGCGTCCGTATCGGTCGGGAAGCGATTGATGGTGACGACGACGGGCACCCCAAACAGGCGGACGTTTTCGATGTGGCGCGCCAGGTTGTCCAAGCCGTTGGCGGCGACGGCGCGGACAGTGGCGACCATGACCGCCACGTCGGGGCGGAGGCCGGAGGCGGGCATGACAATATCGAAGAACTTCTCGGCTCCGAGGTCGGCGGCAAAGCCGGTTTCATTGACGACGAAGTCGGCGAGGCCGAGAGCCATGCGGATGGAGGCGACACTCGCCGTACCATGGGCGATGTTGGCAAAAGGGCCGGCGTGGACGAAGGCGGGTGTGCCGTCCGTGGTCTGCACCAGATTCGGATGGAGCGCGTCGGCCAGCAGCATGACGAGGGAACCGGTAATGCCCATCTCGCTGACTCGTGTCGAGCCGATGACGATGTTTCCGATGCGGGTTCGCAGGTCCTCGAGCGATTCGGCCAGTGCCAAGATTGCCATCATTTCGCAGGCGGCCGTGATGACGAATCCGGTTTCGCGGGGGCGGCCATTTAACCGACCGCCGAGGCCGGTAATGACGGAGCGAAGGGAACGGTCATTGACATCGACGGCGCGGGGCCAGTCGATCGAGAAGGGGTCGACGTTGAGGAGGCCGTGGTGTTGGAAGGAGTCGATGAGAGCGGCGAGGGTATTCTGGGCGGCGGCGACGGCGTGGAAATCGCCGGTGAAATGGACGTTGATGCGGTCGTGAGGCAGGACCTGCGACAGGCCGCCGCCGGTGGCTCCGCCTTTCTGGCCGAAGACGGGACCGAGCGAGGGTTGGCGCAATGTGGCGACCGCTTTTTTCCCAATGTGGGCCAGTGCTTGGGTGAGGCCGATGGTGGTGACGGTCTTCCCTTCCCCGTGGAGGGTTGGGGTGATGCCGGTGATGAGGACGAGTTTGCCGCGGCGCGGCGGCAGCTGATCGAGCAGGCCCAGTTGGACTTTGGCCATGTGCGGCCCATACGAATGGAGGAACTCGGCTGGAATCCCCAACGACTGGGCTACGGCGGTGATTGGCTTCATGTGGTACTAGTTTACGAACTCGACGGTGATGACCCATTCCCAGTCTTTACCGGGCTCCAGGCGGACTAAGCCTTGTTGGAGGCGGTGACCATCTTGCAGCCCGACGATTGGCTCGGGGCAGAAGTAGCCTTTGGTTGGATCGCCCCACATATTGAAGCGGACGACGGGTTCGGACGGGACGGAGGTGGCGGAGTGAGAGATCCGTACGGCGAGTCCGCCGGGGTCGCGGAGTTCGGCGTACGGGTCGGCTGCATAGCCGCCGAGGGAGACGGCGACGCGGGCGTCGAAATCTTTGAGGGTGATGGGCTGGGCAAGCGAGCGGGGTACTTTTTCGCCGGTGGGGGAACCATCAAGCTTTTTGTACTCGATGGTGGAAGGGGTGCGGAGGGTCAAGGCGTCGGCGGGTCCGCCGGGAAGCAAGGGGGCGCGAAAGGAGATATGGTTGCCGACGGCGAAGGGCATGGTGGCGGTGTTGGCGGATGAGGCGGTGGCCTTGAACCGGATGACGAGCTTCTTTCCGACGGCGCGGTAGTTTGCTTGGAGCGCGAAGCCGTAGGGGTAGGTCTGGCGGGTCGTGGGACTGTCAGAAACGGTGACGGTGACGGCGTCCTTCGATTGCAGGGTGGTTTGCCAAGGCATGTCGCGGACGAAGCCGTGGAAGGGCACGGGGGATGCTTTCCCAATAGCGGGCCACATCCAATGGGCTCGCCCGGTCCATGTTCCTGTAGGGCCGGTGTCGGACGAGTACAGCGTTTCGACCCACTGGCCCTTATGTTGGACCTTCAAACTGCAGAGCTCGCCGCCTCGCTCGGGGCAGACGGCTGCCTGCAAGGACGGCGAGCTGAACACGATTTGAGCGACCAGGAGAAAGGGAGTCATACCCGCTAATCAGATCACATTTGGGTGTTTCTTGGGCAGTTTGGGAAGCAGCGCCGTGAGGAGTCCGATGGCGGGGAGGTAGGCGCAGAGCTGGTA
>JANXMS010000288.1 GCA_025354525.1 Acidobacteriota bacterium
TTCTTCTTCACCATCCCCCCCGCCACCAATTTCTGCATCGCCAGCCCCAACGCCACAAACGCCCCCGTAATCGACGCCGTCCGCGTGCCCCCATCCGCCTGCAACACGTCGCAGTCAATCAACACGCTCCGCTCCCCCAACGCCGTCAAATCCACCACGCTCCGCAGCGACCGCCCAATCAACCGCTGAATCTCCATCGTCCGCCCGCTCTCCCGACCCTTCTTCACCTCCCGCTGCGTCCGCGTCGAAGTCGCCCGCGGCAACATCGCATATTCGGCCGTCACCCAGCCCTTGCCGCTCCCCCGCAAAAACGGCGGCACCGTCGCCTCCACCGAAGCCGTGCACAGCACTTTCGTGTTCCCCACGCTAATCAGCGCCGAGCCTTCCGCCGTCTTCAAATAATTCGGTTCAATCATCACCGGACGCATCTGGTCCGCCAAACGTGCATCAAAACGCATCTTCAATTCAGTTCCTATCGCGGTTTCAACATCGCGGAAAATAATATGCCCAGAAGAAAAATCGCCCCGACAATGAGCACAAGGCAGGGTACTGCTACCTTCAGATCATCTTTCGTGAGGCGAGTTGGCAACGGGCCTTTCGACGGCTTAGGCTTGGCCATAGTTTAGGTTCTTCCGATAGTAACATTCAGCCTCGATTACCATAAGGGAATGCGTTGCTTGCTCCTTGCCGCCGCCCTCATCTTGATTAGCCTTCTGGCCGCCTGCACCGTCCCCGCACCCGTCAGCTTCGTGCCTCCCGCTCACCTCACCGGAGGCTGGACCCTCAAAGACGCTCCCCCCCCCACCGAAGCCTTCCCCCTGGCCCTCAAGCCCACCCACTCCTGGCGAACCTCCTACCAGGGCCCCCAAGATTTCATCGCCTACCTCTACCTCTTTAACTCCAACACCGAAGCCTTCGAAGCCGTCCAAAAATGGCAAAAGGCCCCCGGCGAAATCACCTTCCACAAAGGCAACTTTCTCATCGTCATTCCCGCCAAGGACATCCCCAAACAAGCCACCGGCGATTTCGTCGAAGCCCTCATGGCCGTCCTCCACTGATCCCATGCCCCTCCTCCGCGCAGAACGCCTCCACCCCGTCGACCGCTTCTTCGACGGAACCCTGCTCGGCATGCTCTTCACCGGCTTCTTAGCGCTAGCCACCACCGGCGAACTTGACCCGCTCACCCTCTCCCTCACCGCCCTCGCCTTCTCCGGCCGCCTCGCCCTGCTCATCCTCCGCCGACGCCTCGAACTCCCCGCCGCCTGGGCCAACGCCGCCGTCATCCTCTACGCCGCCTTCTACCCCCTCGATTACCACTTCCTCGCCGAAAACTTCCTCGTCGCCACCGTCCGCATGATCTGCTTTCTCGCCGTCGTCAAAGGCCTCACCGTCGTCTCGAATCGCGACGCCGTCTATGCCATCCTCATCGCCTTCGCCGAACTCCTCGCCGCCGCCCTCCTCTCCGTCAGCCTCCTCTTCTTCGTATTCCTCTCCCTCTTCCTCTTCGCCAGCGTCGCCACCCTCACCAGTTGGCAGGTCCGCCTCGGCACCCCGCGGTCCACGCAACCACTCCCCCCCCGCTTCAGCCGCCGCCTCCTCGGTGCCGCCTTCACCGCCTCCTGCGCCATCGTCCTCCTCACCGTAACCCTCTTCTTCGTCCTCCCTCGCACCGCCCGCGCCGCGTTTCAAAATCTCGTCAGCTCCCGCTTCCACCTCCCCGGCTTCTCCGGCAACGTCCGCCTCGGCGATATCGGCACCCTCCAAACCTCCAGCCGAACCATGATGCACATCAAGGTCGAAGGCCGCTCCTCTCAAATCCTCCCCTACAAATGGCGCGGCACCGCCCTCTCCCAATTCGATGGCCAACGCTGGACCCAAAGCCGCGGTAAGAGCGAACGCCTCCGCTTCTCCTACGGCGCCCTCGCCCTCGCCCCCGCCCTCACAGACGACGCCATCCCCCGCCGCCGCAACGGCCGCCGCCTCCGCTACCAAGTCCAAATCTCCGACAGCGGCCTCGACACCCTCTTCGTCGCCGGCGTCCCCGAATATCTCGAATCCAACCTCGACTCCGTCCTCCGCCAATCCAACGGCAGCCTCAAAACCATCGGCGACGCACCGTCCCAATTTCGCTATAGCGTCTCGAGTTATCTCGATGCCAGCAACGGCGACGCCTCCCCCCCACCCGGCCCCGAAGAACGCCGCATCGCCCTTTCCCTCCCCCCCCTCGATCCCCGCGTCGCCGCCCTCGCCCGCTCCCTCACCCAAAACGAACCCGACGATTGGCACCGCGCCCGCCGCCTCGAAATGTGGCTCCAAACCAATCTCCAGTACACCCTAGAACTCCCCGCGACAGTCCAATCCGATCCCATCGCCCACTTCCTCTTTGATCGCAAAAAAGGCCACTGCGAATACTTCGCCTCCACCCTCGCCGTCATGCTCCGCTCCCTCGGCGTCCCCACCCGCGTCGTCACCGGCTTCCAAGGCGGCACCTTCAACCCGGTCAGCGGCTGGCACGTCGTCGCCGCCTCCGACGCCCATAGCTGGGTCGAAGCCTGGATCCCCAACAACGGCTGGACCACCTTCGACCCCACCCCCATCGGCGACCGACCCGCCCACGCCCCCCTCTTCGCCAAACTCGCCAACTGGATCGACGCCGCCGACCTCTTCTGGCAGGACTGGGTCCTCCAATACGACCTCGAACGCCAATTCAAAATCGCCGCCGCCCTCGATAGCGGCGGCATCAAAAACGTCCTCTCCCGCCCCTCCCGCAGCCGCCAACTCCGTGAGCTAACGGCCACCGCCAAGGTCTGGCTGCTCCTTTACGGCCCTTGGGCCTTCGCCCTTGCCATCGTCACTGCTCTAGCCTACGTCCTAACCCCCTGGCTCCGCTCGCGCCACCAGGAACGCCGCCGCCGAGCCCGCCTCGAAGCCGGCCAAGCCTTCCCGTCGGATGGCACCATCCTTTACGCCAAACTCCTCGCCCTCCTCGCCACCCAAGGCTTCTCGAAGCCTGCCTCCTCCACCCCCCTGGAATTCGCCCGCCAACTCCCCCCTTCCGAAACCGCCAACCGAGTCGCCGGCTTCACCCACGCCTACCACCGTTTCCGCTTCGGAGCCGATCGCGCCGCAGCCCAGCAAATGCTGGAACACTACGACGCGATCGAACGCCACCTTCA
>JANXMS010000290.1 GCA_025354525.1 Acidobacteriota bacterium
AAAAGGGTGCCGACGGTGCCACCACCGACCAACCCAAAGCGACCGAAAAGAAAGGGATGACCGACACCAACGACGACCCGGTTCTCGCCACGCTGAGGGAGAAAGTATTCCCGGAAGGCAAAACCGTAAAACCGTTCCGTGGTCTGCTCTACTTCGGCTTCGACGGAAAACAAAAAGCAAAAGATTTGGAGTTGTTCTACCGCGGACCCGCAGGAAAGTTCGCCGTAAGGTTTAAAAATTAATGCATATTTCGGAACTCGATACCCCAGCACTCGTCATTGATCTCGACATCATGGATCGCAATCTCCGACGAATGTCGGAGTACGCAGCCAATCACGGCCTCCGGCTCCGGCCGCACACCAAAACCCACAAGATCCCCGCCCTCGGTCGACGCCAACTCGAGCTCGGGGCAGCCGGCCTAACGGTGGCCAAGGTCAGCGAAGCCGAAGTCATGCTCGCTTCCGGGGTCAAGGACCTACTCATTGCCTACCCCCTTTTCGGGCAAAAGAAGTGGCCACGGGTGGCTGAAGTGGCCAAGAAGACACGCTTGACCGTCTCCGTCGATAGTTACGAAGTCGCCGAACCCCTTATTCCTACTGAAGTAGAATTTCTGATCGAAATGGACGTTGGCCTCGGTCGCGTCGGCGTCCGACCGGAGGAAGTTATTCCTCTGGCCAAGCGCCTGGGCAAGCAAGTACGGGGATTGGCCTTTTATCCGGGTCATCTCAAGGCGAAGGATCCCGCCGGAATACTACAGATATCGAAACTGGTGGGAGAGGTGACCCGCGAAGCGGCCACCGCCGGCCTCGAATTCGAACTCGTCAGTGGAGGATCGACTCCAACCATGTGGCACTCCCATGAAATCGAGGGGATGAATGAGATGCGACCGGGTACCTACATCTTCAATGATCGCAATACGATCGCTAGCGGCGCTTGCGGTCCCGAAGATTGTGCCGCAAATATCATTTGCACAGTAGTTTCTACGAGCGTAGAAGATCAAATGATCCTGGATGGAGGCTCAAAGACATTCACCAGTGACCAGACAGCGGTCGGCGGATACGGCGAAATCGTCGGTTCCCCGGAGGCGTCCTTCTTCAAGATGAACGAAGAGCACGGATATGTGAAACGGAACGGCGCGAAGTTTAAGGTGGGAGATCGGGTCCGGGTTCTGATGAACCACGTTTGCGTAACGGTGAATATGGAGGAGAGAATCTACGGGGTGCGGGGAGAGGAAGTAGTCGAAACGTGGGAGGTTGAGGGGCGGGGCAAGCTGCTGTAGCAGCCTACCCCACCCCTGTGAAATTACATTTTCACGGATTCGATGTGGACCGAGCCGTTGACGAGCGACCAGACGGCGGCAGGCGGGTACGGCGAAATCCTAGATTCACGGAGACGTGAAACGGAACGGCGCGAAGTTTAAGGTGGGAGATCGGGTCCGGGTTCTGATGAACCACGTTTGCGTAACGGTGAATATGGAGGAGAGAATCTACGGGGTGCGGGGAGAGGAAGTAGTCGAAACGTGGGAGGTTGAGGGCCGGGGCAAGCTGCTGTAGCAGCCTACCCCACCCCTGTAAAATTACATTTTCACGGATTCGATGTGGACCGAGCCGTCCATCATCTTGCCGGTGATGGTGACTTTGTGGCCGAGATGATCATTCACGGAATCGCCGTTGTGGATCGGGACAACCTTGCCGTCTTCGGTAATGAAAACGGCGGCAGACCCACCTTTCGCACAGGCCTTAACGCAAGCCATGGACTTTTCCGAGGCATCGGCATGCTTCGCGCCGCACTTGGCGTCGGAAACGGTACCCTTCCAAGTTTCGGCGAAGGCGGCCACCGAGCAGAGAGCCATGCACAGAGTAAACTTTTTCATTGAATTTTAATCCTCCCTGGATTGTGGGACCCGGTTTGGTTGCCGATGTACCCAGATTGAGCATACTTCAAACGTAGGGCCCAAGCAACAGGGCTCCTATCCTCTATACGCCCGAACGGAGCAATCGGATTGAACCGTTCGAGGTAGAGATGTCAATCGTTGGCCCGCCGTTTCCAATTTTTCCTTCGATGCGCTTTTTCGTATTGGTCGCGCCGTCTCCAGTCAGCGGAAATTCGTTGGTGATCGAGTTGTTCGAGGTCGCGGCCGCGACGCGGGCGTTGGTCACCGCGGGCAGTCGCACGGTCACCCCGCCATTCGAGGTGCTGACCCGGAGGTCGCTCAGCAGCCGGTTCTTCACCGTCAACTCGATGCCCCCGTTCGTCGTCGTAAATCGTTGCGTCTTGTCGGCTGGGGTCTCGACTAACGTCGCGACGATAGAGCCGTTCGACGTCGCCGCATCCACCGACCCAAACGCCTCGTCAACGCTGATCCGGCCGTTCGAAGTCCGTGCCGTAACCGGGCCGCTCACCGTGCGAACTTCAATCGAGCCGTTCGAAGTCGACATGTCCAGGCTCCCTTTGTGCTGACCGATGCGAATCGCGCCATTGGAAGTCTGAATTTTCGCCAATCCTTCCACTCCGTCCACACGCGCCGAGCCATTGGACGACGTAATCCGTTCCAGTTGCACGCGCCGCGGGACGCGAATGACATAGCGGGCCCCGGTGTTGCCGCGCCGGGCGACGGGCGGGACGGTACGGACCGTGACCGAGTCCGCCGTCACCGCGCGGCCATCAATATGGACCTCTTTCAACTGCTCTTTCGTGTTGGCAAACTTAGTCCCGTGGATCTCGACCGACTCTTGGTCCCAGGCCGTAATTTCTATCGAACCGTTGTAGTTCTCGACCACCAACCGACCGCCCGATCGCAGCGGGAAGTTCATCTGGAACTCCTCCTGTTCGCGAGCTCCGGAGGCGATGTCTTCGATATCGCAACCGGCAAGAAAGAGAGCGAAAGGGGCAAGCAGGAAGAAGCGCATGCGAACAGATACGCAGCCGATCAAAAAAAGTTCCCCGTGTTACGACGTCGCGATGCGAGCGAGAGCTTCGGCGGTCCAAGTTGGCTGATCGACAACGTCGAGATTGCGAACTTTCTCGTACGCTTTGCGGACGGAACCGCTATCCAGTCGCCTCCCGGCACCGTCGATCAGACCGCCCAAGGTTACCTTCCGCATGCCCATATGCGCGGTTACGTCCGGCAGATCGGTCGAGTTCAGAATGTTTGGTATAAAGTTCGAAAACGCGTGCCCGTAGTTCTCGGTCTCGACAACGCTATGGAAGCTGACGAGGCCGCCGGCCAAATAGATTCGGGAAATCTGAGGCGTCAGCGCCGCCGCAAACTGCGCCACCACGGTAAGCCGCCCGTGCGCGGCAACCATGATCGGTCGGGAACCAAGCACCGGATGCTGCTTCAACCCACGAACCAGCGCCAGTACATCGCTCACTCGCTGGCCCAGCAGCGGTTTGCCCAAAATCAGCGACGCCCAAGCGTACTCTTCTTCTTCGTTGTGACGGCGCGTATAGCGGGGGTTGCCCGGTCCAATTTCACCCAGCAAATCGCCGATTCCGCGAAGATCCGGCACGCAGACGGCAAAGCCCTGCCGCGCTAACGACTGGAAGAGTTCGTCTTCGTGCCATGCCGCATTCCGTCCGCCCCCTTCGAGCAGCAGCAGCAGTGGCCGGTTGTTCCGGTGCGGCCGAGGCAGAAAGACCCAGGCCGGCACGTGAACCGACGGAGCCGACTGCAATTCAACAGCTTCAATCGTCACCCCACGGCCCGGCATCGACTTCAGTGTTTGGAGCGGCCCGTAGGAGGTTCGCTCGAGTTGCAGTAAACGTTCCAGCGTTTCCTGACGGGGCCGACTGGACCGTTTCAACTGCATCGAAAACGGCGTCTGCGATTGCAACGACTTGATCACGTTGCCCGATTCGGTGCATTGCAGCGTCTCGGGTGTTTCCACTTTGGTCGGCGGCTCCTCGGTCACCGGACGGGCGTCGGCCTTCATCCAACGCAGGAACCAGTTATAAATTTGAAGCCGACTATCGTATTCAAGCGAATGCGGCAGCGCCGTGCCGCCCCAAGCCAGATGATCGGCCTTGCCTAAAGTGCTATATATCTTTTTCAGTTGCTGGAACTCTTCCCAGCCGCTGCTCAAGTAATGAGGACTGTAAGTGCCAAAGAAATCCTTATCGCTGACGCTGATCAGCAGCGGCTTCGGCGCGAACGGGTAGATGGTATCCCAACGGTCGAAACCCAAAGGGCCCGCCCCGACCAGATTCTGTTCGGCGTCGTCGGTTGAACCCGGCGCCTCGAAGTCAGCGCAGGCGAAATTTTCGGAGTTCGCGCTGGCCAGCGCCGCGCAGGATAGCCGATCGTCCACGGCCATTAGATACATCGCAATCGTGCCGCCGCCCGATTGCCCGGTCGTCGCCACGTGGCGCCGGTCCACGTAGGGCAGCGAAAGCAAATAGTCGAGCGAGCGAACGGCATCCCAGGTTTGCAGCCGAGTAACCGTATCGCCCGTGAGCAACATCTGGCGCCCTGCCGTCGAGTGCTCGTCATCGGCGCTACTGAGGCGGCTAGCCTTCCCCGAAGAATCGGGATAGTAGACGCGCTCGCCTTGGCCCTGCGGGTCAAAGCCGAGCACGACGAAGCCCAGTTGGACGAGGCCTTGGGCGCATCGCTGGTAGGTCGTGTAGGCCTTGCCGAGCGGGCTATGGCCCATCTGGAGCAGCACCGCCGGAAAGGAACTTCGACCTCGATTCGGCACGTATAAGTTAGCTGTGATCGGAAACCCGGGGCGAGCATAGTAGATCACTTTTTCGATGCGATACGTGCCCCGTTGCACCGTGTCGACCGTCCGTGGATTCAGCGGCGTCCGCTCCGGCTGACCGCCGATCAAGGACCAGAAAGTCTGCCGAGCCCAACGCTTCCGTTCCACGATCAGTTCCGGTGTAGCGAGTTTTTCAAGGTCAGCCCGCCGACGTGTATAGGCGGCCTGGGCGAGGCCTTTGAGATAGTCAGGCAGGCAGCGCGCGTAGTTGCGATAGGCGACGCCGGGGTAGGCGCGGCTCTCCTGTGCGTTCAGTGAAGCGGCGGTCGAAAGGGCGAGCCAAGTCCGGCGGGTCATTAGAGGGCGGTAGAGAAACGGTAGCACAGAGAAGACGCGGATGCTCGCCGGGTCGCTTTTCCCCGTCGCCTGAAGATAGTATGGATCGATCCCCGTATGAACGAGACCCGCCAGCTTCGAAGCAGCGACATCCCCGCCGCGATGCGACTAGTCGAAGCGGCGGACTGGAACCAAACGCCTGCCGACTGGCAGCGGCTGATCCATCTCGCGCCGGAGACCTGCTGGGGCGCATTCGTTGGTTCTGACCTCGTCGCCACGACCACCGCCGTCTGCCATCGTAACGGTGTCGTCTGGATCGGCATGGTGCTCACCGCACCAGAATTTCGCGGGCGTGGCTTTGCTACCCAACTGCTCGAAGGAGCGCTACATCTCGACGCCACCTGCTTCCGACTCGACGCCACGGCCATGGGCGCGCCGCTTTACCGGAAACTTGGCTTCGTCGACGAGCAGCCGATCGAACGCTGGGAGCGCCCCCGTGCCTCGGCTGTCTACGACCCCCGCCTGCTTGCCGCCCTACCCGGCGACTGCCTATCGATCGGCCGACCCGGCCGCAAAGCCTGGTACTTCGGCCCCTGGGTCGGCCCGGGCCTCGAAACAGCCCTCCAATTCACCATCTCCCGGAGAGGAGGTGAAGCCCTTTATTGGGACCTCTTCCCGGCCGACCACGACGCGGTCGCACTAGCCGAACGGTACGGTTTTCTTCGCGCTCGGCAGTTGATACGGATGCGACGCGGCCCGGCGGTGCCCGACGTCCCCGCCAGCGCCATCTGTGGCTTCGAATTCGGATAGGCATCGCGACAGGATAGGCCTTCGGCGAGGCCATTGATTCGGACCTCTTCCCGGCCATCCACGACGCGGTCGCACTAAACGGATGTGACGCGGCCCGGCCGTGCCCGACGTCCCCGCCAGCGCCATCCGCGGCTTCGAATTCGGATAGGCATCGCGACAGGATAGGCTTTCGGCGAGGCCATTTATTCGGATCTCTTCCCGGCCGACCACGACGCGGTCGCACTAGCCGAGCGGTACGGTTTTCTTCGCGCTCGGCAGTTGATACGGACGCGACGCGGCCCGGCGGTGCCCAACGTCCCCGCCAGCGCCAACCTCGGCTTCGAATTCGGATAGGCATCGCGACATGATAGGCTTTCGAGATGTCTCCAGAATCCAGTCGTCGTGCGCTGCTGCAAGCCGCCGGCGCAGCTTACACAACGAACCTCTTTACCGGCCAGTCGCGCGGTGCCAACGACAAAATCAACGCGGCCTTCATCGGCATGGGCCGCATGGGTCGAGGCAATCTGGGCATTGCTCTAAGACAGGACAATCTTCACGTAAGCGCGGTTTGCGACATCTATCAGCCGAACCTCGAACAGGCCGCGGCGATGACAACGAAACAACCCGGCGGTGCCGCTCGGATGATCAAGGATTTCCGCGAAATCATCGCCGACAAAAGCGTCGACATCGTCTGCATCGCCACCCCCGACCACTGGCATCCCTACATGACCATCGAGGCCTGCAAGGCGGGCAAGGACGTGTACGTCGAAAAGCCCACCAGCGTCACGATTGACGAGGGACAGAAGATGATACTGGCCGCCCGCAAGTACAAGCGCGTCGTCCAGGGCGGCACCATGCAGCGCAGCGGTGACCATTTCATCGCCGCCTGCAACATCGTCAAGAGCGGCGACCTCGGCGACGTCACCGTCGTCAAAACGTGGAACTACGGCAACGGCAAGCCGGAAGGCATCGGCAACCCGCCCGATGCGGCTCCCCCGTCCGATCTCGACTGGGACATGTGGCTGGGCCCTGCCCCCAAGCGGCCGTTCAACGCCAACCGTTTCGGCGTCGATCCGAAGGCCTTCTCCCACTTCCGCTGGTTCTGGGACTACGCCGGAGGCATGATGACCGATTGGGGCGTTCACGTCCTCGACATCGCCCGCATGGGAATGGGCGAGCCGATGCCGAAGTCCGTCGTCGCTCTGGGTGACAAGTTCCAGATCAAAGACAATCGCGACACCCCGGACACCCTCACCGCCGTCTACGAATTTCCTGGCTTTCTGGCCCATTACGAGAACCGCATGTTCAACGGCAACTCGATGTTCAAGCAGAGTTACGGAACGATGTTCCACGGCACGAAGGCCACGCTCTTTGTCGACCGGTCGCTCTACCGCATTCATCCTGAGGGCCCCGGCGAAGTGATCGAAGTCAAGAGTGCGAACAACTCCGGCATGGCGCACTGGGCCAACTTCCTGCAGTGCGTAAAGACGCGCGAAAAGCCGAACTCCGATATTGAGATCTGCCACAAGTCGACGGCCACCTGCCTGCTCGCTAACATCGCACTACGCTCGAAAGTCAAGGTTGATTGGGACGACGCCAAGCAGACCGTACTCCAGCCCGAAGCGAAAAAGTACTTGAAACGTGAAGAGCGCGGACCGTGGAAACTGGTGGTTTGAAAATGACCCGCCGCTGGTTCGTACCTTCGCTTGCCGCGCCGCTGTTCGCACAAAGCGGTCGCGATGTTTTCCTCCTCACCGGCCAGTCGAATATGGCCGGTCGAGGCCTCGTCGAAGCACAGGATAAGGTGCCGCTACCGGGCATCTCCGTCTTCACGAAGGAAAAGAAGTGGGCCCCGGTCGTTGACCCGTTGCATTTTGACAAGCCCGCGATCGTGGGCGTCGGCCTCGGCCGCTCATTCGCCGCGACGGTTCAGAAGCAGGATGGTTTGCAAGAGATCGGCCTGGTGCCGGCCGCCTTCGGCGGGTCGAGTCTTCAAGAATGGTCGCCGGGCAGCGCACATTTTACAAATGCGGTGGAACGGACGAAAGCCGCGGGTGGACGGCTGCGCGGGATCTTGTGGCATCAGGGCGAAGCCGATTCGAGCGATGGGCTGGACAGCACCTACGCCGAACGTTGGCTGGTGGTTATGAAAGCGTTGCGAAAAGAGGTCGGCGACGTGCCGATCGTGGTCGGCGAACTCGGCCAGTTTAAGCCGAATTACCAAGCCGTCAGCGAGCAGTTGGCTTCGCTCGTTGTAAAACTACCGCGAGTCGCCTTCGTCAGTTCCAGCGGTTTGAAGGCAAAAGAGGACGGAATTCACTTCAATTCCTCGGCTTTGCGGGAGTTTGGGCGCCGTTACGCCCATGCCTGGCTTATGCTCCGATGAAATTGGTGATAGCCTGAAGTTACGGTGGATCAAGTAGCCATACGAACCGAAGGGCTTACGAAGACGTACCAGTCCGGTGCGACTGACCTGACTGTGTTTGCCAATCTGAACTTCTCCGTGGCCCAGGGCGAGCGGGTGGCGCTTACCGGAGCCAGCGGCGCTGGCAAATCTTCGCTGCTGCACTGCATCGGCGGACTTGACCGTCCGTCGAAGGGCAAAATCTTTTGTGGCGACCGCGACCTCCAAACGCTCACGGAAAAAGAGTTAGCGGAGTTTCGCAATCGGGAAGTTGGCTTTGTTTGGCAGATTCACTACCTGCTTCCGGAGTTTTCTGCCGAAGAGAATGTAATGATGCCGTTGTTGATTCGTGGGGTGGCGCACGTCGAAGCGTCTCGTGAGGCGATGGCGCGTTTGGACGAAGTTGGTTTGCGTGCGCGGGCGCATCATCGGGCGGGCGAGTTGTCCGGCGGCGAGCAGCAGCGAGTCGTGCTGGCGCGGGCGTTGGTCGGTCGACCGAAGTATCTGTTGGCCGATGAGCCGACCGGCAATTTGGACGAACGGACTGGCGAGATGATTGCTGGACTGCTTCGGGATTTGCACCGGACGCACGGGTTGACCTCGGTTTACGTCACCCACAACCCGACTTTTGCCCGGTCTTGCGACCGGGTGTTGTGTTTGCAGAATGGAGAATTAGCGCATGTTTGAACGATATACAGAGAAAGCGCGTCGGGTGATCTTCTTCGCCCGCTATGAAGCTTCGCAGTTCGGAA
>JANXMS010000292.1 GCA_025354525.1 Acidobacteriota bacterium
AGTTGTCGGTTTCAATCCCCTTCAGGTCGGGGAGCATATTAGAGGTCGGCGGCTGGCCCTCGCGGGCTCGGCGCTTGATCTGTTTCAATCCCCTTCAGGTCGGGGAGCATATTAGAGGTCAGGTCGGCGGGCGGAGTGCGCATGAAAGGTATAGTTTCAATCCCCTTCAGGTCGGGGAGCATATTAGAGGTTGGCGCAACGCTCGACCAAGCGCTCTACCTGAAGAGTTTCAATCCCCTTCAGGTCGGGGAGCATATTAGAGGAGCTTTGGAACTCGTTGAAAATAGGCGGCTTATCCGGGGCTCGGAGGCCGAAAAAAGCGACTATTGGAGAACTGCATGAAAAGGGGCTCAATAGTCGGAATCAGACGTTTAGTCTACCAGATGTCGCCGCAGAGGTTTGCGAACTCACAGTCGACGCAGCGGAGGCGGTTCGGGGTTGGAGGAGGAAGCCGCTCTTCCATGATCATAGCCCGAATGTCAGCTGCTGCCTGAATGACCTCGGCGCGCAAGGCGGCATTCACATCCACCGGCAGAATTTCGTTATCCGGAATTCGAAAGATGAACGCCCTGTCCGCCGGAATCCCAAGGTCGCGCTCCGCGAGCAGAGTGTAAGCCCCAACCTGGAGGCGGAGGTTCCGTCCAACTCCGCCGCCAGTCAGCTTGAAGTCGATGACCGCGAGTTGGGAACTGTTGCTTACAATAAGATCGGCTCGGCCTTGGATTCCAAGAATTTCGTCCCGCATCCAGACTTCGAATTTGCGATTTGCCGTTTCCAGTCCGAAAGGACGGAGAGATCGACGGGTGATGAGTTCGCGGATTTTAAGTTGAGCAGCATGGCCCATCTCCATCTTGGCAGTGGGAACGCCAGCTCCGCCATAAAAGCGGTGGTAAAAGACAACCCGAGGACAGTAAGCCCACTGCTTAATATCGCCGACGTTGATTACGAGTTCGTGAAACGTTACATCCGGCATGGAATAGACCTTCCTTCTAACAGTCCTCAACGCGGATTATTTTCAGAACGGCAATGGGTCCTGAGGTGGGTTTTTCTTCTTTTGCGGCCAGTTTGTCAGCGTCACGACGGTATTGGTCGAGAGTCCATGAGTCGCGCATCGAATCTTCAAAGAGGGGGATGATGCGGACGCGGGCGGACTCGTCGCCGATGAGGGCCTGAATGCGCAAGGCCAATTCTTGGCGGCGGTTTCGATTGATAGAGCCCATGAAGGCGCTGAATTGAATACGGGCGAGGGCGTAGTTTTGGCAGAGGTCGGCGAGGTGGGCGCGAATGCGGTCTGATTCGACGTCGTAGAGGACGAGAATGGAGACCTCAGGTGCACCTCGGCCGACTTGGCGGGGTTGGAGGATTCCGGCGAATTTACTTTTGCGGGGCATGGTTCTATCTGGTAGGGCTACCACTGGAAGGAGAAGGGTTTGTACTCCTTGAGTTGACGGAAGGCGGAGGCGGCGAGGCGGGCCTGCATTTGAATGATGGAACGGACTTGGTGGTCCTTGCCGCGGTGGGGTTCGAGGGCACTGAGTCGGCCGATGACGCGCATGGCGACGGCTTCTTTGGTTTCGGTATCGAGGAGGCCGCCGAGGAGTTTGGGGGATCCGCCTTTGGCCATCCAGCCGAAGAGGGGTCGGTCGACGATAGGTTGGCGGAACTCTTCGACGAGATCGAGTACGAGGGAGGGTTTGCCGGAGCGGTCGGTATGGATGAGTCCGGCGAAGGGTTCGAGGCCGGCGTTCATGACGGCACCCCAGACATGGGAGGTGAGGATGCCATAGCCGTAGTTGAGGGCCGAGTTTACGGTGGAGTTGATGACGTCGGTGGGCGGGTTGTGTCGACTAAAAGTGCGGGCGTCGACACCGGGGACGAGGTTGAAGATGGCGGCCCAGTAGAGTCGGCCGGCGGCACCTTCGAGACCTTGGAGGGTGGGGCGGACGGTGCGGCAATCGGGTCCTTCGACGAGGAGGATTTTCTTGGTGATTTGTTTAATCGCGAGGGCGGCGGCTTTGAACTTTTCGCCTTGTTCGTCGGGGCGGGTTCGGGCGAAGTATTGGAGGAGTTTGGCTTGGTTGCGGGTTTTGCCGGCGACGATCCAGCGGGCCATGTTGGCACCGACGGGGGAATCGATGGCGTGGATTTGGGCTTTGCGGGTTTCGACGGTGGCGGTGAGGAGGGGGGAGGTGAGGAGAGCGTAGGGGCGTCCGGTTCCGCCGAGGAAGGCGAGGCGGATGCCGCGTTCGCAGAGGGCTTCGATCACGTCGGAGGTGACGTTGACACCGCGGGAGCCGATGACGATTTCTTGGAGGCGGAGGAAGGGGATTTGGGCGACTACTTTTCGTTTATGGCGGATGGCGACGCGTTCGGATTGTTTGCCGAGGGAGAGGCCGAAGCCGGAGACGAAGAGTTGGGTGCCGGATTCGGTAACGAGGAGGCTGACTTGATCGTCGTAGGCAGGGTCGATTTCAGGGGGAAGGGGGAGATCGAGGAGGAGTTGTTCGGGGGGTTCTTCGAAGCACTCGCGGATCCAGTTGTATTGGGCGGGTTGGGGTGGCTTGCGTTTAAGGGTGCCGGGTTCGGAGAAGCGGGAGAAGATGGGCCGGAGGGGCCAGGCGGGGGAGGCGGCCATGTTAAGCTCCAGGTGGATTCGTTTATAGGGTTCGTTGATACCAAGTGAAGTCGCGGCTTGCGGCGCGACGACGATAGGGGACGGCGGTTAGGACGAGAATGCGATGGTGTTCCAGTTTTATGGTGGCGCTTCCGTAGGTGCTGACCCGGTCGAAGCCTTTTGCGTCGTTGACTAGGGGAGTCCCGAAGTCGTCGAGGGCCTGGGTTGTCAGGTGGGATAACATTTGGTCGGGCGACAGTTCTGTTTGGGGCACGGCGAAGTTCGGCGGCAAGGCTTCGTCGAGATTTTCAGTGTGAAGGAACTGCCAGAAGCTGCCTCGTTTTCCAAACGTATTGATGTGGGGGAGGAGCGCCGATATTTGAGATATCTGAGCAGTCGCCCAGGTTTCGCAGTCGATGGCGATGGCGAGTTCACCGGAGAAGGCGGCGAACTCTCGATAGGAGATGGTTTGTTTGAAGGGGGAGTCTCCGTCCCGTTCGCGGTCCAGGGTTTTGAGAAAGGTATTGTTGACAACGCAATGTTCGGGGGGCCGAAAGCGAATGGCGGAGCCCTTTAGCGTCCTAAACACCTGGCGGGCGACGGACTCGGCACTGGAGGGTCCGAAAGATCGAAAACAGGCATCGAGTAGCGCCATGCGGACAGCGTACGGGGTTGGGAGTAAGAGCGTCTTGCCCCCTTTTCCGGTGGCGAAGGTCGTTCGGAGGGAAAACAGCGACGCTGGTTCAAAAGTCGCGACAAGCCACTTTGGCATACATTAGCCTTTGCTGTCGCCGATGGAGGTGGCGATATTCTCAACGAAACCAGACAGGGAGGTGAATGGTTGCACGGAAATGGGGGTGGTCGTCGGGGAGAGTTTATTCAGATTGGCGGCGATACGCTCGACTTCGCCGGCAAAATCATGATTTAGCGGGCTCACCAGCGGTGCCGGAAGGGTGGAGCGGGAGAGGGACACAACGCCTTCAAAGTCGACGATATGCGGGTTTTGCGTGTTCCGGTGAGCGCCGGTGGGTTTGATAAAGGTCGCAGCGAGGGCGCGGAGGACGGCCCCGATTCGAGCGGTGCGCGCCTCCGGCGTGAGGTCGTATTGGAGGGTGATGTCGTTGCGGCCGATCTTATAGAGGTCAAGGTTAAGGACGACGGCATATCTTCCGGAGGAGGCGGGCCGGTGGAAGATATTTTGGCCGGTATTGCTGGATTCCTGGGAGCCCTTTCCGCGGCCTTCCGGCACGTACTTCGCATGGAAGTACGACTCCGTGGAGACTTCGGTGGGGCGGCCGACGACCCAGCCAAATTCGATTGACGATTTGCGGGCGACGCTGCGGCTTTTTCCGCCGACTTCACCGGTGATCAGGATGCCAGCGGCGTCGTCAACGAGGCAGGCTTTAATGACGCCGCTAAGGATTTCGCTGTCTTTGGTATCTTTATTCCAACCGTTGGCTTCGTTGACGGCTTTCCAAGCGGGATCGTAGCATATGCGGTTGGGGTTGAAGACTTGGCAGCCTTCGCACAGGGGAAGGTTATGCGTTTTGGCTTCGGCAATGAGATGTTCGACAAAGATATGTTTAAACATGTCGCCGGAGATGGCGTTGACGGTATGTTTTTTTGCGGTAGACCCGTCTTTGACAATGACGTCGACCATGCGCGTCATCATGGTGTTGCCCTCGGCGCCTTCATTGTTCAAGGCGTGGAGTTCGAGGGTGAGGAGGCCGGAGATGCTGAGAGATTGGATCATTGGTCAGAGTCCTTGGGTTCTTCGGATGGGGTGGTCTTGGGGGTGCGGGCGTAGCCGTAGGCGAGGAGAAGCGACCCGACGAGTTCGGCACCGAAACGTTCGATGAGCGAGACGAGTTGGTCCAGGTGGGTGGTAAGAACCACATGCCCGCGACCATTGAAGCGGTTTTGGGTGAGCCAATTTTGTTCCTGGATGAACTCGGCAACGGCGGCGAGGAATTCGGCGTCGCCTGATTTCAGCTTCTGTTTCCAGTTTTGGGCGAGTCCGAATGATACGGGACGATTTTTTAATTCGGCGTAGATTGTGGCGTCGCGGACTGACCGGGCGACGCTGAGGAAGCCTTCGTCGTGAATGATTTCTTGCATTGCAAGCTCCTGAGGAAATGCCCGACCAAAGAGCAGGTCCAGGGTAGGGGTTGTGAATTCTACGGTGTATTTATTGGCTGCGCGAAGGGCCATGACGTGAGTCGCAAAGTGAGAGTGAAAGGCGAGGAGGTCGGTGAGCTCCCCGCTTAGCAGCCAGTCGCGATACTGCTGTAGGGTGCGTCCATCGTCGGAATGACTTTCGTCTAAGGTTCCGAGGCAGCCGCCGAATCGATCGGAAACGCCGATGGATTCAGCGATGATTTTGAGGTAGGCGGAGACATCGTCCTGGGTTTCGATACTGAACCAGTCGGGTATGGGGAAACTAGACTCATTCATCAGTGCGGCCGCAGTGCCGAGACTTTTGAAAAAAGCAAGGCGAAGGCTATCGAGGACGGCCCGGGGCCGGCGTCCCCAAGGCGGGGCAACGGATTCGGCCGCGAACGAATGTTTGAGGAATGTTCGCAGTGTTTCGAAGGTGGCCCAGATATCGAGGCGAACCCCGCCCCAAAGATTCATCGAGCGGAGGCTTTGGTGGATGACGCGGTAAGAGGTCAGCGATATGTGGGAGGGTTGGAGAACAAAGAACTTAAAGTCGTCGCCGGAACGCATTAATAGCATGGATTGCCACAGGCCGCGAAATTTCATCCACTCGGCGAAGGGGCGGATGAGTGTGTCGGGAAGAGATCCAGGTGCCACGAGCGCGGTTTTCGCATTATGGAGACCTTTGCCGCCGATGGGGTTGAAGACTTGTGAGTTTGTGATTGTCGGGAGTTGAGCGGGTTTAAGGAGGCCGCAGAACTCAGAGCGAACCCATTGCAAGGAGATGTCAGGATAGGCTGCGATCCAATTTGCGAGATCGCGGTCGCCATTCCAGCCTTTTCGCATGGATTCGAGGATTGCGGCGACAAAGTAATCTGGTCCTGGTCGTTCGGGCAACGGCACATCGAGTTCGACCGCCGCTTGGGCTACCTTTGATTTCTTCTTGGCACCCTCGTTGAATTTTTTCCAGACTTCGTTTTGTTCCTTTTGTTGCAGATAGTCCAGTACTAAGGGGAGTTGTGGTGGCGTTAGCTGCTCGGCGCTTTGCTTCCACACGTAGCGGTACCCCGGTGTGATATCCGGCCAATCGTCGGGGTGTGGCCCGTTGAGGCCAGTAATCTCGAATGAGCTGCCAGCATCCTTAAGATTGACCGGGGAATAATACAATTCCTCGATTAGCGAAGCGGTTCCGACCGCTTCGAGGATGTCGGCATAGGTCCCGGTGCGTTTGGGGACAGTAATCGTCAGGGTGTGGGTCATTGGTTCGCAGCGGCAGTGGCTGTTTGGTCGGCCAATCGAAGACGGCGAACCAAGACAAGATATAGGAAGCTGAGTTGTGTAGTGCTCTCTTGGAAGGTTAACAGATGGTAAGAAAATGTCAAGAGTAAGTTTTGGTAATTTGAAACAACGGGAAACGACATTGCTTTACTAAGCTCGGCGAGCGATTTAGGATTAATCTGGAACGACTGTAAGTTCGCTGCTCTAGGGGCGTGGTGGCGGGCTATGGCCGAGAGAACTGCGGAGGCGAGAGAGACCGGCTCCGGGTAGGCCGAAGACGAGAGAGCATGAATTAAGGAGTCGGCTATAAGCAAGCCGGTTACTGCGTGGGGTGGAAAGGTGATTCGAGGGTCTCCCGGTTGCCAGGACGTGTGCGCGAGTGGCTCCTTCCAAACGAACAGCGGGTCTTTGCGCGACTGCCACTCGGCGGCTACAGCTTGCCATTCGTTAGTAAGTTTTCCTGCGTCGTGGCCAGCGCAGGCATATTGTATGAGGCTCTCGATATCGGCGAATAGCGCCAAGCGTTGCGCGGCGATCTGATATTTTGCCGCCTGGGAGGCGGCCTGTTGCATGACGCGATGGGTGTGATCGGCCCAGGATTCCAGCTTGTAGGAGTAACGAAGGCGGGGGGCTCGGGGGGCGGGCTCGAAGGCTAAGGAGGGGCCTTCCTGATCTAGGACGAGGCCGAGTTCCGGGGAATAGTGGGCGACTTTGGGGTGGAGAAGAAGGAGCCATTGGGAGCGAGCTGTCGCCATGTTGGAGATGGGTTCCCAGGTCATCGGGCCTTCTTCGGGAATGGTGAGCTTCTGCGCGACCCATGGGACACCCGGAGGGGGAGCGGAGAAGTACTTATCGAGGAAAAAGAGGGAATGGGCGGAAATGGAGAGTGTTTGCGGCCAGGTGCCAGCGTTGAAGGGCGTCGCGTCCGGTTGGTCGCTGATGAGCACATTGATAGAGTTCGTCTCGCGAACGAGTTCGCTGAGGCAGGAGCGGTCCGGAGCGTCCTGAGCCGCCCGCACTTGGTTTCGCCGAGCCGTTAGGTTGCCGTAGTGAATTCTGAGCCGATTGGCCTCGAAGTTTTGATAATGGGTATCGATCCATGATTCCTCTGGTAGGTTGGAGGCGACGAGACGGGAGATCGCGAGCTGTTCGGGTTCTGAGAGCTGATAGGGAAAGCGGCTCTGGGCGGGATAAACGTAGACGGAGCCCTGGTTGCGGTGCGGGTACCGAGCGACGCGGCCGGCCCGTTGGATGAGAGCGTTGAGGGGTGCGATTTCGGTATGAAGTTGTTCGGCGGAGATATCGATGCCAGCTTCGACGACTTGGGTAGAGACTAGAATCGCATTGTTTACTAGGGGAGCACTTGGTCCGAACAGGTTAGCGAGTAAATCTTCTGTTTTACGGCGGTCGGATGGTAGGAAGCGGGAATGGAGGAGTAAAAGGGGGCGGTCGGGACAAATACGATCCTTGAGGGATTGGTACAAACGTTGTGCGCCACTGACTGTGTTCGTGAGTGCGATGATGCGCTGATTGGAATCTTTCGCTAAGATGGCGTCGGCAGTAAGGGGTGTATCGGACCAGGACCATACTCGGCTCCGGTTGATTTGGGCTGGAAGTTGAGAATGCTCTTCCGGGCTGAGTGTGATGACTTCGGCTTTTAGTGAACGGGCGAGCCATGCAACGGCGGGGGAAGAGAGCGTGGCGGTCATGACGACGAACTGAGTAAGGCCATTGAGCGCGGAGAGCATCTCGATGGCGGTTCCCAGGGCACGGTCGTGATCCAGGAGGTGAAACTCGTCCAGCACGATGAGGGCTCCGGGGAGGGCTCCGGCGTTGATGTTGTCTAGGCGGGGGGAGAGTCCGACGGGGTGAAGGAGATAGCTGGAGAGGAGTTGGTCGATGGTTGTGAAAACGATGTCGGATTCGAAGAAGGGGTCACCGGATTCGCCACCGATTTGGAGGGCGACAGAGGCGGTGGGGGCGGAGTCGCGAACGGAGGTGCAGAGTGCGGAAGCGAGGGTCCGCAGCGGGAGGGCGTACAGGAGTCGATCTGCAAAGGGCTTGCCTTGGGCGCGGGCAAATAGGAAGGGCGCGACGGTCGCCCAGGTTTTTCCGGCACCCGTGGGGGCGCGGAGGATGATGTTTTTGCCAGCAATGAGGGCGGAGGAGACTCGCAACTGGTATGGATAGGGCGCTGGTCCGTTTGGCACAAGCTTGGCGAAGAAGTCGGGGTAGGTGGTGGGCAAGGTTTTCTGAAACATGCAAAAGCGGCGAGCAACGCAGAAAAAATGATTAGCGTACGGTGACGCTAACAAACCCCTTAAAATCGGGGAACCGGTTAGGATCAGTGAACTAGTCTCACCTAACTCCGTTAGGTAGCAATGAGATGGATGGGGTCGTTTTCCGGGTGAGAAGTGATTGAAATGTGGCCGTTCCCCCAGACTGTGTGTTTCCCGACGCCCGTCCAGTGGGCAAGCGTCAGATATGGGACGAAAGGTGTAATTTCGCCTGAATACGTGATTTGGCCCCGGAAACCACTGAGCTGGTGGGACTGTTGGTTACGGGTACTGAAGCGTTCGATGCGGTTGTGGTGGATGTTGGCGGACTGCACGGTGACCTTGTTGGCGAGGTCGCCGAGCTGGCGATAGTCGACATCCAGGGGGCCTGCTCCGTAGAGACGGCGGAGGTTGCTGATGCGATCGCGGAGGCGAGCGAAGAGGGGGCCGAAGGGGATGGACCTGGAATGGGGCGGAATTCCCTTGATCTCGGTTGGGGTGAGGAATTGCAGCGTCACTGTTTTGATTGAAACGGAGGGAGGGTTTAGTGGAATGGAGACGGTGGCGAGGTTGGCGACGGGTTGGAACTTGCCGTTTTCGAACACAGGCTGGAGGGGCAGAACTGTTTGCGAGAGAATCGCAACGGCATTTAGTTCGACCGAGCCGCGACCGGGGCCGAGACCGCTATCGACCAGTTGGGAGAGCGCGCGGATGAGGTGGAGCGGGGCAAGCGGATGGAGATCGAAGAGGTTGACGTCGAGGGAGAACTCCTGGCCGGGGGCGATGGTTTGACCGTCGAGGTGGGCGGCGCGGAGGACGAAGGGGCGGGGCCAATCGGCTAGGCCGCTGGGGCCTTCGTCTGGGGTTTGGGGCTCGAAGAGGCGGGCATAGGCACAGTCGGCCCGAAACGGGCAAGAGGCGGCTCCAGGGCACTCTGGCGTGCAGGAAGTACGGCGTAGGTTGAGTCCGAGCGCCCCGCGGATTACGTTGGCGGCTTTGCCGGGGGGGAAGTGGACAGGTTGGCGGGCGAGAAAGGTGAAGCGGAGGGGGCGGAGTTGGAAGTTCATGGGGGATTGGGTTTAAGGGTTGGTGGAGGCGCTTCCGAGTGTAGGGGAATTCATCCCTGGGATTCAAATTGCCTCCATATGCGTCGACGAAAGGGCAGAGTTGGAATCATGGGCGATGGGTGAGGGGGTGTTTTAGGACAAAACGTGGGCTCTTGGGAACGAAACGGTTGCTGATCTGGATGGAGCTTGCAGTATGGAGGTCTGCCTGCTCTTGTTCAATCGGATACCATTAAGCGGTGACCGCGAGAGAACTGAAGCGGTGGCTGGCGTCCCGGGGCTGCACTTTTTCTGAAGGAACCAACCATAGCTGGGTGTTCTTTGAGGGTCGGCGGTCTCAGCTCCCGCGTCACTCGAGCACCGAGATAAAGGAAGAGCCATTGCGCAGTATCTTACAATAGCTTGGGGCTTGACCACCCTAAATCATCATCCAAAAGCGAATAGTAGGGACGCAAAAATGCAATACGCGGCACATTTCGACGATGATAACCGGGAAGGTGGATTCGTAGTTACCTTCCCCGACTTTCCAGAGGCCGTGACTCAAGGTGAGACTCTCGACGAGGCGCACTTGATGGCAAGGGATGCTCTTGCGATGGCCCTTGCGTACCGCATTGAGCATAACGAGCCAATCCCTTCGGCGAGCATGCCGCATGGATCTGGGTATCGATGGATCGGCCTGTCGGCGATCCACGACGCGAAGCTTTCGCTGTACCAACATTGGCGGTTGGCCAATATCCGAAAGGTTGATCTGGCTAGGCGTTTGGGAATTCCACCACCGAATGTGGACCGGTTGTTTCGGTTTGATCGGGCGAC
>JANXMS010000294.1 GCA_025354525.1 Acidobacteriota bacterium
GATAGAGCCTCGGCGAGATCGACGACAAGCGCATGCATTGACGGAGCCCTGAGCTGGGACAAACGTAGTTTGCAGTCCGCCCAATACGGGGCCGGTAGTTCGGGTTTCCAGAACGCCTCCATTAAGGCGGGTATCGCTCTAATGCCACCGTCGGACCGTCCGCCCGAGTAGCCGTTGAAAGCACCGTCCGCGGTAGCGCGTCCAACATAAACGGTTGCGGTCGCCCGCTGTTGCCGTCCTGGTGCACTTGGACGATTCGCCGCCCTCCATCCAACTCTGTAGAGATAAACGCGGCGTTCGGTGCTTCACCGTGATCACGCTATCCCGCCAAAGGCTCTTGCTGTGCGGAAACAGCAGAGACTCCGCCGCCTTACCCTTCTGGATATGAGTCAGCGCCTCTTTCCGAATCATCAGACCGCCCCGTGGATCAGCCCCAGCCCCCACTCGCCAACCCACCACCAGTTCGTATCGCAAAAAGGTTGGGGTCGCCTCGACCTCTTGCCCAAGATCGTCAATCCCTTTCGCCGGAACAATCATGTCGGCTACAAACCGCATTTCATCGGCATACTTGTTTCCGTCGAAAGAAAACAGCCGCCGCGGGTCCCCCGTGCCATCTCCGCTCCGCACCCCCAACGCCGCATCCAGCAGAGTGTTGTCCGCCAGTCGCCGCAAAAAATCGATCGCGTCAAAAATGTTCGATTTGCCGATCCCATTCGCCCCGGCAATACAAGTCAGCGCCCCAAAACGCAGGTCGAAGTTAACCAAATTCTTGAATCCGTCCACCTGCAGCCGTACCAACATGCTCGCCGACCTCGCCAAATAGGATAACGTAACCTAATGCCGCTTTCTCGCCGCGAACTCCTCTCCGCCGCCGCCCTTCCCTGGGCCCCCAACCGTCCCAAAATCGCCGCAATCATCACAGAGTACCGCAAACACTCCCACGGCCAACACATCGTCGACCGCTTCCTCGAAGGCTACGGCTGGGATGGCGAACACCACCATCCCGCCATGGACCTCGTTTCCCTCTACGTCGACCAGCGTCCCAACGGCGACCTCACTCCAGACCGCGCTGGGCGCTTCCCCGGCATGAAAGTCTATTCCACCATCGCCGAAGCCCTCACCGGCGGCACCTCCAAACTCGCCGTCGACGGCGTCATGCTCGTCGGCGAACACGGCCGCTACGACCGTAACGAAAAGGGCCAAACCAAGTACCCCCGCTACGAGTTCTTCAAAGAAATCGTCAAGGTCTTCAACGCCAGTAACCGCGTCGTCCCCATCTTCAACGACAAGCACTTGTCCTGGAATTGGGACTGGGCCAAGGAGATGTACGACACCTCCCGCCGCATGAAGTTCCCGCTGATGGCCGGCTCCAGCCTCCCCGTCACTTGGCGCACCCCGTCACTCGAGTTCCCCACCGGTGCCCGCGTCGAAGAAGCCATGTGCGTCTGCTACGGCGGCGTCGATAGCTACGATTTTCACGGCCTCGAAACCATCCAAGGCATGGTCGAACGCCGCAAGGGCGGCGAGTCCGGAGTCGAATGGGTCCAAGCCTACCGCGGCGACGAATTCTGGGCCGCGTACAAAGAAAAGGTGTGGCCCACCGAACTCGTCGAAGCCGCCCTATGCCGCAGCCATACGCTCGTCCCCGCCCGCGAAGGCTTCAATAACATCTTCCCCACCGTCGACGACATGAAGCGCATCGTCAAGAACCCAGTCGCCTATCGCTACAAGCACTCGGACGGCCTCATGTCCACCATGATCCTGATGAGCGGCCTCATTCGAGACTTCAACTTCTCCGCTCGCCTCACTGGCCAGCGCGACCTGTTCTCGACTCAGATGTACCTTCCGATGCCCGACGGCCGGACCACCCTAGCCAACTTCTTCAGCCCCCTCGTTTACAACGCGGAACTCATGTACCTAACGGGCAAAGAGACCTACCCCCTCGAACGCACCCTGCTCACGACCGGCCTCACCGCCGCTGGGGTCGAAAGCCTGCATCTGGGCCAAAAACGCTTCTCGACGCCCCATCTCAACTTCCGCTACCAAGCCGCCAAAGAGTCCACGTTCTGGAGGTCCTAATGAAGCGCATCGCCATCGTCACCACCATCTACAAGTACCTGTCCCACGCGCAGCATATGGCCGACCGCTTCCTCGTCGGCTACCCGCACGAAGGGCGCTGGCATAAACCGGACATGCAGATCGTGTCCCTGTACGTCGACCAAAAACCGGCCGGCGACCAGAGCCAGTCCCGAGCCACCGAGTTCGGCTTCAAGGTCTATCCCACCATCGCCGAAACCCTGCGCTGCGGCACTGACAAGCTGGCCGTCGATGCCGTCATCATCATCGGCGAACACGGCGACTACCCCAAAAACGAGCTCGGCCAGGTCCTCTACCCGCGCCACGAATTCTTCCGCCAATGCGTCGAAGTTTTCGATAAGGATGGACGCGCCGTCCCCGTGTACAACGACAAGCACCTCTCCTACAGTTTCGAAAAAGCCAAGTGGATGCTCGACCAGGGCAAGCGGCTGAAGTTCCCGGTTCTCGCCGGTTCCTCGCTGCCCGTCACCTGGCGCCTCCCCGATATCGAGATCCCCCTCGGCAGTCAGATCGACGAAGCACTCATGGTCGGCGTCGGCGGTTCGGATCTGATGGACTACCACGCCCTCGAAGCCATGCAATGCATGATCGAACGCCGCAAGGGCGGCGAGACCGGCGTGAAATCGGTCCAACTGCTCGAAGGCGAAGCCGCCTGGAACGCGCCCTACTCGAAGGAACTGCTGATTGCCGCCCTCTCCCGCAGCGATACGCCGAAGGGTTTCACCGAGAAGGACGGGCGCACCCAGAACCTCGTCGCCAGCGGCGAATTGCGCAAGCTCGTCCCCCAGCCGGCTGCCTATCTCATCGAGCACAACGATGGTCTGAAGACCACCCTGCTCATGCTCAACGGCGCCGTGCAGGATTACACCTTCGCCGCCAAGGTCCGCGGCAAGGGCACGATGTCCACCCAGTTTCTGCTCACGCCCGTCCCCAATGTGACGTACTCGGCTTGCCTCGTCAGCAAGATCGAGGAGATGATCTCGACCGGTCGAGCGCCCTACCCGGCCGCCCGCACGCTGATCGTCTCCGGCATGCTCGAAAGCTGTCTCCAGTCGAAGGCCAAAGGCAACCAGACCCTCGCCACGCCGCACCTTGGCGTTCGCTACAACGCCCCCACTCAAAGCCAGCACGCTCGGCGCTAAGCTAGAGAGCTATGAAGCTCTTTGCCGCCCTACTCTTCTCAAGCGCCCTGTTCGCGCAAACTCCGAACCTGGAGCAATTGAAGCAGGAAGCCATGGCTGGCGTGGACGCCCGCTCGAAGATGGTCCAGGAGATCGTCGACATGGTCTTTAGCTTCGGCGAACTCGGCTTCCAGGAGGTGGAGACTTCGAAGTACCTTACCGGAATCCTCGAAAAGAACGGGTTCCAGGTGCAGCGCGGCGTCGCGGGCATCCCCACCGCTTGGGTTGCCACCTACGGACAAGGCAAGCCCGTCATCGGCTTCATAACCGACATCGATGGCATCCCCCGGGCTTCGCAGAAGCCGGGCGTCGCTTATCACGACCCGATCATTGAAGGTGCCCCCGGCCACGGCGAAGGCCACAACTCCGGCAACGCCGTCAACCTCGTCGCGGCGATCGTGCTGAAGGATCTGATGACCAAGTACGGCATCAAAGGGACGTTGAAGCTCTATCCCGGAGTCGCCGAAGAGCTGGTCGCCACGAAGGCTTACTACATCCGCGCCGGGCTGATGAAGGATCTCGACATCATGCTCGGCTGCCACGTCGGCGCCGAACTCGCCACCGCCTACGGCCAGCCCGCCATCAACAGCGGCCTCGTCTCCATTCAGTTCACGTTCAAGGGCGAGGCCGCGCACGCCGCCGGAGCCCCCTGGAAAGGGCGCAGCGCGCTCGACGGCGTGGAGCTCATGAACACCATGTGGAACTACAAGCGCGAGCACCTCCGCCCCGAGCAGCGCTCCCACTACGTCATCACGAACGGCGGCGATCAGCCCAACGTCGTCCCGGAAGAATCCACCGTCTGGTACTACTTCCGAGAGCAGGATTTCCCCCGCATCAAGGAGCTCGCCGAGTTCGGCGCGACCATGGCCAAGGCGGCCAGCCTTGCTTCCAGCACGACGGTCTCGCAGCGCGTCGTCGGCTCGGCGTGGCCGGGCCACTTCAGCAAGCCGGTCGCCGAGGTGCAGCAGAAGAATATCGATCTGATCGGTATGCCCAAGTGGAGCGAGGCGGACCAGACGCTGGCCCGGGAACTCCAACGCGAAGTCCGGTCGCCAAAGGTCGAGCTGCTCGCTGACAAGCCGAAGGCGCTCGAAGGCCCGCAGCCATGGAAAGGCGGAGGCTCTGACGACGTCGGCGACATCTCCTGGGTCATGCCGATGACCTACCTTCGTTACCCCGCCAACATCCCCAACCTGCCCGGTCATCACTGGGCTAACGCCATCGCCGAGGCTACGCCGATCGCGCACAAAGGTTCTGCGACGGGAGCCAAAGTCCAAGCCGCGACGGCCCTCGACTATCTCCTCCGCCCCGAACTTCTGGCCGAAGCCTGGAAGTACTTCAAGGAGGTGCAGACGAAGGACCTGCAGTACAAGCCGCTGATGGCCGATTCTGATCAACCGGCCATTGAGTTGAACCGCGAGAAGATGGACCGCTACCGGGAGCAGATGCGTCAGTTCTACTACGACCCGGCGAAGTACGGCACCTACCTCGAACAGCTCGGCATCACCTACCCGACGCTGAAGAAGTAGTCACTCGGCGTGCTGGCCGATTGGGCACCAGCGGGGCGGCGTGGGTAGGCGGTCAGCTGACATGTTCGGGACCGGCCCGGCATCACCTACCCGACGGTGAAGAAGTAGTCACTGGGCGTGCTGGCCGATCGCGGGCACCAGGGGGGCGGCGTGGTTAGGCGGTCCGCTGGCATGTTCGGGACCGGCCCGGCATCATCTACCCGACGGTGAAGAGGTAGTCACTCGGCGTACTGGCCGGTCGGGCACCAGCGGGGCAACGTGGGTAGGCGGTCCGCTGGCATGTTCGGGACCGGCCCGGCATCAGCTACCCGACGGTGAAGAGGTAGTCACTCGGTGTACTGGCCGATCGGGCACCAGCGGGGCGGCGTGGGTTGGCGGTCAGCTGACATGTTCGGGACCGGCCCG
>JANXMS010000306.1 GCA_025354525.1 Acidobacteriota bacterium
CTTCCACCGCCACCTTAGCTTTCAAAGCCGGCGAGTGAGTCTTGCGTGTTCGAGGCATTGATTCTCCTTCATTTTCAATGCCCTCCTACACTTAAGCAATAACCATTTTTGTGTCTAGTTTTTGGGGTCCACCACACTCCAGTGAAAGGGTGGCGGCGGAGACGTTTCTGGATGCGGCTAAGCAGCACAAGAATAGTCTTGAAACGATACTGAGCGACAACAAGGCTATCGGCGAGATCGTTGCCTTCACAAAGAAAATACTGATCAACCCGAACCGATACGAAGAGCCCGTGCCGGAGACTTTCGGGCCCTATCGCGATCCCAGCAAAGTGGGCTGGTCTCTGAAGCTTTCCGAATGGAAGGGAACCGGCACGAAGGAATTCAAGGGGACGTTTGAGTTTGGTTCACCGCGGT
This sequence comes from Acidobacteriota bacterium, assembly GCA_025354525.1. Classification (GTDB taxonomy): domain Bacteria; phylum Acidobacteriota; class Terriglobia; order Bryobacterales; family Bryobacteraceae. Next base: position 415 of record JANXMS010000306.1, read on the forward strand.
TTCTAATTGCCGCCGGGTTGTCGTTCTCCCCCATGAATGCGGTTCAGTATGCGCGAGTGGACAGCCCGACTGCGGCGGGCGGTAAGGAGGTGCGAGTCGGGCGTTCCAACTCTTCGAACTTCCGGGCTTTGCCGATGGCGATGGTACACGGTCGGTTGAACGGGTGTTCGGTCGGACGGACTCGGCTCTACGCCTCGGTCGGTGTCACGGCAAAAGCTGACAACAAAGGGACGGTTCCCGAGTACCTATTGGGACTGTCGACGAGTTTCATCAATGAACGCATTTTTCTCACGGGAGGGGTGTATTTGGGGCAACAGCAGAATCTGCAAGGTGGCTTGCGCGAGGGCGATGTTGTTCCGAGCACGTTGTCGGAATTGCCGGTGGCGAAGGGTTACCGGTCGGGATTTGGTTTCGCGGTGACTTACCGTTTCAAATAGGAGGATGCCATGATTTTGAACTTTCCCTGGGAATATCAGGACTTAGACTTTTGGTGCTGGGCGGCGGTGTCCGCCAGTGTGGACCGTTATTTCGGAGTGGCGCCACAATGGAGGCAGTGTGAGATTGCCAGCAATTGCCTGACGAAAACCTGCTGTCCAGGCTCGGCGAATGGACCGTGCGACATCCCTTTCTATCTGCAGAATGCTTTGGCGTTCGTGGGACATTTGAGATTGCTCGCAGGGCCGCCGGGATTTGCTGCAGTTCGAGCTGAGATCGACAGCCAGAATCCGGTTTGCCTTCGCATCGAGTGGTCAGATGGTGGAGGTCACTTCATCACGATCTATGGCTACGAAGTCGATAGCGAACTTGGAAACCGCTACTTGGTAGCCGACCCGATTACAGGTGGCAATACCTGGCGCGCTGAGAATGAGGTTCTCTTCTACTATCAGTCCTCCGGGCGCTGCACCGATACATATTTCGTTCAATAGGAAAAACCATGCCCATCTATTTCCCAGAAGCACCTGAACAGGCAATCAGCGCATTGGCCCGATTGGTGAAACCGGCCGTTGCAGGAACCGAGAGCGTTCGATTCGCCCATAGTCAGAGGTCCGGCGGAGGAGGGCCGAAAGTGGAATCGGTATTGGCGAACTTTGTATTAGATGCACGGGACGTACTCTGGGAAACGCCACCTGCGAGCGCCCGTCCTGCCGGCTGGCGGTTTCTCTATAAGAATGAGGCGGGAGAGCTGCTGTCGTCTAACGTAGCGCTGGACGACAGCGGGCACCTGAGCGCCGAACCGAGTGTGAACGTTGCCGGTCCGTTTGTCGCGACGAGCGCGCGGGTGTTGGAGGCGTTGAAGGAGTCTTCGGTAATTACGGACGGGAGTTACGAGGCACGCATGTTGCGCTTCCCGTCGCTAGGACTTTACTGCATTTGGCTTAAGGGGGCGACAGACGGCGACGACTGGCTGGTTCCGATTCCCCGGGCACCGCATGGGGTGCGCGGAGGAGAACTTTATCGTGCCGCGGATCTATATCGAATCCTAAAGCCGAAGGCGGAGCTGATTTTGAATAGCGATACGTCACCGAAGAGGGCACAATGAAGTGGGTTATCGGTCGTGCGTTCATGCTTGTGGCGCTTGCAGTAACACTGGCAAAATTCGCCGGGGCGCAGGAAATCAAGGAGGCGAAGCCGCCGCAAATGCAGACTGCCTTGAACGCTTCCTCGATACGCAGCGGGGATGTATTGATCCTTTCGACAACAATTACCTCCCCGAGTGACTTCGAAGGTTCTGTGCGCTTCGACAGCCGCGCCTGTTCGACTTTCACTCAGGAAAGGCGAGATTTGGCAGCGGCATCAGCAGGTAGGGACGGAGAAGTGCACTCAGGCCGAGAAGCAGGTCATTATTGCGACTCTGGCCGACGCGGGATCGAAAGTGGTTGATAGTAAGACCGCGGCCTTTGACGTCCGGTCAGTCGTCTCCTTGGAAAGCTACCTTTGGTGGGGAATGGTTGGGGTTGGACTGGGATATCTGGTTAGGCTTCTGATTCTGTTGCTAACGGAAGCAGACAAGCCGGTGCCGCTTGCCGGCCTTGGCGGCGGGGCTCCTCCAGTCGCTTGGGTGAAGTGGGTTCGCGAGCACTATTACTTGGTCGATGGGAGTGTCATGCTGCTACTTGGGTATCTAGTGCTTGTTTATATGGCCAAGAACAACTTGGCACCGGATGTGGCGGTGAGCGGTCCTCATTGCCTTGTGTATGGTGCCACGCTCGGCCTTTTGACGAATACGCGGCTCCTCACCCAACTCCCGAAATAGTGGGCAAGTTAGGGGGGGCCGGATTTCCGACCCGCGCGCGAGACTTATGCTGACGAACACCGCCCGGCGGCGCTTGTTCGAGGATTTGTTCTCCACCTCACTGCATCGTTCTGGCGGCCAACAAGGCCTCGGCACTCGCGAGCCCAAATTCCGGGTTAAGAACACACTCCTGTCGTTGGACTCGACCCCCATCTCGCTGTGCTTAGAACTGTATTCGTCGGCCCAATAGGGACGCGCCATAAAAAGGCGTCAAAGCCCACGTGCTATTGGACCACGATGACTATCGTCCCTCTTACGTTCTCCTCACTCTCCGGTGCTGAAGTCGCGATTTGCGTTGCTACTGTAGCCGTTCGCGGTCATGGCGATCATATATGGTCACCAGCCGGGGGCTCCCGCTTGTAGGCTGCGTCAGTCAGTCTCCGGCGGGCAGGCAGATTCGCGCACCCCGGCGGACAGGCTTTGGGGCAGGAAAAAAGGGCGTTTCCCGAGTTGGGCCATCCGATTTGCTGACCACGCCAGGAGGGGTGCGGGCTGAATAGTGACGGATTACCGTGGGATGGCTTTAGAATGACTAACTTAGGCGGCGGAAGAGGCCGCTGATGGGGTAGAGGGCACCTTCCAGAATTGGGAGGAAATGGCTTAAGTTTACAATTTCAGGGGCTATATTGAGAAACCTCTGAGCGGCGACGACGGCGAGACCGGTTGAGCGTTAGGAGCGATGGAAGCTTTGGATGACCACGTGCTAGCATTAGCACACCAGTGCCAAGGACCTGGTGAAAATGATGACAGAAAATGCACCACAACAGGCGACCGCTTTTGCGTTTCCGTCGGCGGCGGATTTGCAGATGCTGAGCCGCGCGGAAGGACCATGCGTAACGGTATGTTTAAGTCCGCACGTAGCGGGGACTGGGTCCCGGCCGTCCGGAATAGCATTGAAAGCGCTTCTGCCGGAGGTGAGGCGGGCGCTTCAAGATTGTGGTGTGCATCCGCAAGATGCGGAATCCTTGCTAGGGCCGTTAGAAGCGATGACCGCGGATGCGTCCTTGCAGGGGAGCCATGAGCACTGCTTATGTCTGTTCCGATCGCCGCGAGAGTTCCATTGCTTTTCTATACGCGGGGTGATGGAAACGGGCTGGCATGTCGACGAACGTTTTTTTGTGCAGCCCATTCTGGCGCATCTTGATTACCGGAATACGTTTCTGCTTTTAGCGTTAGCCGCGAAGCATGTGCGGTTGCTGCGCTGCGAGGGCGGGACGATTTCGACGGTACCGTTTCCGGCGGGAGTGCCGGAGAGCGAAGCGGAGTTCACGGGTGATACCCACGGAGGGGAGCACACTAAGAATCACGCGGCGGGTGTGAAATTTACTTCCTCGGAAGGCAAGGAGAAAAGTGTGCATTTTCCGGGGGACTTTATGAAGGCCATTGACCGCGGGCTGCAACCGATCTACCGGGAGCTGGGACTACCGTTGGTGTTGGCGGGGGTGGACGAGGAGACGGCGGCGTACCTTTCGGTTTCCGACTATGCTCTATTGGTGCCGGAGGGAGTGAAGTTGAGTCCCGATGGCGGCGTGACGGGCCCGGAGTTGGCCCTTGCGGGAGCGCAGATTTTGAAGCGCTGGAGCAGCCCGACGGAGAAGCAAGCGCTGACGGACTTCGCGGCAATGGGAACGGGAAGGCGCAGTTCGGATAGCACGGAGATTTTGCCGGCGGCGGCGGCGGGAAAGGTTCAACATCTGCTCGTGCAGCGCGGCGGTCGAATCGTTGGGCATGCGCAGCGGATTCTGGGGTTAGGAGTGGGGGAAGGATATGTGTACAAAAACGCGGACCTAGTGAACGCCACCACGGTCGAGGTGTTAAAGCATAAAGGACACGTCTGGCTGCTTGAGCCGGAGCAAATGCCAGAGGCAGTCGCGATGGTGGCGGTGATGCGGTATGCCGACGACAAGGTAGGCGCGTAGAAACTACTCCGAGCTGGCGGTGGCTTCTGGTTCGAAGCTGCCGCCATCCCGCTGGGGTGTTGACTTGGTGCCTTCGTACTTGTTGAGTTCGACGGGTACGGCGGCGGCACCGGCGTTCAGTGCGAAGAAGGGTACGGTCGCGCGGTCGCTTGGCCAGGCGCCGGGCGAAGCTCCGCTAGGTTGCCGCGATGGCCTGGATTTGACGCTACGGTCGTCGGCAAGCCGTGTGGGATGGTGGCTGGAATCCTGTCGGCGCTTTTTGCGGTGGTGATTGGCTAGTTCATCTTCGGAGGAACGCCCACGAAGGGGCACGACTCGGGGGGGGTGAGACGGCCCACTTGCGGTGACGGGGCTGGGAGGGGGGGGCGGAAAGGCGGACACGGTGGGCGGAGTTTCTGTTTGTAAAGCCGGAGGAGACGGTGGAGACGGAGGCGACGGTGGCGACGGTGGCCGAGGTGGAGAGCGGGATGACTTGGGCGTTCGTTGCATGATCCGCAGAAAGTGATTTTTGCTTGGGCGGTGGATCGGGGGCGGAAGGTGGCGCTTGTAGCGAGGGTTCAAACGGGGGGCGGCTTTTGGTGATAAGACGGAAGACGGATGGGAGTATGAGCAGTGAGACGACCGATTGCTGATCGGGAGACGGTTGGGGGAGCGGGTGATGAATTTGCCGGCTTATGGGGCGCGGGGAGAGTTGACCTGGTTGCGGAGGGCAGGAGACAGATGGGAGCCGTGGCGGGCGTCGAGCGCGAGTACGCCGGGGCGTGGGCAGAGCCAAGGTGCTAGGGGAGCAACCGGACAAGAGTAAGTTCTATTTCTTCACGGCAATCGACTGTATGTTGACCGACGGAGAGCAGTGGCAGCCGGAATTGGATCCGGCGCGTTGGAAGTTGGAGGTGTGGATGGAAAACGCTTTGCGGTTGGAGCAAGAATTTATGACGGGGACGATGAAGATTGAGTAGTCCGGCAAGGTTGCGGGAAACGCGGGTCACGCGGAACCGACGGTTGATCTGAGGCTGGTCGGAGTTCCTTCTCCGTCGTGCCTCCCCCTGCCCTCGGTTTCGGCCTGCTTTGTCAGCTCGGGCACAATTTCTCGCCCATCAGGATCGCTTAGAATCACGTGGGTGCCGCCATGGCTCGGCCCGCGCCGCAAAACGGGATTTTCTTCCGCGACGCGCCGCAATTCTTCGATGCGCCAGCCCAATGGGTTCGAGCGCACCCTTTGAAGACGTTGGCCATCGGCCCGGCCTTACGGAAATACTTCCGTTTTGTCAGCCAAGAGTGCGGCGGGCCATTCGTGCCCTGTAACGATTGCGATTCGAGCTGTCGTCGGCCAGCCATTGCCTGGGCGCACCGTCGGTAACTCGTAGTTCCAACTGAGCTAATACACCCTCACCACGTTAATCGGCATCGACACGGAGGGTGATTGTCTGGTGGCACCAGTTGAAGAAATACCTATTGGAGCTATAGGCCACAAATTGGGGTGCCTCGCTCTATACTTGGGGCGGAACCAATATTCGTTTAGATAAGGAGAATTCCATGAAGATGAATCTGAAGACGCTGCTGGCCGCTCTTGCGGTGGCAGCGGTACCGTTGCTCAACGCTCAGCAGGGCAAGCCCAATTTAAATTGGTGGCCCGACCAACTCGACCTTTCCCCCCTACGGCAGCAGTCGGTCGAATCCAACCCACTGGGCACCGATTTCAACTATGCCAAGGCGTTTGCCACCCTCGACCTCAAAGTCGTCAAGCAAGATATCCAGAAGGTCCTCACGACGAAGCAGGCTTGGTGGCCAGCGGACTACGGTAACTACGGACCGTTTTTTATCCGCATGGCCTGGCATAGCGCCGGTACGTACCGGGTAACCGACGGGCGAGGCGGGGCGGGCGGCGCGCAACAGCGATTCGATCCGCTCAATAGCTGGCCCGACAACGGCAACCTGGATAAAGCCCGGCGTCTGCTGTGGCCGGTGAAACAGAAATATGGCCAGAAGCTCTCCTGGAGCGATTTGATAGTTTTGACAGGGAATGTCTCGCTTGAGTCGATGGGCTTCAAAACCTTCGGCTTTGCCGGGGGACGCCGGGACGACTGGGAACCGGATCTCACCTACTGGGGACCGGAAAAGAAATTTATGGCTGATGAACGCTATAGTGGCGACCGCAAGCTGGCGAACCCGCTGGCCGCCGTGCAGATGGGCTTGATCTACGTGAATCCCGAAGGCCCGAACGGCAAGCCGGATCCGATGGCCGCGGCGCGAGACATCCGCGAAACCTTTGGCCGCATGGCGATGAACGATGAAGAGACCTTGGCGCTGATCGCTGGTGGCCACTCGTTCGGGAAGGCGCATGGGGCGCACGCTCCGAACAAGTGCGTCGGGGCCGAACCGGCCGCGGCGGGGATTGAACAGCAGGGCTTGGGATGGAAGAACGCTTGCGGCAGCGGCAACGCGGGCGACACCGTGACCAGCGGCCTGGAAGGCGCTTGGACGTCTCGCCCTACCCAGTGGACCTCGGAGTACCTGGAAAACCTGTTTGCTTTTGAGTGGGTGATGACGAAGAGTCCCGCCGGGGCAACGCAGTGGATTCCGGCGGACGGTAAGGCGTCGACCTCGGTGCCGGACGCGCACGACCCGTCGAAGCGGCATGCGCCGATTATGTTCACGACGGACTTGGCGCTGAAGGTTGACCCAAGCTATCGAAAGATCGCGATGCGCTTTCGGGAGAACCCGGCCGAGTTCCAGCTTGCCTTTGCCAAGGCTTGGTTCAAGCTGACGCATCGCGACATGGGTCCGAAGTCCCGCTATTTTGGGGCGGAGGTTCCGAAAGAGGACCTGATTTGGCAGGATCCGATTGCTAAGGTTGACTATGCACCGGTCAACGCAAAAGACATTGCGGCGTTGAAGACGAAGATCCTGGCTTCGGGCTTGACTGGATCGGAACTCGTGCGGACGGCTTGGGCGTCGGCTGCTTCGTTCCGCGGCACCGACAATCGCGGTGGCGCGAATGGGGCGCGGATTCGCTTGGCTCCGCAGAAGGATTGGGCAGTAAACAATCCGGTTGAACTGGCCAAGGTGTTGCAGAAGTTGGAAGGGATTCAGCAGGAATTCAACAGCTCTGGCGGAAAGAAGAAGGTCTCGATGGCCGACTTGATCGTGCTGGGTGGTGGTGCTGCGATCGAGCAGGCCGCGAAGAAAGCGGGCGTTACCGTGATGGTGCCGTTTACGCCGGGCCGGGGGGATGCAACACAAGCGCAGACCGACGCGGCCACCTTCGCTACGCTTGAACCGAAAGCGGACGGCTTCCGAAACTACTTCGGCAGTGGACTGAACCTTTCGCCGGCCGAGATGCTGGTGGATCGGGCGAAGTTGCTGACGCTGACCGTGCCGGAAATGACGGTGTTGGTGGGCGGTATGCGGGCGTTGAATGCCAATGTGGGCCAAGCGGCGCACGGGGTGTTCACGGATCGGCCGGGTACGTTGAGCAACGACTTCTTCGTGAACTTGCTCGATATGTCGACGCAGTGGAGCAAGTCGGCGAAGACCGAGGGCCTTTACGAGGGCGTCGACCGGGCAAGCGGCAAGGCGAAGTGGACGGCGACCCCGGTGGATCTGGCATTTGGTTCGAATTCGGAACTGCGCAGTATGGCGGAGGTTTATGCTTCGTCGGACGGCCAGGAGCGGCTCGTGCGGGACTTCGTGAAGACTTGGGCGAAGGTGATGAACCTGGACCGCTTCGAGACGAACTAAAAGAACGGTAACTCTGGAACGAACGGCGGCGTGTCCTACGCCGCCGTTTTTCTGTTTATTTAGGACCTTTCCGCAGAGTGCAGCGAGTAAAACGAACTACGATGTATACACCGATGCCGCTGCTCTTTGAGTGGGACTCACTGTTGTCCAAATTAGCCAAAAACCGTGATTAGGGGCGTTGAAAGCAAAGCATTTGCGTCGGTGCGATTCTCTGTTTGCAGTTGAGGTTGGTTATCGGAGCCGATTATTGGGTTGTTATGCTGTCCAACGTCGGATT
>JANXMS010000307.1 GCA_025354525.1 Acidobacteriota bacterium
CTTCCACCGCCACCTTAGCTTTCAAAGCCGGCGAGTGAGTCTTGCGTGTTCGAGGCATTGATTCTCCTTCATTTTCAATGCCCTCCTACACTTAAGCAATAACCATTTTTGTGTCTAGTTTTTGGGGTCCACCACACGTCGTGCCACTGCAAAGTCACTTGAACGGTGCGGAAATTGATCCCAGGAGTTATACGATTGACACGAAAGAGCTGTCGATTCATTCCTTCCTTGTCGTAAGTCATCGTGACTAGATCTCCGGGCTTTAGTCCGATCGCCTTTACCGAGGTATCAAACTCCACATAAACGTTCCCACGCACGCTTTTCAGTAGCTGCAGCTTGGTCATTCGCGCCGCCTGATCGAAATTCGCAAGTCCAAGCGCGGGCAGCGCAGCGCTTGTCTCCTGGCCCGCCGTCACAACATCCTCCAGATCCAGCAACGACAGCGAGTCTTGTTGATACTCATTAAACGAATCTTGAAACTCGACGCTAAATCGATTCGGCGTATCAGCGGAACTTCTCGAGAAAATCCTGAGCTTGGGCTCTCCGTTCGCTCCTCTCAAAATCGAGCTTTCATCGAATTCGTAAGCCGGCCAACCGCCCAAGAGTTGCGAGAGAGAATTTGTACCTTCAAGTGCTTGAGCCTGTTGCACCCCGATAGTTGATTCCTGTCGCAATTGCAGCATCCCCCCCGCTCCGAACGTCAGGAACAAGCCGGCGCAATTCCGAATCCCTCGCACAACATCCGCCGCGCTGCGCCGCCTACGCAGCGCCAGATTGCATTGGAAGCGCGGAATCATAACCGGGTTTCCATGTAAATCAACCGCCGAGATCTCGTCGTCACAATAAAGTGCCGTAGACCCGAAACTGCCCAGATCGATCTCGTCCTCCCTCCACCCACTCCGCTTGAGCACATCGAGCATGACCCAAGCCGGGTTGTTCGTAAATCGATCCGCAACAAAATCTCCGGCCGCGTCATAGGTTGGTAGCTTCGCTCCTTCCAGTAGGACCTGGACTCGAGGAATTGACCGACCGTCTTGAACCCGATTCGGAACCACGATTGAAAGGTACGCCATACTGCCATACGGATCGCCCAGCGCCTCTCCATTTCCGTCTGTGAAATCGAGATTGAAGGCTCCAGTTCGGTTGCCGCGGCTCACCAGGTGGTACCAACCGGTCGAGGTCATGTTCGTACCTTCAACTGCTTGGGGAATCTCAACATCATTGACCACGACTTTTAGTACTCCGCGGATCTCTCCCATCGCGAGCAGCGCTTCCATCCGAGTTAGATTTCCGTCATTCCTTGCAAGTGTGATCGGCGGCTGCACCCAACACGTTCCGTATACAAGCGGCACGAAATCGTTATACTTGGCTTCGTTGCTCTGCACCGCGCTCGTCGAATAGCCTTTGTCACCGTAACCCCGAACCAGTGTCGTCGACGGCACAAATTCCACCGCGCCGAACCGGCGAGTGATCTGAACTAAGGCGTCCTGTTTGAACATTCCTCGCTCTTCACAAGACTTTCGGGTATAGTCGCAACTCGTAAACGGCTCGGCCCCGTTTAGATTCCCGACCCCGCCCGGCTCGCCGGCAGAGTAACCGCAACGGAAGAACGGGGAATGGCTAGCTCGCGGCCCTCCAGTTATCGCCTCCACGCGATTTGCCTGAGTACCCGGAAACAACCAGGGGCATCGTTTCTGAATCCTCACCTCCGGAAGCAGTACGCGCTGGAAATTGAGCCGATTGTTGAACGATACCCGAAGTGCAGACTCACGAATTTGATCCGGAGAGTTGCCGATCCCTCGGAAGATGGTAATCGCTTCGGTCGCGGCCTCTCCGCTGACTAAGTCGATAAAGACGAAGCGGGCGGTCAATCGCGATCCCTTGAATCCAACTCCTCGCTCCACTTGGGAGTAACGCGAATCTGCGTTCGCCAGCACAACACTCACCTTCGCCGACGTGTCGATCCCGTCCTCAGAGTAGGCTCTTATGTCGAAGCCAGTATGTTCTATGAGTCGGGCATCGTATAGGTTGCCCTCAAACGTCACCTGATGGGTGGCCCAATATTGGTGTTGGCCGTTTCGAAGTTCGCAGTCAAACAGCAGGACCGGTGTTTCCAGGATCTCCCGCTCTTTCATCTCGTGAATCGTCAGCATAAGGTTCGTCCAATAGCCGCAGAGCCTTACGCTAGGCGGGCAAGTAGCTTAAGTTTTGTGCCGTTGTCGTCAACTCCTCGCGATACCCGCGAAAACGAATCGGCTGCAAATCGTACTTTCGAATACACGCCATGGCGTGACGTTGTTTTTCGGTATCCCGCAGCCGCCGGCTGCGCATCTACCTGCGCACCCACGGCCTTAACGATCGAATTTGCTGGTTGTTCCCAACCGAATCCAATCGACTCAGTCGAGGACGGAAGGTCCACACTGAGGGAAAACCTCTTCCACTGTGCACCGACCTGGACCTGCTCGGTCTGGGTGAACCCACCCGATGTCGCCATCATTGTCACCAGTCTCGGTACCGTCGCCGATAGCCACACGCTAAAGCAATGTGGTGGACCCCAAAAACTAGACACAAAAATGGTTATTGCTTAAGTGTAGGAGGGCATTGAAAATGAAGGAGAATCAATGCCTCGAACACGCAAGACTCACTCGCCGGCTTTGAAAGCTAAGGTGGCGGTGGAAGCCA
>JANXMS010000357.1 GCA_025354525.1 Acidobacteriota bacterium
AATCCGCGTGTCGGGGGTTCAAGTCCCTCCCCGGCCACCACACACCTCCGAAGAATTTCAGCAAAGGGCCCCGTTATTTCGGGGCCCTTTGCTTTGAGCGGCGCAGGGCTGAGATATGCTAGCTCAAGCATGAATCGCAGAGCATTTCTTAACGCTTGCCTCGGCACCGCCGGCGCACTCACTTTGGCCGACCGCGCAGACGCCCTCGGGCTTCCGAAGACAAAGATTACGCGCATACGGTACTACAAGACTCCGACCGACGCCGCCGGGCGGCCGAATACGCGGCAGCCGCTGTTCAACCAGAGCACGAACGTCGTGTTGGTGGAGACCGATTCGGGATTGATTGGCGTCGGCGAGGGCGGGGCCGGCGATACGATGGAGCAGTGCGCCGGGCTGCTGATCGGCGAAGATCCGTTCCGGACGGATCGGCTGTGGCAGTCGATGTACCGGTCTTACTTTTATCCGGCGGGTCGGGAGAAAGTACACGCGTTGGGCGCACTCGACGTGGCGCTTTGGGATTTGAAAGGCAAGGCGCTGGGCGTGCCGGTGTATCAACTGCTGGGCGGGCAAGCGCGCGAATATGTGGAATGCTATTCCACCGGCTACCCGGCCCCGGGTACGCCGAAAGAGGTCGCCAAAGCGTGTGTCGACGCGGGGTTCCGAGCCTACCGGATTTCGACCGATGTGCGAGCGGGGGTGATGGATCGGTTCGAGACCGTAAACCGAGTGTACGAACTCTGCCAGCAGGTCCGCGAAGGCGTGGGCAAGGACGGGGCTTGGTGCATCGACTTCCATACCGAACTCGATATGCCGGATGCCGTGGCGCTGGCGAACAAGATTGAGCCGCTACGGCCATACTTCGTCGAAGATCTCGTGCGGAGCGAGAATCCGGGCATTTACCGGACTTTGCGGCATCAGGTGAAGGTGCCGATTGCCGTGGGCGAGCAGTTCGGGCCGAAGTGGGAATGGAACGAGTTGATTGAGCAGCATTTGATCGACTACGCGCGGGCGACGATCCCGAACGTGGGCGGTATTACTGAGTTTCAGAAGATCGCGGCGATGTGTGAGACGCACTACGTGGGTTTGGTTCCGCATTTCACGGGACCAATTTCCGAGGCCGCGATGGTGCACTGTTCGGCGGCGTTCGCCGGGCCCGTGCTGATGGAAATGGTGATGGGCGGGACGCGGTCGTGGCCGTATCTAAATCACAGCTACGACTTGAAGAATGGGAAGTTGTGGCCGAACGAACGTCCGGGCCTGGGTGTCGAAGTCGATACGCAACAGCTTCAATTGATCGGCGATCACAAAGATAAATACTCGCTGACGCCGATGCTGCGGCGGCCGGATGGGTCGCTTACGAATTGGTAGAGTGACGGTATGCGGATCTGGCTACTTCCTTTGTTGATGATGCCGTTGAGCGCGGAGGTTCTGTTGCAGCAGTCCGCGTTCCTGCCGGGAGAGTGGGCCACATGGAGCCACCGACCGGAGACGATGCCGCGAACGTTTATCGATCAGCACGTGAGTCGAGGTGGCCAGGGATCGCTGGCGATCAATGGGGCAAGCAACGTGGCGGCGTACGGAGGGTGGCGGAAACAGGTGAGCGGGCTAGAGGGCGGAGCGTGGGTCCGCATGCGCGCCTTCTACAAGGCGGAAAGCGTGGCGGCGGAGAACTGGCAGATTGTAGCCCGCCTGGATTGGCAGAACGCGACCGGCAAGCGCGTAGGAGAACCGGCCTACATCCCTTGGACGCGGCATCAAAACGAGTGGAGCGAGTTGAGCGCGGAGACACAGGCACCGGCAGGAACGGCCTCCGTCGTCGTGGAACTGCTGCTGGCGAACGCGCCACAAGGGACCGTGTGGTGGGACGAGGTTTCGCTGGAACTTATTTCGCCGCCGGCGGCGCGGAAGGTGAACATCGCGACTGTGAATCTACGGCCGCGCCAGACGAGCGGCAGCGAGGAGAGCGTCAGCCAGTTTATTGCGGCGATTGGCAAGTCCGTTCCGGCCAACACCGACGTGATCCTGCTGCCGGAGGGCATTAGCATCGTCGGCACGCCGAAGACAATTCTTGAGGTTGCAGAGACGATTCCGGGGCCCACGACGAAAGCGTTAAGCGCCGTGGCGCGGGCTCGGAAATCGTATATTGTCGCCGGGATTTATGAACGCGAAGGCCACGTCATGTACAACACGGCAGTGCTGATTGATCGGAACGGCGAGTTGGCGGGGAAGTATCGAAAGGTTTATCTGCCCCGGGAGGAGGTCGAGAAGGGGCTGACGCCGGGGACGCATTTCCCCGTATTCAAGACGGACTTCGGGACAGTCGGGCTGATGATTTGCTACGACGTGTTCTTCGCGGAACCGGCCCGCGCGTTGGCCAATCAGGGAGCCGAGATGATCCTGATGCCGATCTGGGGCGGCGACGAAACGTTGGCCAAAGCAAGAGCGATTGAGAACGGAGTGTTCCTCGTGACGAGCGGCTACGACCATCCGACGTACATTATGGACCCAATGGGGGAACGTCTCGCCCAAGCCAGAGACCAAGGCACCGCAGCGACGGCCACGGTTGACTTGGCGAAGCAATACAGTTGGCAGTGGCTGGGCGAGATGCGAACGCGGCGGCTGAAAGAGTTGCGGATGGACGTGGCCGTGCCGCCGCCAGGCGTGCTGCGTTAGCTGTCGCTCTCCATCGTCAAACCGAGCAGGTGCCTCGGCTCGTAAAACGTGCCAAAAGCCAACATGCCGTCGTAGCGGCGGCTGACCAGCAGCGGGGACGACGACCCCAAGTCACGGCGCACCCCTGCCTGCGGAAGGCGCCATGACTTTGTCGTGAAACATTTGGTTTCGCTTTTGTTTTAAGGCTGGACGAGGACCTTCATCAATCCCGGCTCTCCGTCGTAGAGGCGCTGGAAGTAAGCAGGGGAATCCGCCAGCGAAATTTTCGCAGAAATGATGGGGTCTACCTGGATCATGCCGCTGGCGAGGAGTTCGATGCAAGCCGGGTACTCGCCGGAAGAGCCGCAGGTGCCCTGGAGCCGAATCTCGCGGGTTACGACCTGCTGGAGAGGAAGATCGATGTTCGGGGTAATGTTGCCGATCAAGGTCACTGCTCCGCCCTTGCGAACGCAGGCAATGGCCGTCTTAATGGGGTCCGTGGCCCCGACGCATTCGAGTGCAACGTCGGCACCGCGACCGCCGGTGAGCTTTTTGATCTCGGCCGCTACGTCGCATTCCAGCGGATTAAACGTTGCCGTCGCGCCGAGGCGCTTGGCCATGGCGAGCTTTTCGTTGTTGGTATCGACCGCAAAGACTCGCGCGCAGCCAGCGATTTTCGCCGCTTGCAGCGTCAGTGAACCGATCATCCCCGCGCCGACGACGACAGCGGTGTCACCCAGTTCAATCGGGGTGAGACGGACGGCGTGGACACCGATCGAAATCGCTTCGATCAAGGCGGCGTGCTCGAAGCTCACGCTATCCGGAAGGCCGTAGAGGATGTGCTGGGGCACCGCCACAAACTCGGCAAAAGCACCGTGACGGCGATAGTCGCCGCAGGAGACGCCGAGGACCATGCGGTTGTCGCACAGGTTGACCTGGCCGGCGCGGCAGAAGTGGCATTTGCCGCAGGAAACGGTGGAATCGAACGTGACGCGGTCGCCTTCCTTCCACGCGGTGACGGCGCTGCCGACCTTCGCAATCGCGCCGGCGGCCTCATGGCCCATCACCAGCGGAGGAATACGGCGACCCGTGCTCCCGTCCCAACCGTGGACGTCGCTGCCGCAGATGCCGCAGGCTCCAACGCGGATCAAAACGTCCTCCGGGCCTAGTTCCGGTTCCGGAAAGTCGACGACTTCCAGTTTCAAATACTCTTTCAACACCAGTGCTTTCATACCATTCACTACGTTATCACCGTGCCGGGAGGCGGCGCAGGACCCCGCAATTATTTGATACTTCACTATCAACAACAGATGAAGGTTTTTTGAGCTATACTAGTTAATTGGGACCTACTCCAGTGACTATCTTCGTCCACAATTCGGGTTTATTCGATTGCGGCGATAGTCTTTACGCGCAGTAAAGTTTGTAACCGCTTGCTTGCGGCTACGGTCCTAAAATATTTGTTTCTGACGTGAGGAACATTCACCTCCGTTTGCGCGTTTCTTACTAGAGAGATTGATTGATATGACGACCCAAGAGTGGCAAACCGAGGAGGCTGAAGAGCTGCTGGTGGATTACCCCACCACCGTCGACCTTTGGCAGGTTGAGCGGCTCCTGAACGATCTGCTTGCCGAAATGCAAGAGTCGCCCAAAGAAAGCTAAGCGAGCAATGGCCGGATCACCCGGCCGTGAACATCGGTAAGCCGGTAGTGGCGACCCTGAAATTTGAACGTCAACTTGGTGTGATCAACGCCAAGATTGTGCATCAGGGTGGCATGGAGGTCGTGGACGTCCATCGGGTCTTTCGCCACGTTGTAGCTATAGTCATCGGTCTCGCCGTAGGAAATGCCGGGCTTGAATCCACCGCCGGCGGCAAGCATCGTGAAGCACCGCGGGTGGTGGTCGCGGCCGTAGTCGGTCGCTGTCAGAGTGCCCTGGGAGTAAACTGTACGGCCAAATTCCCCGCCCCAGAGGACGATCGTATCGTCGAGCAGACCGCGTTGCTTCAGGTCCGTGATCAGCGCGGCGGAGGGCTGGTCGGTATCTTCGCATTGCCACCGGATCTGTTTCGGCAGGCTGCCATGCTGATCCCAACCGCGATGGAAAAGCTGAATGAAGCGGACCCCGCGCTCCGCCAGTCGACGAGCGAGAATGCAGTTGGCGGCATAGGTCCCCGGCTTGCGGGACTCGGGACCGTAGAGTTCAAACGTCGACTCGGGCTCCTTCGAAAAGTCGGCTAGCTCAGGGACCGAAGCCTGCATCCGGAACGCCATTTCGTACTGCGCGATCCGCGTCGCGATTTCCGGATCCTGGTATTCGTCGAGCTTCAGTTGATTGAGTTGGCCGAGGTCGTCGAGGAAATGACGGCGGGCTGCGCGGCTATAGCCTTCCGGATTACTGAGGTAGAGAACGGGGTCCTTGCCCCCGCGGAACTTAACGCCTTGGTGGTTGGTGGGGATGAAACCGGAGCCCCACATGCGGTCCGCCAGCGCCTGGGAATTGCCCCGGCCTTGGGAGATCATCACGATGAAGGCCGGCAAGTCCTGGTTTTCGCTGCCAAGGCCGTAGGAAATCCAGGAGCCGATCGACGGGCGGCCGGCGAGTTGGAAGCCGGTCTGGAAGAAGGTCACCGCCGGGTCGTGGTTAATTTGTTCGGTCGACAGCGACTTCATGATCGTCCACTGGTCGGCGTGCTTGGCCATGTGCGGAAGCAGTTCGCTGAACCACGCTCCGGACCCGCCGTGCTGCGCGAACTTGAAGATGCTGGCGGCGGTGGGAAACTTGGCCTGATAAGCGGTCATGCCGGTGAGGCGTTGCCCCATGCGGATCGACTCTGGAAGCTCTTCGCCGTTGACCTTGGCGAGGTTGGACTTATAGTCGAAAAGATCAAGCTGCGACGGACCGCCGTGCTGGAACAGCGTGATTACCCGCTTGGCTTTCGGCGCGTGGTGCAGGGTGGGGGCGGCGTTGCCGTTCTGCGCAAACAGGGAGGTGAGGGCGGCGAGAAACTGTCGGCGTTGCATGACGATTAATCCTTGGTGACGAACTCGTCGGTGTTGAGGAGCAAGCTGGCGACGGCCTGATAAGCGGCGAGTTCGCGTTCGGGCAGGTCCGCGGACCGGGTGTCGCCCTGCCAGAGAATCGACTTGGCTTCGGCCGGCTTATCAGCGAAATAGTCGAGGTGGTAGTTCAGGCTGTTGCGCAGGATTTTAAGTTCAGCGGGCTTCGGGAGACGACCGAGGACAAGCCGAAACCCATGGCGCAAGCGGCTCTCCGCGCCGGTGCCCCCTTCCTGCATCATGCGCTGACCGATGAAGCGGGCGGCTTCAACGAACGTCACGTCGTTCATCAGATTCAGCGCCTGCAAAGGGGTGTTCGTTCGGTTTTCCCGTACGGTACAGGCCTCACGCTGAGAGGCGTCGAAGTTCATCATCATCGGCGGCGCGGAGGTCCGTTTCCAGAACGTATATAGACTGCGGCGGTAAAGATCGGGCCCCTTGGCCTGGTCGTAGTCGAAGTCCTGCATGACGACCTCTTTCCAAAGGCCGTTGGGTTGATAGGGCTTCACGGACGGGCCGCCGAGTTGCTCATGGAGCAGACCAGCTGAGGCAAGCGCCGAGTCACGGATCATCTCCGCGGGCATGCGGACGCGGGGCCCGCGTGAGATCAACCGGTTCTCCGGGTCGCGCTGAATCAGCTCCGGGGTGGCCTGCGAGGACTGCCGATAGGCGGCGCTCATGACGATGAGTTTCTGCATCGCCTTCGTATCCCAACCGCTGCGAACAAACTCGGTCGCCAGCCAGTCGAGCAGTTCGGGATGCGAGGGCCATTCGCCTTGCAGGCCGAAGTCTTCGGTGGTTTTGACGATGGCAGTACCGAAGTAACTTTGCCAGAAACGGTTCATCGTCACGCGGGCGAGGAGGGGATTCGCCGGGTCGATCACCCACTTAGCGAAGCCGAGGCGGTCGGTGGCCGGAAGTTGGGGCAGGAACGCCGGCAGCCCGGGTTCGACGAGGTCACCTGGCTTGTCGTATTGGCCGCGGATGAGCAGATGCGTCGGCTTGCGTTTAGCCGATTCGGCCATGACCATGACCGTCGGAAACGTCCGTTCCAGCTTTTCGCGCTGCTCTCGGAGTACCGACAACGCCTGCCACGCTTCTCGAATCTCCGGCGCGGCAGCGGACTCCAGATAGTAGAGCTCCACTTGGCGCTGTTCCGCGTGGGTTCGTTTTTTGTTAGCGAGTGCAGAGAGCGGTTGGCCAACGCCCAGCATGGCCACCTCTTCCGCCGTCAGGACGCGGGAGTAAAGCCGGATGTCGTCGAGCGTTCCTTTGAACTGCTGTGCTTTGCCCGCGCCGCCACCAAGCCGGAGCGGCTCTTTGAAGACGCCGCCAGCGTTGCGGAACGGGCGGTAGAGCGTATCCAGCAGCGTCTTTGTTTCGGCCAGTTCACCGTCGATATAGACGCGCACGCCCTCCGCCATACGGGAGCCGGTGTAGGTGACAGCAACATGGTGGAGTCGACCAGGAGCGAGTGTTTTGACGGACTCCAGCCGCAGTCCGTCGTCGGCCCAGTTGCTCGTAATATGGAAAAATACTTTGCCGTCTTTGACATGAAGGCCATAGCCGCGGCCCTCTGTCCGATCCCCGGCCATGCGCGTTAGCACGGCACCAGAGCCATCGACCCAGGCCGAGACCGACCAAAGATCGTCGATATCGAACTTGCCGGCTTTCTCGTCGGCGACCACCTTCAAACCGTCGAAACTCTGCGGCGGCTCGGCTACGAAGAACTCGGCGTTCCGCATGCTAAGGGGTGCCCAGGGCTGACTGGGCATGTTCGCCTCCCAGGCTCGCCGGGCGGCGTCGATTTGCGAAGTACGAGCGACGAACCATTTTTCCTGCGTGGCAGTTTTCTCATCGAGCACCGCCAGATCGTTCTGCTGAGCCGCCGTCGGAGCCGGCATCAGCGGCGGCGAATTGCCGTACTTCATCGCGCGGCCGAGTTCGGGCACGTTGTTGAAGTACGAGTAAAGCTGGTAGAACTCTTTCTGGGTCAGCGGGTCGTACTTGTGGTTGTGGCAACGGGCGCAGCCCAACGTGAGCCCGAGGAACACGGCACCGGTCGTCTCCACCCGGTCAATGACGTATTCGACGGCATACTCTTCGGGCACGATACCGTCTTCAGTATTGCCCCGATGGTTACGATTGAAGCCGGTGGCCAAGCGCTGCTCGAAGGTCGCATTCGGCAGCATGTCGCCCGCCAATTGCTCGAGCGTAAATTGGTGGAACGGCTTGTTTTTGTTAAAGCTTTCGATGACGTAGTCTCGCCACCGCCACATCACGCGTTCGCCGTCATATTGATAGCCGTTGGTATCGGCGTAACGGGCGGCGTCGAGCCAACGGGCGGCCATTCGCTCACCGAAGCGCGGAGAGGCGAGCAGGCGATCAACAAGCGTTTCGTAGGCCTTAGGCGAAGCGTCCTTTACAAAGGCCGCCGTCACTTGCGGGGTCGGCGGCAAACCCGTGATGTCGATCGAAACGCGGCGAGCCAACGTTTCCTTCGTCGCTTCCGGGCGAAGATCCAGCCCTTCTGTGGCGAGCCGCGCGCGAACGAAATGGTCGATACTCGCAGGGCCGATGGGGGCTTGCGGCGGAACAAAGCTCCAATGAGCCTGCCATTCGGCACCCTGGGCGACCCAGGCGGTTAGAACCTCTTTCTCTTTGGCCGTGAGCGAAAGGCCGGAGTAGGGCGGAGGCATCTGCTGGCCTTTCTTGTCTGTCGAGATGCGAGCGATGAGCTTGCCCGCAGCCACCGCCTGCCTCGCCGAGGCCTCAACATCCAGGCGCAGGGGGACGCCTTTGGCTTTGGCATCGGCCCCGTGGCAATGGAAGCATTTGTCCGAAAGGATGGGACGAACATCGCGATTGAACGTAACCTTCGGGTCGGCCGCCGAAGCGAGAACAGCGAGGAGCAGGAACGACAGTAGGCGCATGGAACCAACTCCAGTTTATGAGAAGTTTGGCGAGAATGCCGCACTACGATTTCACATGCGCTTCATCGCTATCATCCTGGGGCTCTCGTTCGGCCTATTCGCAGAGGTTACTCCGCATGGCCCTCAATCGCACAAGCGGACCGCGCCCCCCGCACCGAAGCTCACCGACGCCCAGATTGACCAAGCGCTGAAGGCCAAGCTCGCGAAGTCGAAAATGGCGCGAAATGGGTTTACGTTCAAGGTCAGCAACGGCGCCGCGACCATCGAAGGAAAGGCAAGCGTCATCCAACACAAGGGCGCGATGACAAGGATGGCGAAGACGGCCGGGGCAACGCGGGTCGTCAACAATATTCAGATTTCTGAAGAAGCCAAAGCCAAGGCGAAGGCCAAGCTGGCTTCCGGTCGACGCCGCGCTCAAATTAAGCGCGGCGATCCCCGCGGCCAGACGCGATAAACTGAGCGGTTTGGAACCTCTCTACATTCGCGTCGACCCGGCCGACAACGTCGCCATCATTGTGAACCCCGAAGGCGTCGCCGCGGGTGCGGAATTCCCGAATGGGTTCGTTTCGTCGGAAGCGGTCCCGCAGTCGCACAAAATTGCACTGGCCCCAATCGGGGTGGGTGATCCAGTGGTCCGCTACGGCCAAGTGATCGGCCACGCCACGCGCGATCTCGCCGCCGGCTCCTGGGTTCGCGAAGACTGCCTCGACCTGCCGATTCCCCCCGCGCTGGCCGATCTACTCCTGGCCACCTCCCCTCCGCCCGCCGCCTCTCCGCTGCCGGGCTACACGTTTGACGGCTATCGCAACGCCGATGGCACGGCCGCCACCAAAAACATTCTCGGCATCACGACCACCGTGCAATGCGTCGCGCCCACCGTCGACTACGCCGTGCGCAAGATCAAAGCCGAGATTCTGCCGCGCTACCCCAACGTCGATGACGTCGTGGCCGTGACTCACTCCTACGGCTGCGGCGTGGCCATTGACGCGCCCGGCGCCGCCGTGCCGATCCGTACCATTCGCAACCTCGCCCTGCACCCGAACTTCGGCGCCGATACCCTCGTGGTCAGCCTAGGCTGCGAAAAGCTGCAACCGGTCCGGCTCACTCTGCCCGGCTTGCAGATGGCCGATCAGGTGATCCGGCTGCAAGATAACTTGGGCTTCGCGGCGACCGTAGCCCGCCTCTGCGAAGCCGCCGAAAAGCGACTGCGCGTATTGAACGAACGGCGGCGAGTTCCCTGCCCCGCGTCGGATTTGGTGGTCGGCGTCCAGTGCGGCGGCAGCGATGCGTTTTCCGGCGTGACGTGTAACCCAGCCGTCGGCTTCGCGGCCGACCTGTTAGTCCGCGCCGGAGCCACCGTCATGTTCAGCGAGGTCACCGAGGTCCGCGACGCGGTCCACCTGCTGACGCCGCGCTGCGCCACGCCGGATGTCGCCCGCGCGTTGATCCGAGAGATGGCTTGGTACGACGACTACCTGGCCCTCGGGCGCGCCGACCGGTCCGCGAATCCAACCCCCGGCAACAAACGCGGCGGCCTGTCGAACGTCGTCGAAAAAGCGCTCGGGTCGGTGGCGAAGTCCGGAACTTCCGCACTCCGCCAAGTGACCACCCACGGCGAAGTGCCCACCGAACGCGGCCTGATCTTCGCCGCAACGCCAGCGAGCGACTTCATCTGCGGCACGCAACAGTTGGCCGCGCAC
Organism: Acidobacteriota bacterium; assembly: GCA_025354525.1. GTDB lineage: Bacteria > Acidobacteriota > Terriglobia > Bryobacterales > Bryobacteraceae. The sequence goes on from JANXMS010000357.1 coordinate 10,342, forward strand.
ATGAACATGCACGTCTTCACGACCGGCGAAGGCACGCCTTACGGCCTCGCCATGGTGCCCGTCATCAAGATCTCCAGCAAAACCACGCTGGCCGAAAAATGGCCGGATCTGATCGACCTCGACGCTGGAAGAATCGCCACCGGCCACGCCACCATCGAAAGCGTCGGCTGGGAGCTGTTCCATCTCATCCGCGACGTGGCCAGCGGGCGCAAGAAAACTTGGGCCGACCACTGGGGCCTGCACAATTATCTTTCGCCCTTCAACCCAGGGCCAGTGACCTAAACCCCAAGGTTCAGGTACTGGCTCGCGTTCGCGTAGCAGATGTTCCGGACCATGCCGCCGACCCATTCGTCGTTGTCCGGCAGCAGGCCATTCTCCATATCCGTCCCCAATAAATTGCACAGCGTGCGGCGGAAATACTCATGCCGCGGGTAGGACAAGAACGACCGCGAGTCCGTCAGCATACCAACGAAACGCGACAGCAAACCGCAGTTCGAAAGCGCGTTGAGTTGCATCTCCATGCCCTCTTTCTGATCGACGAACCACCAGGCGCTGCCGAACTGCACCTTTCCCGCAATCGTGCCGTCTTGGAAGTTTCCAATCATGCTGGCAAAGGCGTAGTTGTCCACCGGGTTGACGTTGTAGATGATCGTCCGCGGCAAAGCGTTGTCCTGATCGAGACGGTCAAGGTACGCACCGAGAGCGTCAGCCTGGGACCAGTCGCCCATCGAGTCAAAGCCGGCATCCGGGCCGATCGTACGGAACAGCCGCGTGCTGTTATTGCGGCGAGCCCCCAGATGGAGTTGCTTCGTCCAGCCCTTCGCGGCGTCCAGGCGGCCGAAGTACAGCATCAGGTACGAAGCGAACTGCCCCTGTTCCTCCGGCGAAGCGGCCTGGCCATGCAGCGCCCGATCGAAGATGGAAGCAGCATCGTCATCGCTGCAGAAATCGGCGTAGCAGTGGTTCAGACCGTGATCGGACAGCCGACCGCCCAGCGAATGGAAGAAATCGTGTCGGCTCTTGATCGCGTCGAGAAAACGTGAAAAAGTGCTGATGTCGATATTGGATGCCGCAGCCAGTTTGCCGAGCCAAGGTAGAAACAGTTCGGGCAGATGGACGTTCAACGCCTTGTCCGGCCGGAACGTCGGAAAGACTTTCGTGGCCAAGCCGGAGGCCGCGATCTGCTGATGGTAGCGAAGATCGTCGGTCGGATCGTCGGTCGTGCAAGTCGCGCGGACCTTGAACTTTTCGAAGATGCCGTGGACACGAAGGCTATCCGTGGCAAGCTGCTCATTCGCGCGGTCCCAGATGGATCGGGCCGTGCTTTCGTCGAGCAGTTCGTCGATGCCGAAGTAGCGTTTCAGCTCGAGGTGAGTCCAGTGGAAGAGCGGATTACGCAGCGTGTGCGGCACAGTCCGGGCCCAGGCTTCGAATTTTTCGTACGGGGTCGCGTCTCCGGTGCAGAAGCGTTCCGCAACGCCGTTCGCCCGCATCGCCCGCCACTTATAGTGGTCGCCTTCAAGCCAGATTTCGAACAGGTTGGCAAACTGGCGGTTCTCCGCGATGTCCTTCGGCGGGAGATGGCAGTGGTAATCCAAAATCGGTTCAGGAGCGGCGTAGGAGTGGTAGAGACGCCGGGCCGCGGCGGTGGAGAGAAGGAAATCTTCGTGAATGAAGGACATGGGCGTAATCTACGAGGATGCCACATTCGAATTTTCTAACGCCAATTGCTTCGAGCAAACACCGCTTCAACTGATTCAACTCGTCTCTCTTTTTCTGCTCTGGCTTTTGCTCGGTGCTCAGGTATGGCCGCAATTTCCAGGGCCGGAGCGGACCGGCGTAGCGCCAGGGACGCCGTGGGCCGACAATCTCGCGGGCCTCAATCCCCTATGGCGCGTTGACCTGGACAAAGGCTTCCCAGGCCCGATCGTCTCGGTGGAGACAGACGTTGTTCGAGCCCTGGACCACAAGACGGGCCAAGAGCGGTGGCGGGCCTCGGGGCCCGGCAAAATATCCGTTCCCTTTTTCGCCAAGAAAAGCGGAGATTGGATTCGCGCCACTTCGGCCTTTGACGGCGAGACGTTGTACGTCGCGAACAAAGTACGCTGGCGCGTCGATTTCCCCAAGCGCTTCAGCACGCCCAAACCAGCCATCTTCGTCCAGGCCGCCAATTCGTTTCTTATGCTGAATAAGCGAACCGGGGCTACGTTGTGGCGAGTGCTGCAGATCGACGGCGGCATCCTGGAAGGCGGTGCCTTTGGGTCCTCTGCCATGGCCACCTTGGCCGGTCGGCGCCAAGCGCTCGCCCAGTCGCGCGCAAAGCTGCACGGAGTGGATCCGGAGATCGGCGAAGTGCTCTGGTCGCAGGAGGTCCCCAACTATCGCGTTCGGCAACACGATTTTCACGAGCACCCACCGCATCGATTCGTTCGCCTATGAAGTTTCAAAGACCGGCGAGACGAAATGGACCACGGTACCCTATGGCCAGTACTGGTCGATGGCGGTCCGCAAGGGCAAAATCCTGGTCCTCGACGAAGGCGGCAAACTCCTGCTGATCAAAGCGAACCCGGCGAAGTTCGAACGGCTCGACACGAAAGAGATTGCAACCACGACGACATGGGGACATATTGCCGTGGCCGGCAATGAAATGGTTGTGCGAGAAGTAACCGGAATCGCGGCGTATCGCTGGAACTAAATCTCGCCCACCGCGCGTTCAATCAAACTGCGGGAAACTGACTGAATGCCCGTATGTTCCATGTAGTTCGTGCTCATGTCCAGCATCGCGGCCAAGTAGTCGAGTTTGCTTTCACTGAAGTCGATGAAGCCGCTGAGGCGACCCAGCACGCCGTCGAGGCTGATGCCTCGCTGCTCCGCGAACCCGCCCAAGTAGCCTTGCATTGCGCCGACACTTTTAAGAACAAACGACGGTGCCCCGCCCTGGGGCAGCAGGCCCTTCACCCGTTGGTAGATCGCGTTGCCCTCGATGTCCGCGGCGCTAAAGCTCTGCAACCCGGCGACGAGTTTGCCCCCGTAGTCCGGGCCCAGCGGAATCAACCCATCGTAAACGACGAGAGCTGACATGCGAATCAAGTTCTCTCGCTCATAGGCGGCGACGGCCCCCATGAAGTCGCCGATGCTATCCCCCGGGAAACCGTTGGTGTAGCAAAAAGCCACGCCCTCGGCCACCGCTTTCATCACCAGATCCAGCGTCTGCGCCTTATCTTCCTGCGGCGTCAGTTTCGACAGGAACGAAAGCAGACTGATCGACTCGCCAATCTTATGCGCCATCGCGGCGAGCCCGATTTTGGCATCGGCCGAGTCGACCATTTGGTAGATCGAAACCGCGCGTTGATAGCCCTGGTCGGCGTCGCCGTACAGGGTCAGCGCCCGGGCCCGAACCTGCGCAACAATACCCGGGTCGGTCTCGCCGGTCACATGCCGAATCATGTTGTCAAAACCGGTGATGTTCCGCCACTGCCCCGGAGCCACAAAATCAAGGAGCTCGAGCGCACGGACGGTCAGCCCGGAAGTGGGCAATTGGTCAACGAGTTGATCGATCATCATGGGACTCCTACCTCTTTCCTGCCAACGCCTGGAGATTGCATTGGGCGACCAAGTCGTCGCGATCCGCGGCGCTGAAGGTCGGCGAGGTCGAACGCACCTGCACCTGGAAACGATCAGCCACCAGCACCGCCGTTCCTTGCGAGCCCACGGTCGCCGCGGGGAAGCCCGCCAGCCTCCTCGACGCATCGCGAAATTTGTCGCGGGCCGATGGGTTGCTGTTCGTGTCGGTAATCGCGATGGTGGCCAGTTTGGTAGAGCCCTTCGTCCACTCCGCCTGCGCGAACCCCTCTTTTTCCTGCGTGAAGGTGAGCTTGAAATCGCCGCTGCCCTTCGGGAACACCGAGTTCAAAGTGGCCCCGGCCTTGGGCGCTTCCGGCTTCGTGATGGCGGGTGGCGGCGGCGACGAAATCTCCGTAGCTCCACCGCAGGAGCGGAGCAGAAGCCAGACTCCGGCGAGCAGCACGACCAGCAGAATTAGTTTCTTCATTCCCCTGCATTGTAGCGGGATCAGAACAGAGAGAGCTGGTCGCCCGGATGGGTAACCGGCAGTGGTTCACCGTCGGCGTCGATCACCCACGAGAGCTTCTCGTTCGCGATCGTCATCGTGACGCGATCCCCGCGGCCTTCCGCTTCGGCCAGCAGTCGCTGCAATATAGCGATGCCGTCGGGCTGCCGACCCGTTTCTCCAAAATAGTCGGACGCCGCCCGACAAAGGTCGATGGCGTCCTCCCACCGGCACGTGAAAGCGAAGGCAAGCGCGGCTTCCAACTCATACTCCACCTCGGCGCAGCGCTCCGTCTGCGCTCGCCAATGGCGGAATCGCTGTAACACCGCATCACAGTGTCGCGCCGCCACGGCCTGGGTTGGTTGCGGCGAGACGATGGCCCGATAACGATCACGCCCAGCCTCGAGCAACTCCGCCGCATCGCCAGGTAAAGCTTCCGGATCGTCAGCGATCTCACGTGCCAAGCTCAGCGGAAAGTCGGGCGCAAAACAAACGCCCAGCGCTTCTTCCATCGCGGTCCCAACAAGCGCCGGCAGCGGATACCGATCTTCCAAATCGAGCCACTCGCCCTCCCCCAGCGGCTCTCGACTCGTCACCAGAACCGAGTGCGGCGAACCCGGCAGCGCCAACGGCTCCCGCAAATCGTCCAACACCAGCAGCGTCCGACCCGACGGTAGCCTCCGCGCAACTTCATTCTGCAACGCCTCAGTCGACCGGGTCCCGCAGCCGATCCAAAGTAACGACTGAAAATGGCCGCGCACCGCATGAGCGAACGCCTGGGCCATCCGACTCTTACCGGTGGCGGCACGGCCCGTCAGGAAAAAACATCCAGGCCGATCTACCAGCGTCGCCCACAAGTCCTCGGAAACGACTCCCGTCGCCGGAGCCACGTTCGTCCCGACCGACCGCGGCATCAGCTTCACCACCCAACGTTCCAAAGCTCGCTGATCAGCCGGCCACCGGAAGAAAGTCCGTCGTTCAAAGACCGCCGGGTATTCGCGCGCACCGCAGTGCACGAATGCAATCGGCTGCGGCCCAGCGTAGTCGATCATGCTGCCCCAATACTGGCGATTCGGCTTCGGCGGCATCGCATCCGGATGCAGCAAAACCAGCATCCCCACTGAGCCCAAGCCCTCCTCCCAAGTCTCTGAAACCGGGACGTCGTCCGAGGCCAGCGAACTGATCGGCAATTCCGGAAAGTGTTCGAGCCGAGCGCGCACCAAGCTCTCGGCGGCCGAGGCTCCACAGATGCTGAGCACGGGATTAGAAGACATCTTCTTAGTCTGGCGCACGAACGGGATTGCCTACAATAAGGCGATGAATCGTCGGGAACTATTCGCCCTCCCCTTCGCCGCGTGAAGAAGTTGCAGATCCGAATTCTCTCCACGATGCTCGCCGAACCCGGCATCGGCGAATGGGGTTTCGCCGCCATGGTCGAAGCCGACGGACATCGAATCCTATTCGACGCCGGCGCGCGGTCCGACACCGTCATCAAGAATGCGAAAACCCTTAAGGTCGATCTCGCCGTCGACGAAATATTGCTCAGCCATTTTCACGGCGACCACAACGGCGGACTCATCACCCTCCGGAAATCGGTCGCCCCCGCGCTCGGCAAATGCTACGTCGGCGAAGGAATCTTTCTCCCCCGCCGCGCCAGTCAATTCGACGACAAAGAACGCATTGACACGCTACTCCTGAAGCCCGCCTACGAGGCTTCCGGCGGTAAGTTCGTCTCAATCAACAAGCCCACCGAGATCCATCCCGGCATCTGGCTCACCGGCCCTGTCCCCCGCAAGTATCCCGAAAGAAATTTGGAGCGGATCCAGCCGCATCGTCACCGCCAAAGGCCAAATCGAAGACACCGTACCTGAAGACATGTCCCTCGTCTTCGACACCGAAGCCGGACTCGTCGTCCTCTCTGGCTGGGGCCATTCCGGCATCATCAACACCCTCGAACAGGCGCGGAACACAATCCGCCAAGCACCCATCCATGCGGCCATCGGCGGCTTCCATCTCTTCGATTCGAGCGACGAAACGCTCTCCTGGACGGCCGGCAAACTTCGCGAATTCAGCCTCGCAAATTTCGTCGGAGCCCACTGCACCGGCATCGAAGCCGTCGGCGCTGCGTTCAATTTGGCGACCGGAATTCAACCCGGTCGCCTGGCTCGCTAGCCGCTACGCGGTGAACGCCTCGCCCGCCGCGGGTGCCGCCGTGCCCCCGCTTTCCAACGCCTTCAGCTTCGCCAGATTCGCCTTAATGCCGTGAACGCCATCGAAGTAGAGGTTGCCGAAATTGATGTAGCGGTAACCCTGCCGCCAAGCCTTCGCGGCACTCTCATAACTGCCCAACGCGATCCCCGCCGTCTTGCCGTACTTGGTCACTCTTGCCGGAAACTCGGCCAAAAACTTCTGCACTTCCGGGTGCTCAATTTCGCCGATATGCCCCAACGCCGCCGAAAGATCCATCGGCCCGGCCAGAACGACATCCACGCCTTCCACCTGCGCGATCGCCTCCACTTGCTCCACCGCCGAAGGCGACTCCACCTGCACCACGATCAACGTATCGTCGTTCGCAAAACGCAGGTAGTCTTTCCACTCGATGTCGTTGTAGAACGTCCACATCGGCGACACCCCACGCGTCCCCATCGGCGGATACTTCGCATACTGAACCGCCAACCGCGCCTGCTCCGCGTTGTCAATCTGCGGGATCATCACCGCCTGCGCCCCAATGTCGAGCGCCTTCTTCATCAAGCTCGGATCCAGCCCCGCGATCCGGACCATCGGCATCGAGCCCGACTGCCGAATCAACGGCGGCAACAGCTCGATCGACTCCGAACCATAGCTCGCATGCTCAGTATCAATCCAGACCCAATCGACCCCCGTCGTCGCCGTCAATTTGGCAGCCAGCGGAGTCGGCCCCATCGTGGCGGACCCCCAAGCAGTCCCTCCCGCCGCCAGCAACTTCTTCACTTTATTTTCAAATGGATTAGACACCCGGCACCAGTCCCATAAAAGCCAGCCCCATAAAAGACTGGAGCGTCACGAACTCTGAGGTTACATCAAGCGTCACGCTATCAGCAGCAGCAGCCTCCGCCCCACCGTACACCCCGGTCGCCAGCCACGACCCATCGTCGTTTTGCAAAGCGCACAACCCCGCCACCACCTGCTCTACCAGCGCCAAGTCCTCCGGCGCACGCGAAAGCCGATACGTCCATGCCGCCCCCCAACCGATCTTCCCGCTCTGCGGCGTCTGATAGCGGTCCGCCCCACAGTGGGCGCTCGCGTGCAAAAACTGCCGCGCCAGTTCGAGCCAACGCGCGTCCCCCGTCGTTCCCGCCAAAGCGCTCAGCAACGCGGCGCTGATGCCGTATTGGAAGTACCATTGCCGAGCCTTCCTAGCATCCACTAGGCAGCCGCCAGCGTCGGCCTCCGAGTACTCCGTCACCAGCCCCTGCCGCCAACTCGTATAAAGCCCCCGCGTTAAATCGGGCTGCGCCTTCCACAAATTCTCAAGCCAACCACCCGCCGCTATTGCCAGTTCATGACGCCCGGCCCACAGACACGCCAACCCGGCCATGCTCGTCGTCATCACCTCTTCCGTCGTCCGCGCTTCGTCAGCAAAAAATCCGCCCGATTCCGCGTTGTGAAAACCGGCAATAAATCCGCTCAACTGCCGGGCCAAATCAAAGCGGCCGCTCATCATCGCCGCGCAGCAAATCCACGCATGCGGATAAGTGCGGTAGACCCCGATCCACGGAACGCCACTCCCGTCCAGATCGCCACCGGGTCGCAGATAGCGGCCCTCCACGTAGTCCAGCACCCGGCTAGCCTCAACCGTTCGCCCGTGCGCCAACAGCGCCGCGGGCGTCTTGTAATAAGCGCGCAGGTCGTCCCCGCCGCGAAACGACCCGTCCGGCCGCAGTTGCGCGAGCAACCACCCACAACCCTTCTCCGCCGACTCCCAAGCTTTCTGCTGCAACGTCATTGCCCCCTAGCCCAAAATGTTATTGTACGAATTCCGATGCTGCCCAGCGCCCCCGGCCTACACAGAATTCGCGAAGGAATTCCCCTGCCGTCCATCGTCGTTCGCGGGTCCTCCCCCGGCCCAACCCTGGTCGTCTCCGAAGGCGTCCGCACCCTCTTCGAAACCTGCGAAGCGCTCGACCCAACTTCGTTGCACGGCACCGTAGTCGCCGTGCTCATCGTCAACTACCCCGGCCGTCCCGACGGCTCACCCACCGAGCGCCTCGCTTGGGCCTTCGACACCACCTTCCTCCCCCTCGCCGATTTCTATCTCGACTTCCACCGCGGCGGCGGCCGCTTCGCCGTGCCCTCCATGGTGGGCTTCGAAGCCGCCGAAGCCTTCGGCGCGCCAGTCATCTGCGGCCACCCAATTATCGAACCCGGCCGCACCATTTCCGCCGACCTGCTGATGATCCGACGCGGCATCACCAACCTGCTCCGTCATCGCAACATCCTGCCACCACCCCTGCGCCTGCAAACCGACGAAGGCGTTATCGCCACCGCCGAAGGCTTTTGAATGCCCTCCGTTGAACTCCTCGAACCCGTCCTGACCGGCCAGCCCCTCGGCCACATCGTCGACCATCTTGGCGTCACCCTCGCTCCCGCCGATGGCCTCATCGCCCTCCGTCGAGAGCTGCCGCCGGTCTCCTTTGGCGACACGGTGATCCCGCTCGCCGCCGAAGCAAAGCGCTAAATCCATGCGCATATCGGACTCCATTTACGTCGTAGGCAGCGGCCAGTTCGGTCTCAGCAGCCGCTACGACTGCCACATCTATGCCCTCCGCGCGCCACACGGAATCGTCCTCCTCGACGCCGGCAGCGGCCTGAAACAGGACTGGGTGCTCGCCAATCTCCACGCCGAATTTGCCGATCTTTCGCGCGGCGCCATCGTGTTGACCCACGCCCATCCAGACCACGTCTGCGGCCTGCCCCAGCTAGCCGCCTCACTCGGGTGGCCGGTCATCACCTCCACACAAGCTCGCCGAACCGTCGAGACCGGCGACGAAGACGCCTGCGGGCTCACCGCCACCCGCGCCATGGGCGGCTACCCACCGGACCTCCGCCTCCTGCCGTGCCCGGTCGAATCGACTTACACTGACCAGGTTCCTTTCGACGTCTGCGGCCTCACCCTGCGGCCCATCCACGTCCGCGGCCACTCCCCCGACAGCCACGTATTCCTTTGCGATCTCGACGGTCGCCGCACCATGTTCTCCGCCGATGTCGTGTTTTACGGCGGCGTCCTCGGCCTGATCAACGTCGAAGGATCCGAGCTTTCCGGCTACCGCTCTGACCTCCCCAATCTCGCCGGCCTCGGCGTCGAAGCGCTCATGCCAGCCCACGGCATGTTCACGCTGCGCTTCGGCCAACGCCACATCGATACCGCCATCGCCCAACTCAACAAGGGCTTCACCCCACGCATGGTCGGACAAGGCGATCTCATCCTATGATCGGTCTCGGCGAAGGAAACACCCCGCTCGTCCCGGCCCTCTCCTTCAAGCTCGAATTCATCAATCCCACCCGGATCATCCAACGCGAACTCGCTCCCCGCTGTTCGTCCTCGCCCCCTACGCAGCCCCCGCCGGCAAGCTCATCCGGATGCGCGCCCTCGGTGCCACCGTCGTCCGCATCCCCGGCTTCAACCGTCTTCGCCGAACTCGAACACTGGCAGCAAGAGTACGAAGTGCCGCTGATCGTCTCCGCGTTTCGTTACTGCCCCATCGGCAGACAAGGCGTCGAAGCCATCGCCGTTGAACTCGCCGTTGCGCTGCAACACGTCTTCCTACCCGTCGGCGGAAGCGGCCGCTTCGCCCGCCTCGGCGTGCGCACGAGGGTCCACGCCGACCAGCCCACCGTCGTCGCCGCCTGGCAACAGGGCCTCACAAAAGCCACTCCCGTTTCGAGCCAAGCATGCATCAGCGGCCTCGCCGTCACCGACGAAGCCATCTGGGCCGCGCAGGATCGGCTCCTCGGCGAAGAAGACAGCTTCGCCAAGCCTGCCCTCGCCGGCTGGCTATCGGCCACCGCCTTGGGCCTCATCGTCTGCCTCGTCACCGCCCGTGGTGCCAAGAATGCCGCTTCGCTCGAAGCCGCCGCAGCAGCCGACTTGGCCGCATACTGCAACCATGCTTGAAAATCGCGTCTACATCGTCACCGGCGGAGCCACCGGCATCGGAGCCGGCATCACGGACGTCCTACGCCGCTACGGTGCAAAAGTCGAAATCTTCCAACCCGAAAACTGCGACGTCCGCGACCCCGTCCAAGTCGACGCCGAAACCGCCAAAGTCCTCCTCCGTTGGGGTCGCCTCGATGGTCTCGTCAACAACGCCGGCCTCACCGGCCCCATCGCCCTCGCCCCGTTTCTCACCGTCGATCCCGCCACAATCGAAGATATCCTGGCAACTAATCTGAAGGGCCCCATCTACTGCTCGCAATCGTTCGCCCGCCGCGCCGTCGAACGCGGCCATCCCGGTGCCATTGTCAACATAGCCAGCGTCGGCGCCTTCGCCGCTCAGGAAAACGCCAGCATCTATTGCGCTTCGAAAGCCGCCCTGGTCGCTCTGACGCAGGCCATGGCGCTCGAACTGGCCGCCCACCAGATCCGCGTCAACGCTGTCGCCCCCGGCGATATACTAACTCCCGCGAACACTGATAGAGCCCCCAGCCGCTACCCTCGCAAAACCCCCGCGGGCCGCCGAGGCACGCCTAAGGAAATCGGCGAAGCCGTAGCGTTTCTCCTCAGCGACAACTCGTCCTTCACCACCGGCTCCACCCTCACCGTCGACGGCGGACTACTCACCTACTAACGCCCATGCAATTCATCGACTGCGCTTTCCAGTTCTCCATCAGCTCCGCCGTCGTCACCGCCATCCCCAACGACGCACGCCACCCCGTGCCCGGCAATGCCGGAGCCGAAATGCGCGAAATCTTTCGCCAACTCGATACGCTTCTAGCCGCCGCCGGCGTCAACCGCTTCCCCGTCTACACCGCCCGGCTCGATCTTCAAGCCGTCGTCCGCCGCGCCTACGGCGTCCAACTCCAATCCGGCAAGCGCGTCGAAGTCGCCTTCACCGCTGAACTCGGGAACCCCGCGTGATCTCCCTGCCCTGGAAGACAGAGACGCGCTCATGCCGCTGGCCTGCCTGCCGGTGGCGATCGTGGGGAGGAACCGCACCTGGCGGCAGATGCTCATGGACGCCATCACGAGCGATCCCGACTGGCAGGGCGGCGAGTACAAGGCGGAGCCGACGCGCG
>JANXMS010000472.1 GCA_025354525.1 Acidobacteriota bacterium
GTCTTGCGTGTTCGAGGCATTGATTCTCCTTCATTTTCAATGCCCTCCTACACTTAAGCAATAACCATTTTTGTGTCTAGTTTTTGGGGTCCACCACAAATCGTGCTCGCACGCCCCCGCCGTCGGCAATCGCGATTTCACCCTCATAGCTCCCCGGACCCAGGTCCACCGAATTCATTCGCACTTCAATCGTCGCCGGTGCGCCCGGCCGCGGGCTGACCGGTACGGTCGATACCCCGAGCCAGTTCCGGAATGAGGTCGCCGAAACCGAGTAGCTCGCCGTCCCTGCCGTCGTCGCCAATTGCACCCTTTGGGATGCGGGCGGCGCACTCTCTGTCAGCGCTCGGAATTGCAGCGAAGGTGGGTCAAACGCGAGCATCACCGCCACCGGCGCCGGGTTCACCCGCAACGTGATGGGGAGTGAAAGCGGAACCGCTACGTTGGTTCCCGTCACCGAAATTGTGGTGGCGTAGAATCCCGCCGCCAATCCCGTTGGTCGGCAGCGAATCGTCAATTCCCATGGCTCGGCTCCCGCGGTCCGCTCCACTTGGACCCATGAAGCCCCGCCGGAAACCTGAATCACCAGACCCGCCGCGGCTCGCGACGCCGTAACGCGCACTACTTGTGCGACCGGGTCCCCGGCTCCTTGCACTGCCGAGAATTCCACGCTGTCCGGTGACGCGGTCAAAACGGTCGGCGGTGCCGCCACTGTGAAAACGACCTGCAGCGATTGCGCCGAGTTGGCCGCGGTGGCAGACGTGAAGGTCACGGTGACCCTGTAGGTTCCCGCCACCAACCCCTCGGCCGACGCCGACAGAATCAAATTAGCCGGCGTCCGCCCGCTCGACGAACCCAAACGCAACCAACTCGGGGCTCCTGCCGCGACCCCCGAAAATTCCAGTTGCGCGCCGGTACTGGTCAAAGCAATGGTCTGCGACGTAAGGCCCGCTTGGCCAGCTACGCCTGCAAACGCAACCTGCGCGCTGGATAATTGAAGCCGGGAAGCCTCCGTAACCGCGGCCGGATTAGAAAAGATGATCCGCCGAACCCGGTCGTTTCCCGTATCGGCAACGTAAACGCTGCCATCGGGGCCCACCGCAATCGCCTGAGGCGTGTTCAGCCTTGCTCGAAGCGCCGGACCGCTGTCCCCGGCGAAACCGGGTGTTCCCGTTCCGGCCACGGTCGTTAAGGTTCCATCGGCTAGGTCCAGCCGACGCAACCGATGGTTCTTCGAATCGGTGAAGTAAAGGAAGTTTCCAGTCAGCGCCAGGGCTAGCGGTTCATTCAATTGGCTTTCCAAGGCCGGCCCATCGCCCGTAAAACCAGCCACCCCTGTGCCTGCAACTGTTCGGATGATTCCGTTGGGGTCGACCTGACGAATCCTATGATTCAGCCAGTCGGCAACATAGAGGGAGCCGTCCAATCCCAGCGCCAATCCCGTCGGATAACTCAGTCGCGCCTCGGTCGCCGGGCCGCCGTCGCCTCCAAAACCTGATTCCCCGCTCCCCGCCACTGTGGAAATAGTCCCGTTCTGGTCGATCCGCCGTACCCGATGGTTGTTCCGGTCCACGACATATCGGCTCCCGTCAGGCGCGCTCACCACGGAAATGGGCAGGAAAAGGTTTTTTTCGATGGCGTTTCCTTCCCCTGTATACCCCGGTGCCCCGGTTCCCGCATAGGTCGTGATCCGATTCACCCGATCCACGCGCCGCAACCGATTGTTGTTCAGGTCGGCGACAAATATTTCGCCCTCCGCACTCAAGGCTACGCCCGCTGGAATGTTCAGCGTCGCTACCGTCGCCAGCGCCCCCTCCGTCTCGAGTTGATAGCCCGCCAATCCCCGTCCCGCTACTGTATCGATTTGTCCGGTATCCAGGTTTACTCGGCGGATCCGGTGGTTGAACGTGTCTGAAAGAAAGAGATTTACGCTAAAGTCCGGCAGTACGCCAACCGTAATCCCGTGTGGCTGATTCAACGCCGCCGCGGTTGCCGCTCCCCCGTCGCCTGAAAAACCGCGGACTCCGGTTCCCGCCACCGTGATAATCGTTCCGCCGTCGGCTGCCGACTGCGCGGCGGCAGGCGCGACCAGTAATCTTACCGACAACTCCTGCGGCCCGTTTCCCGCTGAAAGCGCCGTCACTGTCACTGAACCCGAATAGTTGCCCGGCGCCAGTCCCGAAGGATCGATAACTACGGCCAATGCCGCGGGAGTGACGGTTGCCGGTGTCGCTACGCTCAGCCAATTGCCGCCCGAAGTCGTCTTCGCCGCGGCGGAAAAACTCAGCGCCGCATCCGATGAAGTCACTCCGATCGAATACGCCGGTAGCGCCGCCGCACCGGCCGGAGCCGTCGTGGTCAGCTGTGGGCTGGACAACCCCAGCGAAGAACCACCCGCCTCAAGCGCGCCGATTACTCGGCGGACACGATTGTTGTCCGTGTCGGCGATATACAACGCTCCATCGCTACCGAAGCTGATGGCTTGAGGAAAACTCAGTTGGGCCGAAGCCGCTGGTCCGCTGTCTCCAGAAAAACCGGCCGTCCCAGTCCCCGCAAACGTGTTGATGGTGCCGTCGGCCAGCGTCACGCGCCGAATTCGGTGGTTTCCCGAGTCCGCAATGAACAAAGCCCCACCGGCGACTACAATGTTCCTGGGCTCGTTGAGCGTCGCCGCAACCGCCGGTCCACGGTCTCCCGAATAACCGATCACTCCGTTGCCGGCAACCGTCGACATGTTCCCTTGCGGGTCAATCCGGCGGATCCGCGCATTTCCCCAGTCAGCGATATAAATCCCGTTCGGGCCGACGAAAACGCCCGTAGGAAAGCTCAGTTGCGCCTGCGCCGCCGGTCCGCCGTCTCCGGAAAAGGCCGCCGTCCCGTTGCCCACGATGGTGGTGATGGTGCCGTAAGAGTCGATCTTTCGAAGCCTGTGATTGTCTCGGTCCGCCACGTAGAGAGATCCGTCGGGGCCAAAGGCGATTCCCATCGGCTGTGCAAATCGTGCTTGAGCCGCGGGGCCGTTGTCACCAGCGAAGCCGCTAGTCCCCACGCCTGCGAAGGTCGAAATTCGGCCGCCAGCGTCTACTTTCCGGATTCGCTGATTATTGAAGTCAGCAATGTAGACCTCACCGCTCGGCCCGATAGCGGTCGAAGTATTGATGTTCAAAGACGCTGCCGTGGCTAGTCCCCCGTCTCCGGCAAACCCTGGAGCCGCACTCCCGGCGAACGCCGCCACCCTTCCATCGGCAGTGATCTTACGTAATCGATTGTTGAAGGTATCTGAGAGGTAAAGCGAAATCGAGCCGTTGGCTTCGGTTACGGTGGTTAGCCCGAACGGCTTATTGAAGGACGCGTTCAAAGCCGGTCCCCCGTCCCCTCCCGCTCCGAGAATCCCATTGCCGGCGACGGTGGTGATCGTGCCAGGTGCTTGCGCGCTCGCAACGAACCTCACAACCAGGCCCAATAAAGGAACGATGAAAGCTCGACTCATCCGACAACTCCTGAGGCTCAATAAGAAAATACCTGACCTTCACACTCCAACGCGGAATCCAACGGAAAATGCCGCAAAGCAGTTAGCCAGAGTATACGACAATCAATCCGAAACTGGCCATTGCTCGAGGACACACCGAAAACCGCTCCGATTGTCCCGTTCATTCGCCGGACGGGTATCAAAAGCCGACAACCGCAGCGATTTCAACGATCCCGCAAAATCGCCGCCTCGCAGATAGTGGACCCCGGCCGCGCTGGGGCCGGGCGGCGAAACCGGATTCACCGGGTAAAGGGCGTCCTCGGCCACCCACTCCCGCACGTTCCCGACGACATCAAATAAGTTATATCCATTCGGATCAAAAGACGCGCCCGGAGCTGAGTTACTTTCATCCCATCGGTCGCGCAGCTTCTTATCGCGCCCGTGATAGTTCGCTCGATCATGGTTGATCTGATTGCCCCACGGGTAGATCGATCCCTCCAGCCCCCCGCGCGCCGCGTATTCCCACTCGGAGAACGTCGGCAGCCGCCCTCCCGCCCATGCGCAATACTTTTGGGCGTCGTCCCACGACACTCCCGCCACCGGATTCGCCGCCTGCTGCCCTTCCGCGTTCGTCTGGGAACGTCGCGGCAACGGATGGGACGTCTGCCGTGCGAACCGTTCATAGGCCCGGATCGAAACTTCGCCTCGGGTCAACCAAAAGCCAGCTTTCACGCTGATTCGCCGGTTCACCGCCTTTTCCGCCACCTCACATTCGCTATCGGAGGCGACGCATCCCAACGCCGCCTCGCCCGGCGGAATCCAGGTGTAGGCCTGAAGATCTTTCTTCAACTCCCGCAACTCTCCCGCCTTCAACTCTGGCGGAGTCGTTTTGGCCGGTTCCACCCGCGCTACCACCACCGGCGGCGGGGGCGGCGGTTCCCGTAAGGTTAGAATTTGTCGAAGTGTATTGATGGCAAAGATCGGCGATTGCTCTCCTTTTGACGCGCTTTGCGTTTCAATAATGATCCGCTCCGCTAAACCCGTCAAAGTGAGCCCGGGGACGGCCAACGCCAACCGGATCGCCTCCGCAAACGGACCAACGGATTTCTTCGGCTGCGGAATCGACCGATCAAACTGGTGCGCGAAGAGCACCAGGGAGCCTTTTACGTTCTCCATTCGAGTCAATCCCGCCAACTCGGCCAACTCGGCGCACTCCCGGCTACCATCAATTAGCGCGACTACCGCTCCAGCGTTTTGTTCCTCAAGGCCCTGCAAGATTCCACCCAACGAGTAGCCTCGAATCTCCTTCGCACTGGAGTCGGTTGCGAGCAAGTAGTTCTCGCCATTCACCATCGCTGCGTAGCCACTGTAAAAAACGATTACTGTCTCCCCTTCCCGCACCGACTTTAGGAAACCCTCGATCCGCATCGACAGTGACGCATAATCCTGATTGGTGAGGAGCGTAGTGGCTACGTTCAATGCGGGATCCGCAAGACTCTGCGCCACTATCGCCGCGTCGGCTTCGCTGCCGACCGCCGGAGGCGAACTCCTATACGCCCCGTTACCGATCACGAGCGCCCGGCGCTTGGGAACCGTCGGCTGGCCCAATAAGGAGGCCGAAACGACGGCAAACAGGATCAGGATTCGAAGTGGCACGTTCGGATTACATAGTAGCGCACCGGCAGTTACTATGGTTGTGGTTCCCACCGCAGCCGAATTCGACGTAACTCTCGACCGGTTGCATTCCGTAGCGTCACCGTACTCCAGGCTGCCGCCGTGGGCCCCGCCACAACCTCCAACCCTGACGCCGGCTCTAGAACCACCACCTTACCCGGCCGTAGCTGCAACCCCCCGACCGATATGTTTCCGGTTGACGCTCGGTTCCCGGTAACGATCAAGTCCGCTTCTGGGCTCAGCGAGCCGCCCCAAGTGATCTCGCTCTTGCGAAGTCCACCCAGCCCCATCATCGGCGAGGCCGGTTGCAAGGTCTCGGTTTTCACCGGTTCAGTCTTTGCCGGTTCCACCTTTACCAACTCTGGTTTGACCTGCTCGGCTTTTGGGGCTTCAACCTTGGCTACCTCTCGCTTCGGAAGTTCCGGCTTTGGAGGAACCGCCTCTGGCCGGACTGTCGGCTTCGACAATGGTGGCGGAACCACTTCCGCCCGCTCCTCGTTTGCCGTGGCCGGCCCGGACGGCGGCTTAGCGGTCGGCACTTCGTTGGTTACCGGTGGTATCGGCTCGGGCTGACGGGATCTCCAGAGCAAGAATCCACCACCGGCGATAGCAAGGAACAGGATCGCCCCCACTCCCGCCATCATCCCAATCCGGCTTGGCGTCGCCGCCCCTCTCGGCGGCTCAAGAATGGCCGGCACGGCAATCGGCTGCGTCAACTCACCGCCAAACTGCGCTCGCACTTCGGGGCGCAGTTCGACCGCCTTATTCAATAGCTCCTTAACTTGCGCCGATTTCCCCGCCCGCCGCAGCGGCGCTACTGCCCGTCTCACAATATCGACGAAGAAAACAAACTCCGCCGGGTCGTTCTGCGTGTCGGCGGCATAAAGAATTAGATCCCTGTCATACTGCTTCCTCGCATTGGCGGACTGCGTCGCTCTCTCCGCGCTACCCAGCGCCGCGATCCGACGGGAACAGATCCGCTGCCGCGATTCGAGCAGGTGAATCCAATTGTTCAAATCCGCCGCCGGCGTGGCACTCAGCCGCGAAGCGATCTGCGCAAAGCGGAGTGCCTCCGCCAACTTAGGCCCCTCCTCCTCCGCCCCGCGCTCAGCGGTCTGCGCTACCGCTTGCGACGCCGACCACGCCACGTTTCCTAACCGGTTCTGTGCTGAGGCGGAAATGCCAGGCACGGATTCCAACGCCGCGCAGGCCTGTTCACTCTCCTGCAATTTCCTCGCCTCCAACGACTGCTCCACTATCCGGAGCGCTTGCTCCGCCCGCGTCTTCTCAAGGCTGCGATAGATTCGGCCGGATAGATCCTGTAAATCCACCGCCGAAGGAAAACGCCGCGTCGCCAGTTGCAGTGCCGCCGCCAAATTCTGCTGCGCGGACAGATCGCTTTCCCGTAGTGCTCGCTCGGCCGACGCGGCCAGTGTCGTCCGCAACGACGCCTGCAACTCCTCCAACTTTGATACCGCCGCGGGAAGCGCCACGTAGCGTGCTATCGCTTGCTCAATGCGAGCGAACGAACCTTCCACGTCGCCCGCGAATCGTGCCTGAATTTCCTGCTCCAACTGCTGGATCGCTGCCAAAGCATCTTGCTCTTGGATCTCGCGTTCAATCCATTCCGCCATCTGCCGAAGCCGGTCATCGGACGGGTTGATCTCGATCGCTCGCCGCAGTTCCGTCAATGCATCCGCTCTTTGGCCCGCCGCTCGCAACTCTTTCACGCGCGGCAGCAGGGCGTTCGAGCTAAAGCTGCTCGCCCAATCGGCCAGTTGCGTCCGGACCTGTCCGATCAGCGTCTGTACCACCGACTGTTGCGGAACCCCCTGCAACGATTCCAGTAATGAAAGTGCCTGCCGGAAATCTTGTCGCTGCAGCGCCAACCGCGCCGAATCCATCGTCCTTGCCGCCTGCAACGCCTCCGCCAACTCGGTCGCTACCGCCACCCTTTGCTCTCGCATTTGCAACGGCAGCTCCAAGTGTCCCGACAATTGATCGATCGCCGTCAACTGCTGCCGCGCCGCATCCACTTCCCCCCGCGCCAAAGTTGCCCGCGTCTGTTCAAAAGACTTTGTCAGCCCTTGCAGCGCCGCCAACCGCTTCTCCGCCGTCTCTAGACGGTTCAGCAATGTCCGCGCCTGCTCATGCGCCGGGTCCTGGCCTAACGCCTGCTGTAGAAACGTCCTCGCCGCCGGTAAATCCTGAGTGCCCAGTGCTCGCTCCGCCTCGCTTATCAAGCGTTCCAGTTGAAGCCGCCGCTGCCGTTCGGCTTCAATCTCCGCTAGCCTCTGCCGAACGCTTTGGTTGTCCGGATCCACCGCCAATGCCTTTTCGAGTACCTCAATCGCTCCGGCCAGTTGATTCTGCGCCCGGAGCTGGTTCGCCTCTTGTACCGCGTTGCCTACTTGGCGCTGTGTCTGCCGACTTCGTACCTCCGACTGGAGTTGCCGCCGCAATTGATGCCCCGCCGGGTTCGTCTTGTCGAGTTCCAGCGCCTCTCGAACCAACGCCAGCGCTTGATCCGCGTTGCCTTCCAGGCGGTACGTGTCCGCTTGCCGCACCAGCGTATTCGCCTGCCGCTGACGCTCCCCCCCCAACAAGGCTTCCAGGTCCAGCCGCACCTCATCCATCGATGCGTAGCGTTGCGCCCGGTCCTTCTGCATCGTCCGCACAATCACTTCCCCCACCGGAGTCGGCAACGTCGGCGCCACTTCCAGCGGATGGCTGTAGCGGGCCATCACGATGCGGCTGAAGATCTCTTCCGTGGTCAACCCGGCCTTCCCCGCCAAGAACGGGTGCGCCCCCGTCAGGAACTCGTACGCCGTGACGCCGAACGACCAGACGTCGGTCTGAAAATCCGCCGTTCCGTCAAACTGCTCCGGAGCCATCCAAGCAAAGCTTCCCAACTGATACCCCGTCCGCGTCAATACCTGCGAAGACGCACTGGTCATCCGCGCAATGCCGAAGTCCATCACCTTAACGCGTCGGTCCCCCAACAGAAAGATGTTATGGGGCTTGATGTCCCGGTGCACCACATCTTCCTCATGCGCGCGCGCCAGCCCGGTTGCCGTTTGCACCAGAATGTCCAGCCGGTCGAGCAAGCTCAACGGCCGACGCGTTTCGATGACGTGCGCCATATCCGCGCCCTGCATGTGCTCCATCACCAGATAAGGTTGCCCTTCGTGCGACCCCAACTCGAAAATCGTCACTAGATTCGGATGGTTCAGATTCCCGGTGATCTTGGCTTCCCTCTGGAATCGGGCCAGTTGCGCATCAGCCGCCGCCACATCCTCGGAGGCGTCTTTTAACATCAACTTGATCGCAACGACGCGATCCATCAGCGGATCGCGGGCCTTATAGACAACGCCAAAGCCACCGCGTCCGATTTCGCCCACGACCTCATAGCGCCCGATCGTTTTCATGTGCGGAAACAGTGACGGAGAAACCCCTTATTGTGTCATGGAATCCCCGCACCCGGCGAAAGCAATCGACTGTCGTTGGCTGTTTCCATTCCGCTCAAAAGAGGCCCCGCCCGATGGCCCCTCTCGGCACCACCCTCGCCGCTGAAGACAAGTGGCCTTCCGTCAACGCCGCCCGCCCCATTCCCGCCCGCCCAAGCCTCTGGACCGGGGAACTCACCTGGCTGGAAGCCCGCACAGTCTACAACTGCTTGAAACAATCAAGCCGAACAACTGCTCCAAGGGTTTCATCGGGCCGCGACCGAGGACAAAACGCAGCCAAAAACGAACCGGAAATAAAACTCCCCTTTTTCGTGCTTAACCTTCTGTAAAATGAAGAGTCTATGGCAATTGTAGCCCCGAACTAATGTGAAGAAGCTCTCGCCCGGTTCAGTTATCGGAATCCGCCCATCGCGACGTAGCGGCGAATATCCTGCAAATCCCGCCGCAAGAAGTTCCCGATTCAGCCGCCGGAGCTCAAAAACGAGCCGGAATTAAAGCTGCTCCGACTGCGAATGTGACGAACCTCTCGCCCGGTTCGGCAGCCGGAAGCCGACCATCCCGGCTTAACGGCGAATATTCTGCGAATCGTCTCGCCAGAGGCCCTTCGCCTCTGTCAAAATGGAGCTTGAAAGCATGGAAAAACGAATCGTCGTGGCCATTGATGGTCCAGCCGGTGCCGGCAAAAGTACCGTGGCTCGCCAAGTGGCCGAACGCATGGGCTTTCTTTACATCGACACCGGTGCCATGTACCGAGCCATCGCTCTCTGGGCCCATCGCCAAGGCACCGCGTTCGATGACCACCTGAACCTCACCCAATTGGCCTTGGCCGCCGACATCGAACTCGGCCCGGAACAAGTGTTTCTCAACGGCGAAGACGTCTCGACCGCCATCCGAACCCCGGAAATCGCCAGCGCCGCCTCCAAGGTTTCAGTCGTCGCCGGGGTCCGACGCGCCCTCGTCGAAAAACAACGCGCCATGGGTGCCCGCCTCAGCGTCGTCATGGAGGGCCGCGATATCGCCACCCACGTTTTCCCCGACGCCCAAATCAAAATTTTCCTCGACGCCGCTGCCGATGTCCGCGCCGCCCGCCGCGTCGACCAACTCGGCGGCGACATCCTCGCCGTCACCCAGGAAATCCAAGCCCGCGACCATCGCGACCGCACCAGAACCGAGGCCCCGCTCCTCCAAGCACCCGATGCGGTCTACCTCGATACCTCCAATCTCCCGTCCGACGAAGTGGTCGAGGCGATCCTCCAAATCGTCCGCGCCCGCACCTCCAACGGAAAGGCTGTCACCAGTTGAATACCCTCCTCGTCATGAAATTCGGCGGCTCCAGCATGGGCTCCGCCGACCGCATTCGCGTCGCCGCCCAACTCACCGCCGACCAGCAAAGCCAACGGCCCACCGCCGTCGTCGTCTCTGCCATGAGTAAGGTCACCGACCTTCTCCTCGATACCCTCCGCCACGCCGAAAACAACGACCCCGACGCCGTCGCGCAGAACCTCGCGACCCTCCGCTCTCGGCACCACGCGACTGCCCAAAACCTCCTACCCGCCGCGCTCCTCGAAGCAACCCTGGGCGAAATCGACTCTATCCTTGCCGAGTTCGAGCGCATCGCCAAGGGTATGCAACTCCTCGGTGATCGCCCTTCACGCTCGGTCGATGAGGCCATCGCCGTCGGCGAACGGCTCTCCGCCCTGCTGCTCGCGGCGTATCTCAATAACCAAGGCACCCCCGCCGCCGCCGTTAACGCCGCCCGCGTCATCGTCACCGATGCCGTCTTCGGCAACGCCACCCCTCTGCTCGACCTCACCCGTAAGAAGGCCGCCGAACACCTCGCGCCCCTACTCGCCGCCCAGGTCGTCCCCATCCTCACCGGCTTCAACGGAGCCACCGCCGATGGCAAACCAACCACCCTCGGCCGCGGCGGCAGTGACTTCTCAGCCTCCATCGTTGCCTACGCCCTCGACGCCGCCGAACTCTGGATCTGGACCGACGTCGACGGCATCATGTCCGCCGACCCCCGCCTGGTTCACAACGCCAAAGTCCTCGCCGAAGTCACCTACGCCGAGGCCGCCGAACTAGCCTACAACGGCGCAAAGGTGCTCCATCCCCGCACCCTCGCCCCCCTCGTCGAAAAGAAGATCCCCGTCTGGAGCAAAAATTCCTTCAATACCGCCGCCCCAGGCACCTACATCGCCCCGTCGCTCACCTCGCCCGGACAAGGTGCCCGCGCCGTCACCTCCATGGCCAATGTCGCCATGGTCTCCCTCGAACCTGCCAGCGCTGAAGTCACCGGCACCCGCATCATGGCCCGCGCCCTCGACGCCCTTGCCATGGTCGGAGCCGAAGTCCTCACATTTTCGAGCTCCAGCTACCGCCAAAGCTTCTGCTTTCTCATCCGTCAGGACGAGCTGCCTCTCGTCCTCCAAGCCCTCCGCGAAACTCTCGCCCTCGAGATCGAGCACGGCTACCTGCGGCCCATCGAAGTCGATGACAATGTTGGCCTCATCGCCGTGGTCGGCGAAGGTATGCGGGGCAGCGCCGGCCTCGCCGGTCGCATCTTCACCGCCGTCAGCCGCGAACAGGTCAATATCATCGCCATCGCCCAAGGGTCCAGCGAACTCACGATCAACCTCGTCGTCCCCCGCCACGGCGTCGAGAAGGCCGTCAAGGCCATCCATGCCGAATGCCGCATGGGCGATTAGTGGGGAATCCGGGGATGCGTTTCGCTCCCCAGTCGGATCGCGTGCGTGACCAACTCCGAAGGCGGCAAAGCCAACGCCCGCGGTCGGAGCATCACGATCGTCTCGGACTCGTCGACCTCCACCGCATTGCGCCGGAACCAGGCCCCAATAATCGGGATCTGGCTTAGTCCCGCCGGACCAGCCTTTGTCAGCGTCTGGCTGGAGCTGCCTACCCCGGCCATCATCGCCCACTCACCGTTCGCCAGTCGCACCGTCGAGTTGAACTTCCGGTTGGCCAAGATAGGAATCCCGTTGAGCTGCGCCCCGGTCAGCACCTTGAACTCGGCCTCAATCTCCACCGTCATCTCGTTGATCGAATGGGTATACGGAGTCGCCTTCAACGTCAGCCCCAAATTCTCAAATTGGAACGTCGGCGGCGGCCGATAAGCCTTGCCGCCCCCAGTCGGCTCCCCGCCGAAGAACCCCGCCGTCAAGATCGGATACCGCTCGCCCACCGCAAACTGCGCCGGCATCCCGTGCATCGTCCGGATCTCCGCCCTCTGCACCCGACTCCCCATCGTATTCAATAGACTCGCCAAAAGCTGAGCATCTCCCAGCGTGATACCAAGCTGCGGAGTTCCAATTCGAGCCGACGAGAGCGGTAGCGCCGGGAGCCGAATATCCGCCCCCGTCACCGGGTTCCGTGCCAGCGCAAACAGCTCCGTCGAGGTCGGCAACCGTAGCCCTGCCGTCAGCGTTCGGTTCCTCCGTAACTCATAAACCTCTATCTCGATCGCGACCGCCGGCCGGGCCCCTAACATCTGCTCGAACATCTGTTGCGCCGGGCGAACCTTCGAGATCTTGTCCCGTATCAGCACCAGCCGCCGCCCGTTGTCGATTGAGAACTTCTGCAGCTCCATCGTCTGCTGCACCGCCCGCCCCAACTCCTGCAACTCCTGCACGGACGCTGGCTCGGGTAGCGAAAGCACCACCGCCACCGTCGGCTCAAGCTCCTGTCGTTTCTGCGCCGTGTCCTTCGCCACCAGCATCCGCTTCGGCTGCAAGGAAACGAAGAAGGCTCCCGTCGCCGCTCCCAACGATTCAAGGGCCTCGCCTCCAGTTGCGCCCGCTACGTTAAAGCGGATCGCCGCCGCGCCGGTCGGGTAGTCATTGTCGAACTGGACTTCAATCCCCAAGTCCCGTGCTGCCTTCTCGATCACCTCGCGGGGCTCGCCGCGCAAGCGAAACGAGTACGGTCCGGGACCCAGCGCCAACTCCGGCGGCGGTCGAAAAGATTCCGCCTCCCGCAGGTCCTTGTCCAGGATCAGGTTGTTCGCCACCGGCACTGTCGCCGCCTCTTGGATCACCGCCGGTGCCAAGCTCTGCCGAAGCGCCTTTTCCGTCAGGCTCCGGCTCCTCGCCGCATAAAGGGCGTTTCGAGGGTCCTTCGCGCTCGCCTGATTGTATAGGAGGATCGCCTCGGCGACGTGCCCCGCGTTCTCCGCCTTCGCCGCCCGCCGCCCAAAGCTCCTCGCTGACTCCTCGGCGGCAAACGCTCCGAGCCCCAAGCTCAACCCCACTATTAATAGACGCAGAACTACCAAATAGCATCTGACGCTGGCCCGAGCCGTTTCGTGGACTAAAGTTTGTCGACGCAAGGGCCGATAGATGTCTTAGATGTCGTTGAAACCGCTCTCCACTGGTGCCGCGTTGCCCGCGGGCTTCGCACCCCCAACTCCGACGAACTTCGCCGCGCTTGGCATTCGGGAGAACTTGGTCCTCGACCTAGTGCTCCGAAGGCTGATGCTCGAAGGTACCACCAGCCTCTCCTCCATGGCGCAGAAGCTGCGGGTCTCCATCCCGATCATTGACCACATCTTCCGCCATATGCGCGCTCAGCAGATGGTCGAAGTCAAGGGCATGACGGGCAACGATTACAACTTCGTTCTCTCCGCCGCTGGCCGCCAGACCGCCACCGAACGCTTTCAAATCAGCCAGTACGCCGGTGCCTGCCCGGTGTCGCTCCCCGACTATCACGCCGCCGTTCGTGCTCAAGCAGCCAAAATCCAGATCGACCGTCGCACCCTTCGTGGGGCCTTCGGCGATCTCGTCGTCACCGATCGTCTCCTCGACCAGCTCGGCCCTGCCCTCATCGCCCAAAGCTCTATCTTCGTCTATGGACCGTCCGGCAATGGCAAAACCAGCATTGCTGAACGGATGCTCCGCGTCTACCAAGACGCGGTCATGATCCCCTACGCAGTCGAGGTCGACAATCAGATCATCAGCATCTACGATCCCGTCGTCCATGACGCCATCAAGACCGAGGATCGTGAGATGGACCCCCGCTGGATCCTCTGCCGCCGCCCCTGCATCGTCGTCGGCGGCGAGTTGATCCCCTCCATGCTCGAACTCCGCCTCGACGAAGCCAGCGGTATCTACTCCGCCCCACTCCAAATGAAGGCCAATAATGGGCTCTTCATCGTCGACGACTTCGGTCGGCAGCTCATGTCGCCCCGCGACCTGCTTAACCGCTGGATCGTCCCTTTGGACCGGCGCGTCGACTACCTCACCCTTCGTTATGGAGTGAAGTTTCAGATCCCCTTCGAGCTCCTCGTCGTCTTCTCGACCAACCTCGAACCCAGCGATCTGGCCGACGAAGCGTTCCTCCGTCGTATCCCCAATAAGATCTACGTTGAGAGCGTCACGAGCCAAGTCTTCGATCAGATCTTCGATCGGGTCGTCGCCAGCCGCCGCGTGCCCACCGAGGCCGACAGCGCCGAGTACCTCCGGAAGCTCTGCCTACGCGAGGGCCGAACAGAACTCCGGGCCTGCTATCCGAGCGACATCTGCAATATCCTGTCCTCGATTGCGCAGTATGAGAACCGGACCATCCAGATGACCAAAGCCGATCTGGAACGCGCGACGGCTCTCTACTTTGCTAAGAGCTAGCGGGACTTTCCCACCTTCGAGCGTCGAAACTATCTAAGTTGCTTCATTGCAACTAGATAGAAGCCACGTCTTGTATATACCACGCTGCCTGGTCAGTTCAGTTTCGGTAGGGCATTTAGCGCCTCGGCCAGTGCCAA
>JANXMS010000485.1 GCA_025354525.1 Acidobacteriota bacterium
CCACCACCAACAAGACCGGCCACGATTGCCGGAACCCATAACCGCCGTTATGGTCCAGGGCAAACAACACGCCTACCGTGATCAAGAGAATCGGACCGCGAATCGCACCAAATAGATTACTGTTCACGACGCACCTCCTCCTGCACCGGTACCACCGGGGCCTGCAGCCGAACGTACAGCAGATAGACCCCAGCCCCGATCAAAGCCAAGGGCCAAAACCGTACCACCTGCGAAATCCGAATCAACTCGAAATTGTTCAGCAGAAACACCACGCCGAGTCCAATCAAAACCAGCGGGCCCACCGGAATCCCGCCTTGACTAGGCTTCGTCGAAACCAAGCCCGAAAACTCGTCCACCACCTCGCCCTTCTGGCGACGCTGCGCCGTATGGTAGGCCTCGAACGCTTGGTAGATCACCCAAGCCGGAATCATAAGCCCGAACATCACGTGCAATTCGCCTACGTTGTCCGAGTTGGCCAACGTAATCAACATCCCGAAAACGACAACGTGGACAAAACCCTTGGCATACTGCGCGTTGTAGATCGCACCCACCCCCGGAATCAGGCCCAAAATGAAAGCCAGTCCCGGCGAAATGCTCGACACCCCTTGGCTCACCTGCGGCGGCGGCATCGGTGCCGACGTCCACGGGGAACTCGGCGTCTCCGCCGCGGGAACATGCTCTGTACAGTAAACCGTACCCGCTGATAAACGCTGATCCGCTAACAATAGCTGCTTCCCGCAGATGCGGCAAAACGCAGTGCGTTCGGGCGCGGCGTTCGATTCGTTTACGTTCTCTTTCATGGCAATATCCCTCAGCACTCGTTTATTTCAACGACTTGCGATCATCAGTAGGTACGGAAATCTTCTCTGCGCCGTTCCGTGCTTTTTGCTGCCGATCCAACTCTTCTTGCTCGGTCCATTCCTGCAACCGGCTCTGAATCTCAAACACCAACCGAATGTTGTCGTAGTACTTCACCGCCCGGTCCCACGCCCGATGCGTCTGATCGTCCACGCTCACCCAAATCTTCACCGGGTCCAAATCCGACGGCTTTAACTGCCGCACCGGCACTTTAAACACCTGCGCCAACATCGAAAGCGATAACACCGTCATCGCCATTCCCATCGCCATCCGCGGTGCCAATACCGGACCAAACCAGCGGCCCAACACCGCTACAATTCCCGCCTTCGACCGGCCCGCCGTGCTCTTCCCCCCCGGCATATCAAACAAAATTCTCGTAATCAGCTCTTTCGGCGGCTCCACCACCGCCGCCCGGCCCATAAACGCTACCGCCCCCAATACATCCGCCGCGTACTCCCGGCAACCCGCACACTCCGCCCTGTGACCCTCAAATGAAGCCTCCGCCTCCCCCCGCAGTTGCCCGTCGGCGGCGTCGCAAAGCAATACCTCAAACTCCGCACAACTCAGTTTCATACTAGAGCCACCTGATACTTCTTTAACAACCGAGCCAACTCCGCCCGTCCCCGGTTCAGCCGCGATTTCACCGTCCCCTCGGGCACGTTCAAAACCGCAGCAATCTCTTTATAATCCAACTCCTCCAAATCCCGCAAAATCACCGTCTCCCGCAACTCCGGCGAAAGCTTTTGCAACGCGCCCTGAATTAACTCGCTCGCCTCCCGACCCGCCAACATCCCGTCCGCCCGCCCACCAATTCCCCCCGCCCGCTCCTCCAACATCGGCAACTGGTCTTCAATCGAATCCGTCACCCGCGCCTGCTTCGTCCGCCGATAATTGTCGATCAATAAGTTACGCGTCATCCGCGTCAGCCAGACAAGAAAGGAACCTTCCCCCGCCCGAAACATCCTCAGTGTCTTAAAAAGACGCATAAAGACATCCTGCGTCAGGTCCTGTGCCTCGCTGTCAGTACCGATAAACCGATAGCAAATCGCATAAACCCGCCTCGTGTGCAGCTTCACGAGGTCCTCCCATGCCGCCTCATCTCCCGCCAGACAGCGCTCCACCAGCCGAATATCAAGGTCGAAACTTTGGTCCAAGCGATGGTTCCCGCGGAAAGTAGGCGTCAATACCTCTCCGGCCGCCCAAAAACCCAACCTAACTGGTGCGCCCGTCGCCATAAAACCTTCCCGTGTCTCCTTTGGTCGGCTCGTTTCCGAGCCGCTCGAAAAGAGGTACGTGGATTTGCCATAATAAGTTCGCGAGAAGTTTTGGCCGCCGAATAGCCGAACCTCATTGTAACGACTGTTTTCTTGAAAGTCCTCACCCCCTCACTAATCCGTCGCTGGGCCCTCGCCCTGGCCGTCCTGATCATACCCATTCTGGTCTGGCTCTCCTGGCAGCGCCTCGCCTCCTTCGATTGGGCCGCCCTCGGCGATGTCTACAATCACATCGACTGGCGCTGGATGCTCCCCGGTTCCGCCATCATCATGGCCAGCTACGTCAGCCGCGTCCTCCGCTGGCAAGTCATGCTCCGACCAGTCAACCCCAACTCCTCCTTCCGCCGCGTCCTCGCCGATACCCTCATCGGCTTCACCGCGATCGTCATCCTCGGCCGCCCCGGCGAACTCGTCCGACCCTACCTCATCGCCCGCTCAGAAAACGTCTCCGTCTCCTCCCAGATGGCCGCCTGGCTTCTCGAACGCATCTACGACCTCCTCGCCGTGCTAATCCTCTTCGGCTTTGGCCTGGCCACGTTTGATTCCACCGGACGCGCCCTCGGCCCCGCCCTCCTCTGGGTCCTCCAAACCGGCGGCGTCCTCATCGCCGTCCTCTGCGGAGCCTGCCTCCTCTTCCTCGTCTTCGCCGGCCTCGGAGGCGACGCCCTCGTCAACCGCCTCCGTGAAGCCCTCGCCTTCCTCCCCCCCAACCTCCAAGAACGCATCGCCGTCCTCCTCGAAAGTTTCAGCACCGGACTCGCCTCCTGCCAAAAACTCTCCGACGTTTCGCTCATCGTCCTCTATACCATCATCGAATGGGCCTCCATTCTCGCCGCCGTCTTCTGCATCTTCCGCTCCTTCCCCCAAACTAACTCCTTCTCCTTGCTCGACGTCATCGTCTATCTCGGCTTCGTCTCCTTCGGAAGCATCGTCCAAATCCCCGGCGTCGGCGGCGGCGTCCAAATTGTTACAGTTCTCGTCCTCACCCAACTCTTCGGCGTCGCCACCGCACCGGCCACCGGAATCGCCATCGCTAGCTGGCTTGCTACATGGGTAGTAGTCATGCCCTTCGGCGTCGTTCTCGCTGCCCGCCAAGGCCTATCCTGGGGAAGCTTAAAGAGCCTCGGAAAGGATCCCAATTCATGAAGTGTCCCTTCTGCACCCACTCTGAAGACAAAGTGATCGACTCCCGCGAAAGCAAAGAAGGCGACGCCATCCGCCGCCGTCGCCAATGCCTCGCCTGCGAACGTCGCTTCACTACCTACGAAAAAATCGACGAAATTCCCTATATGGTCGTGAAAAAAGACGGCCGACGCGAAAAATTCGAACGCCAGAAAGTCCTCAACGGCCTCATCAAAGCCTGCGAAAAACGCCCCATCCCCATCTCCAAACTAGCCGCCATCGTCGACCACATCGAAGGCCGACTCGCCGATAGCGCCGAACGAGAACTGTCAACTACAGAAGTAGGAGAGATCCTGATGGACGAGCTCCGACAGCTTGACAAAATCGCCTATGTCCGCTTCGCCTCCGTCTATCGCGACTTCCAGGACGAGCAGGCCTTCCTCAGCGAGCTCCAAAATCTTCTTGCTAAACGAAGAATCGGCCAATAACTACGCTTGTAGCTAAAACATCCTACTGAAACCAAACGCCTTTCCGGGCATCTGTTAGTCTAGGAAGACAGTTTTAGGCCTTCGATGTCGGATCCAAGGCGCAGATGCATCATTTTAACCTTTCAAAGAGGTTACCGCCGATGATACAATCCTCCTTAGCACTCCTGCTGAGTTGGACTTTTCTGCCGATTTTTCCCCCGACAGTTTAAGGCCAGACCCTCCACGGGAGAGTGAGTCTAGATGGATCACTTCGAAGATCAGTATTCCGCTGACACTACCGAGCCCTTAGGGCTCCCTTTTGATGAAGAAGCAAACTTTTTCCACCCGGAAGAAGTACACGATGGAGACGACTTTCCAGGGCAAGCTGCCCCTGAAGAATCAATTTACACCGACGATCCGGTTCGCGTCTACTTGCGCGAAATGGGTGCTGTACCTCTCTTGACACGCGAGGGCGAGGTTGAACTCGCTCGGCGCATGGAGCGCGGCAAATTGCGGATGCTCCGAGCCGTCAGCCGTTCGGCCGTCGTGCAGCATCGCGTCGTCGAATTCGCCGAATCGCTGCGCCGCGAAGAACAGGACATCGATAACTACGTCGACCTCGGCGAGACCGAAGAAGGCTCCACTGTCGAAGCGAAATTGCGCAAGGAAGCCATCGAGAAATTCTTCGTCGTCGCTGTCCTCTACAAGAAATTGCAGCAGGGCTCGGAAAAGGTCGAACAGCTCGTCCCCCTCAAACCCGCCGAATTGAAGGATCCGATCGCCCGAAAGGCGCGTCGCAAGATCATCATGAAGCTGGCTCGGACGAAAGTAGAAACCAGTTTGGCCATCCGCGCCATCCAGTTCTACGCCTCCAAATGGCGGCAGTTCGCCCAGGAAATCGATAAAACCGTCGACGAAATAACTCATCTCGACGCCGAACTCCATCGCCTCGAAGAACGTAAAAATCCGCAATACGCTAACCGGATCCGCGAACTGAAACGCGAAGTCAAAAAGCGGGAAGTCACCGCCGGAGCCTCGCTAACCGATCTTCGCCACACCACCACCGTCATCCGCCACGGCGAAATCGAAGCCGAACGCGCCAAAAAAGACCTCGTCGAAGCCAATCTTCGCCTCGTCGTCTCCGTCGCCAAGAAGTACGTCAACCGCGGACTTCACCTCCTGGACCTCATTCAGGAAGGCAATATTGGCCTCATGCGCGCCGCCGACAAGTTCGAATACCGTCGCGGCTACAAATTCTCCACCTACGCCACTTGGTGGATTCGCCAAGCCATCACCCGCGCCATCGCCGACCAGTCCCGCACCATCCGCATCCCGGTGCACATGAACGAGAGCATGAACAAATTCCTCCGCGCTACCCGCGAGTTGGAAAAAGAGCTCGGACGTGCTCCTACAAATGAGGAAATCAGCCGGCGGATGGACATCCCGGTCGAAAAAGTTCAAAAGCTGAAAACCATCTCCCGCGACCCCGTCTCCCTCGAGACACCCGTCGGCCGCGATGGCGAATCCGCTCTCGGCGATCTCATCGAAGACCGTTGGGTCGGCTCCCCCGTGGATGCCGTCATCGAAGCCAACGTCCGCGATGAAACCGCTAACATCCTCAAAACCCTATCCCCGAAAGAGGAAAAGGTCATCCGTCTCCGCTTCGGCATCGGCTGCGAGCGCGAACACACCCTCGAAGAGATCGGTCAGGAATTCGACGTAACCCGCGAACGTATCCGCCAGATCGAAGCCAAAGCCCTCCGCCAACTTCGCTCTCCCGAACGCGCCCGTCACCTCCGCGCCCTGCTCGCCGCTCGGTAACTTCTTTCCCGCAAACCCACAACCGCCGGGATTAAGACCCTCTTAATCCTGGCTTTTCGTTTTTATGGTACCCAACTCAACCCTCCTCTCCCACCTCGACTACACCCTCTGGGCCTCCTCCAAACTTCTCGACGCGGCCACCCGCCTCACCCCAGACCAACTCACCCTCGACCTCAAGGTCTCCCATACCTCCGTCCTCGCCACCCTTCAACACATCTACTACGCCGATAGAACTTGGCTCGCCCGCCTTACCGGCCAAACGATTCCCTTCGCCGACCCCGATCCCGGCCCCTCCCTCGACGACCTCAAAGAAGCCTGGCCCCGCATCATCGTCATCCTCCGTGCCTACGTCAGCTCCGCCACCGACCTCGAAACCGACCTCACCGCCACCAGGCTCAACGGCAGTACTTTCACTTGCGCCCGCTGGAAACTCCTGCTCCACGTCGTCAACCACGCAACCCTCCATCGAGGCCAAGTCGTGGCCATGATCCGCCAACTCGGCCAAGTCCCGCCCGCCACGGACCTCTTCTACTTCTATCTCCAACAAGGCGTATGAACCTCAACGAACAACAGCTTTACGCCCTCATCGGCGAAGACGGCTTCGCCCGCCTCATCGCCGCCTTCTACGCCCAAATCCCCACCGATGACCTCCTCGGTCCCATGTACCCTCCCGACGACCTCCCCGGCGCTGAACTCCGCCTCCGCGATTTCCTCATCGGCCGCTTCGGCGGACCTCCGCGATACATTGAACAGCGCGGCCACCCCGCCCTCCGCATGCGCCACGCCCCTTTCGCCGTCACCCCCGCCGCCCGAGACCGCTGGCTCGCCCTAATGAGCAACGCCTTCACCGTCGCCCAGCTCCCCCCGGAAGCCGAGGCCATCCTCCGCCCCTTCTTCCTCCAAGTCGCCAATCACATGATCAACCAACCCCAATGAACAATCAAACCGACCCCCGATACCCCATCGCCCAGTTCACCTGGCCCGCCACCATCACCCCCGACCAACTCCACCCCCTCTTCCTCCAAGTCGCCAATCACAGGATCGACCAACCCCAATGAACAATCAAACCGACCCCCGATACCCCATCGCCCAGTTCACCTGGCCCG
>JANXMS010000492.1 GCA_025354525.1 Acidobacteriota bacterium
CGGCAGGGCCAGCCGCAATTTCTCCAACACCATCTTCACTTCCGGCTCGGGCTGCGTGTACCGAGGCAAAATCAAGCAGCGGCCGTCCACGGTCGGCAAGTGAACATCGATCAACTGAATCGCCGCCAACTTCTCCAGCACCGCCGCCGGCGTTAACCCCGGCGCGTGAATCATCAATCGGTGCTTCAACGTCACCTGCAACGAATACGCCAAGAAGGCAACCAAAATGTGCGCATCCACCCGGCGCTCCAATTGATGGTAAACCGGGCGAATCCCCAACTCACTCTTCAAGGATCGAAATACCGCCTCGATCTGCGTCAATTGCACATATCGCGCCCAGAGCACCGCCGGGTCGCCGTCGGTCAAATTGGACCGTAGCAAATAGTGCCCGTCCCGCCACTCCGCCTTCTTGCTCTTGGCCCGATCCACCCGAAACGCAGCCGTTTTCAAAACTCGGCGTTGCACTCATTGGACTTATTCGCGATTTCGGGCGAAAATCGTCAAAAATAGCCGGGAACTGCGAAAGTCGGGCTAGCGTACATCTCTGGCTCACTCATATCCTGCCTCTATGCATTCTCCCAAATCGTTGCCTCGCAATTTCGAGATCCTTCCTCGGCGTTGCCTGGCTTTTCTTCTGAAATGCGTGCAAAACGTCGGCCTCGTCAACGCCAGACATCGGCTTGAAATCGTCAGGCTGATCTCCCCGCAAATTTTGTCGAGTTGGAATCCCACATCATATCGAGCGTCGTCAGGAAAGTCCCGTTTGCATTGCAACGAATCGCCGAGGAGGCACACAGGTCGCACAACTCCGTCTGTATCCAACTGGATATAGACCAGTCAAACCACGCGCGCCGCCCCCCCGGGCCGAGGGCACCCGCACCGTCACAAAACCAAAGGCTCGCCCTCCTCTGTTTTCGCCCCACCCAACCGCCTCAGCAACTGATCCCGCACGGCAAATTCCGCCCATCGCGCGGAGCTTTACCAGCAACGGGAACAGCTTCTTGCGCCGCATGGCGATCAACTTGGCCTGACGGCCATCGCGGTTGGCCAGCACATACAACTCACCATATTGCTGGTACAGTTACTTCCACCGAGTCGCGGACCTTCTGCCAAGGCAGGTCCAACCAAAGCTTCTCGTGTACTTGATTAGCGGGTTGCGGGATCATTCGCCTCCCGATTTGGGCCAGTTTCCTGGGGTTTTGGGAGTTTGGGCTGCGGAGAGCCCCTCGCAATCATCCCACAAGCGTCGCGCGACGCTACGGAAACGATTGATTCTATTGAATCGGAGGCCCCCAATCAAGTACATTCTCGTGCTTACTGATACGGTTCTTCGGCGTCCCCACCAGGTACGAAATCTGACGACTTGGGGAGCCGCCAGGAAATGGCTGGTTTTGAGGTGTCCTCCGAGGCCATGATTCCGGAGACGGTACGGCCGGCCCCAAAATAACCGTCGAACCGACTAGCATTCTGGGGCGAGTATCTGTGACGCCCGGCAGGACCTTCCCTCCTCCTTTGTTAGTCAAGGCGGCACAATACGCAACGAGCTTTTCGACACGAAAAGTTGTCTTCGCCTCCTTGAATTCCAGGCGCCCGCCGTCAAGCTCAGTCAAAAGTTGTGCAAGGTCGGTAAGGGTGACGGCCACTCTGGCGGTCTCTCAATTCGAGTATGACGCGAGTAAACCCCAGTTCGCCAGGTCTCGGGTCCGGACCGCAAGCCGAATAGTTGCCGTTGGTTTGAAGCGAACCCAAAGAGGCAAATGCTCAGTCAGCCGCTGTTCACGAGAACATGGGATGAGTGCATTGCTGCCCAGCCTCCTGCGTGATATCCTTCCGTGGCGCTGAGGAGTGCCGCATATGATGAAGAAGCCCCTGCTGAACCTCCTTTGGGTTTGTATTACGGCGATAGTCCCCGCAATTGCCCAGTCAACACCGAGTACAATTACCGGTCTCGTGAAGGATGCCGTAGGGGGCGTCGTTCCCGGTGCTATGGTCCAGGTCGTGGGCGAAGATTCTGGCGTGGCCATTAGCGTGAAGACCAATTCAGCGGGCATTTACCATACCCCGAGTCTGGTTCCAGGTTCCTATCGGGTAGAAACTGAATCGGCGGGTTTCCAAAGGTTGATCCGCGGACGATTGACTGTCCAGATTGGGCAAACCTTACAGGTCGACATCACCCTGCAAGTCGGCAGTGTCAAGGAAACGGTCAATGTAACTGGTGCCAGTCCAGTCCTCGAAACCCAGTCCTCCAGCGTAACTCAATTAGTGGAAAAGGAAATGGTGCAAGGCATGCCCATGGCGAACCGGACTTCCACCGCGCTCTTAGCCCTCATCCCGGGCGCTGCTATCCAGAACGTTTCGGGCGACATCCCGATATTCAGTGTCAGTGGCGGCAGAACTCGCAATCAGCAGTTCACCTTGGATGGAGGCAACCATACAAATACTGTAGGCTTGGCCGTAAACCAGAGTCAGGTACCCCTGCCCATGGATGCCATGCAGGAGTTCCGGGTCGTTGCTAATAGTTACTCGGCCGAATATGGCCAATCCCAAAGCGGAGTAATTATCCTGGCAACCCGGTCCGGCAGCAATAAGTTCCACGGAGGCCTCTTTGAATACAATCGCAACGAGGCGTTTGACGCACGCAATTTCTTTGCCGCGAGTCGCCCTAAGTTCCGTCAACACCAATTTGGCGGCTTGCTTGGTGGCCCCATCCGCAAGGATCGAACGCATTTTTTCTTCACTTACGAACGAACCCAACAAGTGACCGGTGGCACCCTGATCCAAACGGTTCCCACCGCCCTCCAGCGCCAAGGGGACTTTGGTCAAACTTTGGATGCCCGTGGCGTCGTTATTCCCATCTATGACCCAGCCACTACCCAAGGTAACACCCGTCAACCCTTCGCCGGTAATGTAATCCCAGTGGCTCGTTTGGATGGCGTGGCACAGAAGATCTCCACCGCCTGGCCCGCTCCGAATCGATCGGGCACCATTACCGGGGCGAACAATTTCTCACTCAACTCCCGTCCCTTCACCAATCGAGACATCTACGTCGGACGATTTGACCATCAGTTCCGGCTCACCGATCAGTTGATGGTGCGCTACTTCCTGGCTAAAAGCAATGCCGGCAATCCGGGACTCTGGAGTGACGTTCGCGCCGACGCCTCCGCCTCAAAAACAGATCAAAAGACGAATAACATTCTGGGTACGTGGAGTCACACGCTGCGGTCAAATATACTCAACGAGTTCCGCCTCGGACTCGTGCGCCGCGATTTCTACAGCCAACGATTTGGCAAGGACGAAGACTACGCCGGTCAGGTTGGCCTCCGGGGGGTATCCAAAGCGGGGTTCCCGATCATCGGGATTACTGGCTACACCGGTCTCAGCGGGGCACCCTTTCGCTTTTCGAGTCCTCTGCTGGATTATCAGGTACAAGACGCCGTCTCCTGGTTCCGCGGCAAGCACGCCGTTAAGGCCGGTGTGGAAGTAAGGTTGGGAATTTTTAATGACGACACCGATACATCCTCCAGCGGAAATTTCTCCTTCACTCCTCTGCTGACCGCCCTACCGAATGCCGCCAACACGGGGAACGCGTTTGCTACGTTTCTGCTGGGAGAGGCAAATGCCGCTTCCATTTTGCGGCCAGATCCCGTGCGCTCCCGTTCGGAATACTGGGGTGCCTATATTCAGGATGATTGGCGGATCACGAGCACTCTCACCATCAACCTCGGTCTCCGGTGGGAGGGCACCACCCCACGCCGAGAGGATCGAAACCGCTTCAATTCTTTCGATCGCCAGGCCGTGAACCCTGTGTCGAATACGCCCGGCGTCGTCACGTTTGCTGGGCAGGGCAATGTACCGCGGGCCGCCTGGGATTTTGACGCGAACAACGTTGGCCCCCGCGTCGGCCTCGCGTGGCGGTTGCGCGAAAAGACCGTAATCCGTACCGGTGGCGGAGTCATCTATGGGGCGGCCGTCAATTCCATCGTCGGCACCGCGGCCTCCCTCGGCTTTTCCACCAACTTCGCGCTCAATGCCACCCAACCGGGTTTCACTTCGGCCCTGCGCCTGCGCGACGGATTCCCAACCCTAACTCGACCGACTGTGGATCAGTTAGGTGGCGGCTTCGGTGCCGTTGCCAGCGGCCGCGCACCGAACACCGCCGTCACTTTCTTTGAACGCAACCGGCCCACCCCGGTTTCGTATCAATACAACCTCAGTCTCCAACAGGAGTTCGCTAAGTCGTTTCTCCTGGAGATGGGCTATATTGGCAACCTCAGTCACAAATTGACTGCTCCAGACCTATCCATCAATCAGGTACCATTTGAAAAGCTCGGGCCCGGTGACGCGCAGTCTAAGCGGCCATTTCCCCAATTCAGCAACGTTTCCGTAATCAATCCGCCGATCGGAAACTCCGCCTATCATGCCGGGTTTCTCAAATTGGAGCGTCGTTTCCATTCCGGACTTACTATTCTGTCGCACTACACCTACTCCAAGTTCCTAGATGATGTGGAGTCTTTCTCCGAGATCGGCGATGCGGGCAGCTACATGGACTTGTACAACCGCCGGTTGGATCGCGGATTGTCCGGTAGCGATGTCCGACACCGCGCCGTGGGCAGTTTGGTTTATGCGCTTCCGGAATGGAAGGACCACCGCTACCTCAGTCGGATTGCCGGCGGCTGGAAAACGGGCATGATTGCGACCTACCAAGCCGGGTCTCCGTTTACTGTCTTTAACTCGGTAAATCTAACCAATGCCTTTCCGTCCGGGACGGTACGTCCTGACCTGGTGGGAGATCCGAATCTTTCTGGCTCCGCGCGAAGCATTTCCCGATGGTTTAATACGGACGCGTTCCGGGCCCAGGCCCCATTCCGCTTCGGTACGGCCGGCCGGTCCATCTTGGGTGGCCCACCAACGACCAACATGGATATGTCGTTCATCAAAATGTTCCCCATTCATGAATCGTGGCGGGTGGAGGTGCGCGCGGAATTCTTCAACATCTTCAACCATGCCAATTTCAACCTACCCGGCCATTCTCTCGGCGCTCCCGGTTTTGGAGTGATCAACGGTGCCAAGGCCGGTCGGGCTGGCCAATTCGCCTTGCGATTGGAGTTCTAGGCTATGGACCCTTCGCGAACAGTGCTTCTTGCCGGTGTTTCTGCAGTCATTGCCAATCCGGCTAAGCCAACCAGAAGCGGTCCTCGCTTCACAGTATGCGCCCGACCGGAAGAACGGTCCCTCAATCCGTGATGGAAATATCCCGAGGATAGGTCCTATCGAGCCCGGAACACGGAAGAAGCCTTCGTCGCTCTTTGGAAGAAGAGTGATGCCGTCAAATACTACGCTAATCATCTTGTCCGGATTGCGAAGGGCGCAAACCATATCTTCGATCGGATTCGCAAGAAGTAGCTCATCGGGGCGAACCCTTTCACAACCCGTTCAAAAATATTTTCAACTCGCAAGTCACCCATCATCAACAACATACAAAATCCAGCCGCCCACCCGCGAATTTGTCGCCCCTCCGCCCCCTCCTATTCTCAAAGCAACGGATCACCACTATGTCCCAACCACTTTCCAATGAAGATAAGCAGCGGCGCGCCGAAGCATCCCGCCAAAACGGACGCAAAAGCAAAGGGCCCGTTTCGCCCGCCGGTAAATATCGCAGCTCCATGAATGCGATCACAACCGGTCTGCACGTCGAGTTACACAAAGAGGATCTGCCCTCTTTCTACAACTTGATCTCGACCGACGACCGGGAGGATTACCTCCGCGGTCTCCAAGCGCACTACCGAAAGTTCAAGCCAGACTCCGAAGTCGAACAAGGTTATGTCCGCCGCATGACCTCCGAAATGTTTAGCTTCGATCGCAATACGTCGCTCTACACCAGAGCCATGCAGGAAGAACTCGACACCGTACTCCGAGAGTTCCCCGAGATCGATCTCGACACCCAGTTCGTCAACGGTCACAAACGGGCGACCACCCAGAAGGAACTCTTCCGTACCATTGAGCGAAACAAAAAAGCGCATCTCATGGCCTACGAAAAACTGATGAAGCTCCTGGCGCAATCAAGGAAACTGTTCCCGTTGCAGCCGCCGGAACCCATTGATATATCCGCCGACACGAACACGTTGGAGGATCCCGGACCCACACCGGAAGTCGTCGCCGAACTGCTTGCTTTAGCCGACAAAGCCAAAAAGGAACCTAGCTTTGTGCCGCCTCCTTATGTCCTTAACTTCTTGGAAGATAAGGACTTTATGCATCGTCTGGCCCCAAATTACGACGTTGCCGATTTGCTCGTCCGCTTCGGACGGGTCAAGCTTCCCGACGCCGCCTAATCGTCCGTCGGTCGCAGAGCAGTTAACCCCGAGAACAAACGCACGTCGCCAGCGAACACCCGAAGTGTGCCCAAAATAGCACATGGACCCGCTCTTCTTACCCGACGTCGAAGCCAATCCCGCACCCGGGCCCTATGCCCAAGCCATTGCCGCCATGGCTAAAGGCGGTGCCGAATATCCCCAAATCTGGCACCTATTCGCCTTCAAGCCGCAAGCCACCGAACACATCGCCAAGTTCACCCACGAGATCCTCCATGGCGACGCGCCCCTCTCCCCCGGCCTCCGCGAACTCATCGCCGCCTTCACCTCCTCCCGTAATCACTGCCCCTTCTGAATTAAGTCCCACGCCGCGGTCGCGGCGGTCCTCCTCGGCAGCGAAGCAGCCGTCCAAGCCGTCCTCGCCGACTTCGAAACCTCGGCCCTCACCGAAGCCGAGAAAGCCCTCTTCCGCTTCCTCGACAAGGTCAATTCCGCCTCACCCTCCATCACCGCCGCCGACATCGCTCCCCTCCATGCCGCCGGCTGGACCGACGAACAGGTCTACTACGCCATCACCGTCTGCGCCCTCTTCAACTTCTATAACCGCTGGATCGATTCCACCGGCGTCCATGCCCTCTCCGACGAAGCCCATCGTGCCGGCGGCCAACGAACCGCCCTCCACGGCTACGTCCGCCGCTAACAGATATGCGCCCCCGTCGTGTTCACATACACCGCGTACAACGACTGGCTAGCCGTCATAAATAGCCGGTTCCGACGCGGTCCCCCAAAGCAGACGTTCGCACAGTTCTCCGGCAGGTAGATCGCCCCGATCCGCTCCCCTTGCGGCGTCAACACCTGCACCCCCGGCCGCGCCCCCGCCCAAATGTTCCCGTCCACGTCACACCGAATCCCGTCCGCCGCCGTCGGAGTGTTAGCCCCCGGTATCGTCAACGCCGCCAACTGCTTCCCCTTCACGAGCGTCCCCCCGTTCACGTCCCAAACCTTCAAATCCCGCCCGCCCGCCCCCGTATCCGCCACGTACAACTTCTTATAGTCCGGCGAAAAGCAGATCCCATTCGGCCCGCTCACCGCGTCCGTCACCTTCGCTATCTGCCCCGTCTTCCCGTCCACTCGGTACACCGCCTCCTTCACCTCCTTCGGAGCCATATAACCCTCATAGTCCCCATTGATCCCATACGGTGGGTCCGTAAACCAGATGCTCCCGTCCGGGTGCACCACCAAGTCATTCGGCGAGTTCAGCCGCTTGCCCTCAAACTTGTCCGCGATCACGCTCACCGTCCCGTTCTGCTCATACCGCACCACGCGCCGACCCCCATGCTCAGCCGATAGCTGCCGCCCCTCATAGTCAAACGTGTTCCCATTGCTATACCCCGCCGGGTTCCGAAACACCGTCACCCTCCGGTCATCGTCGATCCATCGCAACTGCACATTCCCCGGAATGTCGCTCCAAACCAGGTACTTCCCCACCCCGTTCCAAGCCGGCCCCTCGGCCCACGAAGTCCCCGTATGCAGGCGCTTCATGCTCCCGTTCCCAATCATGTACTTCCGAAACCGGTCGTCCAGCGCCCTCACGTCCGGGTCCGGATACTGTATCGGGTTCTGCCCCGACCAATCCCGAGGCGTCTGTGCCGCCGCCGTCCCTGCCGCTAGCATACCCAGCAGCCCTCTTCTCGTATACTCTCGTTCCATAGCCCTTATCTATATCGCATATGCTCCCCTTCGTACTCGCCCTCCAAATCATTACCCTCTCCTCCGCCCCTGATCGCGTCACCGCCGGGGACGTCCTCGTCCGCGTCTTCCCCGCTGATCCTCGCCTCACAATCCTCCTCAACGGCCATGACGTCTCCGCCCAATTCCGCCCCTCCGGCCGCAGCCTCCTCGGCCTCGTCACCGGTCTCCGCCTCGGCCAAAATACCCTTTCCACCCCCGGCCATAAACTCGCGCTAGTCAACCATCCCGCCGCCGGCCCCGTCTTCTCCGGCCCCCACGAACAACCCTTCATCTGCGAGTCCGCCAGCTTCCCCCTCCCGGGCGGTGGCCTCCTGGGCCCCCCTCTCGACAACGATTGCACCGCCCGCACCGTCGTCAACTACATCTACCGGCCTAAGCCCCACGGCCCCTTCAAACCTCTTCCATCTCCAAGCGTTTTACCCGATGACGTAGCCTCTACCACCACCTCCCTTGGTCGTACCGTCCCCTACATCGTCCGCGTCGAAACCGGCACCCGCAACCGGGCCATCTATCAAACCGCCCTCCTCCACGATCCCACCACCGAACCAGATCCATCCCCCGTCGCCCCGCCCAAAGCCTGGAACCAGCGCCTTCTCTATTCCTTCGGCGGCGGCTGTACCACCGGCTGGTATCACCAAGGCACCAGCCTCAATCTCCCCGTCAGCGATGACATCGTCGGCCGGGGCTACGCCGAAGCCGCAGCTACGCTCAACGTCTTCGGCACCAACTGCCAGGACCTCACCGCCGCCGAAACCATGATGATGGTCAAGGAACGCTTCATCGAATCCTACGGCCCGCCCCTCTTCACCTTCGGCCGCGGCGGCTCCGGCGGCTCCTACCAGCAACTCCAAATCGCCGACAACTATCCCGGCCTCCTCGATGGCATCATCCCCAGCGCCACCTTCCCCGAGGTCCTCGAAACCACACAGTTCCTCGTCGACGCCCAACTCCTCGACGCCTACTTCGCCCGCGCCGCCGCCCTAACCGACGAACAGAAGCGAGCCATCGCCGGCGTCGGCACCCTCAAGAACATCTCCGGCACCGCCGGTGGAGCCGGTCGCATCAACCCCGAAAAGTTCTGCCCTCCCGTCCTCCCCGTCGAGCTCCGCTACCATCCCACCCAGAACCGCTCCGGTGCCCGCTGCGACATCTTCGACCACAACGTCAACGTCTACGGTCGCGACCCGCTCACCGGCTTCGCCCGCCGCGCCATCGATAACGTCGGCGTCCAGTACGGTCTCGCCGCCCTCAACTCGGGCGCTATCACCCCGGCCCAGTTCCTCGACCTCAACGACAAGATCGGTGGCTACGACAACGATGGCAACCTCGTCCCCAACCGCGCCATCGCCGACCCGCTTGCCCTCCGTGCCGCCTATCAAACCGGTCGCATCACCCACACCGGCCTCGGCCTCGCCCGCATCCCCATCCTCGATATCCGCGGCTACCTCGACCTCACCCCCCGTGGCGACGTCCATCTCAAGTACCACTCCTACGCCCTCCGCGAACGCCTCCACGCCGCCAACGGCACCACCGCCAACTACGTCATGATCACCGCCCCCAACCAAGGCCCCGTCGCCAACACCGTCGCCTCCTACGCCATCACGAAAATGGACGAGTGGCTCACCAAAGGCGCAAAGCCCACCGACCTCGTCGATGCCTGCCACGCTCCCTCCGGCGAGCGCATCGTCGAAACCCAGACCTTCTCCGGCGGCCGTTGCAACCAGCTCTATCCCGCCTTCCCCCCGCCCCGCATGGTCGCCGGCGGTCCGGTGACCAACAACATCCTCAAGTGCCAACTCAAGCCCATCGACCCCGCCGACTACCCCGCCGCCTTCTCCCCCACCAACCGCCAACGTCTCACCGCCATCTTCCCCGACGGCGTCTGCGACTGGAGCAAGCCCGGCGTCGAACAACAGAAACCCCTCGGCACCTGGCTCCGCTACTAAGGCTCCATCACCACGTGGGTTTCGTAGTGATAGCTCAGCGGCAGCATCTTGTCCATGCTTGTGCGCACGATCACCTGATACGCCGCCGGGAACTTCCCGCCCATCCGCTGCCGTAGGTCTCGCAGCGCCTCCGCCGATGTTAAAAAATCCATCGCGCCCTGCACCCCAGCCGTATAGGCACTGACCACCGCGATCGTCCGTTGCCGCCCTTCACTGCCTTCACTGGGCGCCACCGTCACCATCCCGTAGGTCTCCACGAGCGTATTCTGCCCGCCCCGCTTGGCGGAAAATACCCGGCCCCCAGTCTTCTGCTCCACAATCGCGTAGTCACCCGTCGCCTCATTGAATTGCAACCGAAATGGCGCCTTACCCAGCCAATGCACCACCGCGTCCGAGTCCGAAGACCCACCCAACAACACCACGTTCCTCCGCCGCATCGCCGCCAACGGCACCAGCCGCTCAGCCAACACTTGGAAGGGTGCCCCCGCGCTCGTCAGCAACCGCGCCCCCGCCGCCGCGCCCAATGCATCCCCCAAACCCACCGAATTCGTCGTCGGCAACAAGTAAATCTTGCTATCCGCCGCCGATGGCCGTAGCTTCAAGTACCACTCCACCACGCTGGGCGGGGCCTCCAGCACCGGCTCCCCCGCCAGCGGTTTCCAAGCCCCCGGAGCCTTAATCCCCCGCACCGGCATCTGCGGCGTCGTCGCCACGCAGATCAATGCGTTCGCGTCCGAACTCAATAGCGGCCCCCATGCCTCGTGCAGCACCGCGTCAACCCCCGTGCCCCGCATTGCCGTCCAGCTCCAAAAACCAATTCCGGCGATCACCAGACCCAAACCGAACGCCCTCCAGGAACCCATCGCCCTGTTCGCCGCGGCCACCGGCGGGGCCACCACCTCGCCGGGGATAATCGAAGTCTCCAACGCCTCGGAGGCCGCTGCTACAAACCGGGGTGCGTAGCTGCCTTTGATGAACTCAACCCGCACCGGCTCCCCCGCCAACTCCGTCCGGTACATCTCCTCCACCTTCCGGCGCAACGTATACGCCCGGTTCCTTACGGTCGAGTCTTCGCTTGGCGCGTAACCCGCTGGCAGCCCCAACCCCTCCACCGCAATCTGATACTCGGTCAACGTCTCCCGCTGGCCGTTGATCTCCTGCTGCGCCAGGTACGACAAAAGCCCTCGCAGCTGCTCGCTCCGCGACATCGCATGGCTGCGCAACACCGCCTCCAGCGCCGCGCGCTTCTGCTCAACGGAAATTTGTCCTACTGCCTTTGCCATCCCACCACAGTCTCTAGCGCCCTCATTCTATCACGTTTTAGCTTCGGTTTCGAAACGTTTACAAACAGTCCGCCCACTTCCACCGCCGCCCCCCTACCCCCAAACTTAAAAATCATCAGAGGTCTTCTATGCCCCGTCGCCTACTAACCATTTCCGCCGCCTCCTTCCTGCTCGCCGCCAGCGCCTTTCCACAGGCCTTCACCGGCACCATCAACGGTCTCATCACCGATCCCAACGCCGCGGCCGTTCCCGGCGCCACTGTTCGTATCCGCAACGCCGATACCAACGACTCCCGCCAAACCGTCTCCTCCTCAGACGGACGCTATATCTTTTCTCAGATCCCGCCCGGCTCTTATACTATCCAGGTCGAAGCCAAGGGCTTCAAGCAGTTTGCAAGTAGCGCCTTCAACCTTCGCAGTAGCCAGTCGACCGAAGTCAACGCCGCCCTCGTCTTAGGCCAAGTCAACGAGACCGTCGAGGTCCAGGCCGTTGCCACCCAACTCGATACCCAAACTGCCAACCAGTCTTTCACCCTCGAGCGCAAACAGATGCTCGCCCTTCCAGCCAGCACCCGCAACCCCTTTGTCGCCGTCCACGCCATGGCCGGGGTCACCTCCATGTCCGTCGCCCAGTCGAACAATCCCTCCGACCAAAACGTTGCTCGCTTCGCCTTCAACGGCGGCCGTGACATGTCCGGCCTCGTCCTCATCGATGGCATCCCCGCCACTGCCGGCGATTGGGGCGGTCTCCTCGCCTCCCCCTCCATTGAGAGCGTCCAGGAAGTCCAAGTCTCCCG
Source organism: Acidobacteriota bacterium (assembly GCA_025354525.1). GTDB lineage: Bacteria > Acidobacteriota > Terriglobia > Bryobacterales > Bryobacteraceae. The sequence continues at coordinate 12,086 of JANXMS010000492.1, forward strand.
GAACAGCTACGACGCCGAGTTCGGCAAGTCCGGCGGCGGCGTGGTCAGCGTCGTCACCAAAGGTGGCTCCAACGCCTTTCACGGATCACTCTTCAACTTCCTCCGCAACGACAACCTCGATGCCAATTCCTGGGCCAACAACCGCGTCGGTCGTCCCCGCGTCGAGTTCAAACGCAACCAGTTCGGCGGTAACCTCTCCGGCCCCATCTCGAAGTCCAAGCGCCTCTTCTTCCTCAGCACCTACGAAGCTCTAAAGCAGGGCTCCCCCGCTACCACCACCCAAACCGTACCCACCGACGCCGAGCGGACCGGCAATTTCTCCGCCACCCGCAATCCGGATGGCTCCAGCGCCCTCATCTTCGATCCCTTCTCCACCCGGGCCAACCCGGGCGGCTCCGGCTTCGTCCGCGATAGCTTCCCGAACAACACGATGCCCCGCTCCCGCTTCGATGCCGTCGGCGCCAAGGTCCTCGAACTCTATCCCCGCGCCAACGCGCTGCCTACCAACGCCATTACAAACGCCAATAACTACTTCGGAGCCGGCACCTCCATCACCAACAACTGGCGCATCGACCAACGCATCGATTGGGCCAAAAGCGAAAAATGGACCATGTACGGCCGCATGACCTACGCCGAGCAGGAAGGCATCACCCCCCGCTTCTACGGCACCGGCGGCGACTCCGGCAGCGAAGGCAAAGCCCCCCGCTACCACGCTACCTTTGGCACCACCTGGGTCCCCTCCCCCAAACTCGTCATCAACTTCACCGCCGGTAGCGGTCGCTGGCGCGAAGAGTCCCTGCCCGTTACCCTCCGCGACGGCGTCCTCGGCACCACCATCGGCCTCCCCGCCAACGTCGTCTCCCAAATGGACTCGCCGCACATGCCCCAGTTCAACGTCGCCGGCTACGCCACCCTGTCCAATGGACGCATCCTGAACTTTCCCCGACGCACCGATAACGCCCAGCTCAACGCTACCCGCGAGTTCGGCAGACACAGCCTGAAGTTCGGCTTCAGCCTCGAGAATTCGTACCTCAACTCCATCGACATTCGTTCGGCCGACTTCGCCTTTGACCGCGGCATGACCTCCGGCCCTAACGCCGCCGTCTCCAGCGCCAACTCCGGCAACTCGGTCGCCTCGCTCCTGCTGGGCACCGGTATCGGCGCCGCGGCCACCGGTGCCACCGGCGGCGTCACCGCTGTGAACAACGCCATCACCAACCGCGTCCAACCCGCACCCCTCGCCAAGTACTACGGCCTTTACATTCAAGACAACTGGCGCTTCTCCTCGCGCCTCACGATCAACGCCGGCCTTCGCTGGGAACAACAGCGACCCCGCACCGAACGCTTCAACCGCTACAACTACTTCGACTACAACGCCCGTAACCCGCTCAGCCAAACGACCGGTCTTGACCTCAAGGGTGGCCTCGTCTTTGTCGATGGTGCCAACGATCGCGGCCAAACCCAGCTCGATGCGATGGACCTTGCGCCTCGCGTCGGACTCGCTTACAAGGTCACCAACCGGATCGTCGCCCGCGCTGGCTACGGCATCTTCTATCTCCAAGCCTGCTGCAACGCGCTCCAGGGCGGCCCCGCCGCCGGCACCGATGGCTTCACCGTCACGACAAACTGGGCCACCTCCCGCGGCGGCGACGGCATCACCCCGCAGGACCTACTTGCGAACCCTTTCCCCGCCGGGGTCAACCGTCCAGTGGGTGCCTCCCGCGGACTCCTCACCCAAACCGGCTCCGACGTCACCGCCGTCCAGCGCTCGCGCAGCACCGGCTACACACAAAACTTCTCCTACGACCTCCAGTTCGAACTCGGTCAAGGCAGCGTCCTCGAAATCGGCTACTCCGGCGTCCTCGGCCGCAAGCTGAACCTCGGCGGTCTGCGGAACGTCAATCAATTGCCCTCCAGCGCCCTCTCCCTCGGCAACGCGCTCAACGAACAGGTCACCAACCCGTTCTTCGGCCAGTTCGCGACCGGCGTCTTTGCCGGCCGCACCCTACCCCGCCATCGACTCCTCCGCCCTCACTCCCAGTTCAATACCGTCGAACTCAGCGGCGATACCCCCGGGGCCACGTCGTCCTTTAACGCCCTCTATCTCAAGTACAGCAAGAGCTTCCGCTCCGGCCTCACCATCCTAACCAGCTATCAGTTCTCGAAGAACATCGATAACGCCAGCGAGAACCAAGGCTGGATCATCAACGAACGCTTCCGCGACGTCAACAACCTCACCCTCGATCGCTCCATCAGCGCCCACGACGTGCCCCACAGCTTCGCCGGCACCGTCCTTTATGAAGTGCCCGTCGGCAAAGGTCGCAAGTTCGGCGCTTCCTTGCCCAAGGCCGCCGAATTGATCGCCGGAGGCTGGGAACTCGCCACCACCGCCCGCTTCGCGACCGGTCTGCCGCAGCGTCTCGAAGCCCCTAACGCCCTCGCCACTTACGGCTTCTCTATCCTCAACGCCCAGGTCAGCGATCTCAAAAACCTCAACGTCGCCGAGCGGACGCCCTCGCAGTGGTTCAACACCGCCGCCGTCTCCTCCCCCGCGCCGTTCACCCTCGGCAACGCCCCCCGCTTCACGCCGAACCTCCGCGCCGACGGCACGCACCACGCCGACGTCAACCTTTCGAAGAACTTCAGCATCACCGAGAAGATCCGGATCCAGTTCCGCGCCGAGGCATACAACATCACCAACACCCCGCAGTTCTCAGCACCCGGCCTCACCGTCGGCACCGCGGATTTCGGCCAGGTCAACGGCACCCGTTTCAACGACCGTCGCAATATACAGTTCGGTTTGAAGATACTGTTCTAATGCGGCGCTGTTCGCGCAAACTCTTCTGGCGAGGAGCTCTCGGGCTCCTCGCTTTCTCCATCTTCGCAGTCGACCTTCCTTTCACCCCCCTCTTCACGGGCGAAGGAACGCGCCACCCCTTGCCCGCCGCCATGCTCGGCGGCATCGCCGTCTTTGACGCCGACAACGACGGCCTCCTCGATCTCTACTTCCCCAACGGTGCCCCCCTTCCTGTCGGTCTGAAGACCTCCCCCGCCCACTCCAACCGATTTCTCCACAACGAAGGCAACCTCCGCTTCACTGACCAGACCGCCGACTCCGGCCTCGCTGGCTCGGGCTACGATATCGCCGCCACCGCCGGCGACTACGATCACGACGGCCTCACCGATCTGCTCGTCTCCGGCCTCCGTGGCATCACCCTCTATCGCAACCTCGGCCAGGGCCGCTTTGAAGACGTCACCGCTAAAGTCGGGCTCGACAACCACGGCCGCTGGTCCGTCGGTGCCGCCTGGCTCGACTACGATCGCGACGGCCATCTCGACCTCTTCGTCGTCAACTACGTCCAATGGAACCCCGCCACCGAGCGCGCCTGCGTCGTCGATGGCCACCCTGACTTCTGCCATCCCCGCTTCTACTCCGCCCAACCCAACGCCCTCTTCCGCAACAACGGCCACGGCGGCTTCACCGACGTATCAATACCCTCCGGCATCGCCTCCCACCCTGGCAAAGGCATGGCCGTCGCCGTCGCCGACTTCAACGCCGATGGCTACCCCGACATCTTCGTCTCGAACGACCGAGTCTTCAACTTCCTCTTCCAGAACTCGGGCAAAGGGACGTTTGCAGAGGTCGCCTTCGATCGCGGCGTCGCCGCCCCCGCCAGCGGCGATCCGCCCTCCGCCATGGGCGTCGACGCGCAGGACTACGACAACGACGGTCGTCCCGACCTCATCTACACCGCCCTCCGCGACGAGACCTTCCCCCTCTACCGCAACCAAGGGAGCGACTTCCAGGACGCCGCCGTCTCGTCGAAAATGGGCGTCCTCACGCGTCCCATGAACGGCTGGGGCATCGTCTTCGCTGACCTCGACAACGACGGTTTAAAGGACGTCGCCGTCGCCCGAGGCGATGTCCTCTCGCCTCGCGGGGCCCGTGGCGACAAGGTCCGCGAACCCCTCTCCTGGTTCCGCAACCTAGGCAACAAACAGTTCGCCCTCGGCGGCAACTTCGCCGCGCCTCCCGCCCAATACCGCGGCCTCATCGCCGCCGACTTGAATAACGATGGCTGCCTCGACCTAGTCGCAACGTCCCTCTCGCAACCAGCCCGCGTCATCCCCGGCAACTGCCCCGCCGCGAACAACTGGCTCAAGATCGACGTCCGCGAAGCCGGTGCCCGCGTCCAGGTCGGCTCCCAATCCCGCCACGTCTCCACGGCCCAGGGTTACGCCTCATCCTGCCAATGCCCACTCCACTTCGGCCTCGGTCCCGCCGCAGCCGTCGATGTCCGCGTCACGTGGCCCTCCGGCCGTGTCCGCGAGTGGAAAGCCGCAAAGCCCAATCAAACCCTGGTCACTCAGTAATGATCCCCCTCCTCCTGTTCTTCTTCCAAGCCGCCGATCCCGCCCTGCTCTCGCAGCAAGGGGCTCAAGCCCTCCGCGCCCAGCGGTTCAACGAGGCCGAATCGGCCTACCGCCAACTGGTCAAGCAGGACCCCGCCAACCCCATGTGGCGCATGAACCTCGGCATTACGCTCCACTCCGCCGGGCGCTACCCCGAAGCCGTCCCCGAGTTCGACCAGTTCCTCAAAACCAACCCGCCCCCCGGCCCCGCGCATCTCCTCCTCGGCCTGTCTCACCTGAAGCTCAAGCAACCCTGCGACGCCATCGCCCCTCTTGAAAAGGCAATCCGCTGGAATCGCGATCAGGCCCAACTCGAACTCGCCGACGCCCTCTACGGCTGCAAGCGTTACGGCCCAGCGGCCAAGGCGTACGAGGCCGCGCTCACAACCTCGAAGAAGAGCCCGGCAGTGGCCCGCCAAGCGGCCCACTGCTATTGGAACGCCCGACAGTATGCCGATGCCAAGCGCCTCTTCACCGGCCTTCCCCTGGACGACCCGACCTCGCAATACGAGTTCGGCGATACGCTCGTTCGACTCGACGGCCCCGAAGCCGGTCTGCCTTACCTGGAACGCGCGGCCGCCTCACTACTCCCCGCCCGAGCCGAACTCGGCAAGGCGCTGCTCGCGCTCGGCCGCGCCGCCGAAGCCCTTCCCCATCTCGAAGCCGCCGCTACCGCCGACCCCGCCCTTCTTCTCCCCCTATCGAAAGCCCTCCGCGCCACCGGCCGCACGGCGGAAGCCGACGCCGCGCAGACGGAATACAAGCGAAAGCTCACCCCTGACCGCTAAATCTTCTGCGCATCAAACGTTCCCAACCGCGTATGCCCGGCCCGCTTCCCCAACAGCATCCCCGCCGCCAATGCGTTCAACTCGGAAACGCTCTCCAATACCCATATCGTCTCGGCTAGAGCGATACCCGCCTTAATGGAGACGTTCTGGAAACCCGAACTACCGGCCCCGTATTGGGCGGACGGCAAACTACGTTTGTCCCAGATCAGGGCCCCGTCCATGCACGCGCTTGTCGTCGATCTCGCCGAGGCTCTCTCCCCCTTCCTCTCTCCCGACATTGCCTGATCTCTTCAGACGTCGCGGATTTGCTCTCTGTTAAGTCAAGACTTGCTATAGCACCACAACCCGACCGTGCTCCGTCACCCACTCCAGCGACGAACCCGGCTCAAAGCCAAGCATTCGCCTGATCTCCGCGGGCACCGAAATTTGCCCCTGGCTCGTCAGCTTAGATTGTAGAAGCGCCATACCCACCGCGGCCATCACTGCGCCAGCAGCGCACAAATTCGACGCAGCCTCTCCTACGAAGTCTTCGTCCCCCGATGCGGCCGACGTCGCGCTAAGAGCCCACAACGGCGGCGTGCACCTGCAGCGGATCTAGTTGAAGCTGTGGAAACGGCCGAGATCCCGGCGGTCCCGTTTCGTGGGCTTGCCTTGACGCGTGGCTTCGAAATGGGGGTTCGCCTTTCGCTCTTCCGCCACTTTGCGACGAAGTTCCTGGCTCTCGTCCGACTCTCGGTACATAGTCTGGGCAAGCGCGGCCGGGCCGCGGATGTCGCTGACCGCCAGCACCTCAACCTGGAAGTCCCCGCTGTCAGACTTGATCTGAAGCTGGTCGCCGAGACGGACGTCCTTCGAAGGCTTCGTGGACTGGCCGTTGGAGGTGACGCGGCTGAGTTCACAAGCCTTGATGGCGAGGGATCGGGTCTTGAAGAAGCGGGCGGACCAGAGCCATTTATCGATTCTCACGTGGGTACTGTAGCACGAACTGTTCGACAAATAAGCGGGAACACCCGGCGACTGGAAACCATCCTAACCCTAGAGGACACTGAACATGAAATATATGGCCGCATATCTCCTGGGTATCCCCACAAGTCTGATTTTGCTCTGGTTCGTCTTGAACCAGACCGGTTGTGCGTAACAAGTAAGCGTCTAGTTCGGGAACTGGCTCGCGTCGATGCCGGGGATGATCCGGAGAGCGTTCTTGTAGTAGAGCTTCTTCAGGACGTCGTCGGGAAGGTCCATGCCGTACATCTTCCAAAAGGCGTGCCGCTTGCGGTAATAGTCAAAGTACTCGTCGCCGGTCTCGAAGACGCGGAAGTAGGTGAAGTACTCGCTCGTCTCCCAGATGTCTTTGCCGAACAGAACCCGGTTCTGATACTTCGTAAAGAACGCCCGGGCAGTGCGGGGCTGGCGCCCCAGTTCCGCCAGGATTGCGCCGACCTCTCCTAGCATGTTCGGGTACTTGTCCATCAGCTTGCCGAGCTGGCCGAGGTCGCCGCCGAGCCAGCCGAGATGGGCGTTGACGAAAGTCGTCCGAGGGTGACGCCCGACTCGCGAGTACAGCTCGCTCATCAGGGTCTCCCACGTCGGGTACTTGTCAGGTGGACGATAACGGCTCGGGAATTGCTTGAGTTCGAGCCAACGCTCGTTGTCCTTGTCCCAGGGTTGGAAGAACTGGCGGGGTTCGGCCGTGTGAATGAGCACCGGCACCTTGTACTTGGCGCAGATCTCAAAAGCCTTGTCGAAGCGGGGGTCGTCGATCTTGATCCGCTCGCCCTTGATCCGGAGATCCATGCCGAAGTTCTTGAAGAACTTCAAGCCCTGGGCTCCATTCTTGATGTCCTGCTCGAGCTGTTTGGCTACCGTATCCGAGTAGTCCGGGGCTTCCATATCTTCGAAGTTGAGGTTGGCGAAGATGACGAAGCGCTTCGGATAGTTGCCCTTCATGTTGTCGACGGCCTTCTTCAGGCGGTCGCCGTAGCCCCCGGAGAGGTTGACCATGACTTGGAGATTGAGGCCGTCCATGTCCTTGACGAGCTTGTCGAGGGCAGCCTTATTCATGTCGCCGCGCTGGTGGTTATGGACGTCAATAAAGGGATATTTGGCCCGTTTGACCGGGTGCTCTTCGACGACTAACCCGGGCTTTGGGTTGTAGTCCTCCATCGACATCACCGCGTCTTTGTTGGGGCGCGGGAACTCCGGTTGCGCGAGCAGCGCGACCGGTAACACCAGCAGCAAGGCGTTCTTCATTCCTTGCAGTATAGGCTTAGGGAGCGACGCCGAGCAATGCCGCCACTTCGTTGCGCACCTGTTCGGTCAGGGCACCCTTGTCGCGATTGCTCAAGCCTTCGGTCGGAATGGGCTTGCCGATGCGAACTTTGACGACGCCGCCGCGGATGGCGATGCCGTGCATGGGGAGGATATCGCGGGTCCCGATAAGGCCGAAGGGGACGATGGGGGTACCGCTCTTGATGCCGAGGATGGCGACGCCTTCTTTGAAGGGTTCAAGCTCCCCTTCGGTCCGTCCGCCTTCGGGAAAGATGAGAATGGACAGCCTTTCGTCGCGGATCTTGTTTCCGGCAAGGACGAGGCTACGGACGGCTTCGCGAGGGTTATCGAGCGAAACGGAAACGTGGCCGGCGGTGCGTAGGTGGGTACCCATCAACGGGATGCCGAACAGTTCGCTCTTTGCCATGAAGCGGAAGTTGTACGGCAGGGCGTAGAGCAGGGCCGGGGTGTCGGAGTAGCTGCGGTGATTGCCGGCGAAGATGTAATGGGCGTGGGGGTCGAGGTTTTCGAGGCCTTCCACTTCCATCCTCATGCCGAGGATACGGGTCAGCATGCGGCCCCAGACCTTGGCGCACCAGATCTGTTTGCTGCCGTCCTTATCGAAAGGGATGAGGCAGTAGCTAAGGATTCCCATCACGACCGTGGCTACAACGATGAGCGGGTCGGTAATCAGCAGGGTACGGACGAGGGCAAAAGACATGCGGTAGGGGTTAACCCTCTATTGTACGAGGAGAGCCCGCGCCTCGCCTACTAGATAAAGGGAACCGGTGATGAAGAGAACGTCGCAATGCCGAGGCAGCGCAAGGGCGGCGGGCAGATTGGCGGCGGCACGGGCGTTGGCATGGGGGGCGAGGTCGAGAATCGCCTCGGGTCGAAGAGCGCGGGTTTGGTCGGGGGCGGTGCAGATGAGTTCGTCGACGACCGGGAAGAGAATGGAGGTAACCTCTTCAAAAGCCTTGTCGCGCATCGTTCCGAAGATCATGCCGATGCGGCGGCCGGCGTGGAAGCGTTCGATGTAGCGAGCGAGGGCTTGGGCCCCGGCGGGGTTGTGGGCACCGTCGAGGATGATTTCTGGCTCCTGGCTGATGCGTTCCAGGCGGCCCGGCCAAATGGCGGTGGCCATGCCGGCGACCGGGACGCCGCGGAGTTGCAGCGCCCGGGCGGCGGTACGGGCGTTCTCCCACTGGTGCTCGCCCGCCAGGGGGCAGCGGACTTCGACGCCGTCGAAGCGAAGGATGCTTCCGTAGGGGTCGGCGGAGACGACCTCCAGCGCAACTTCGGCGGAGCGATAAAGGTCGGCGCCGACGGCTTCGCCGCGCGCATCAATGACGGCGGTCGCCTCAGGTCGCTGCTGGGCGATGACGGCGGGAACGCCCGGCTTCAGGATGCCGGCCTTCTCCCCAGCGATGGCCGTCAGACTCTTGCCGAGCCAGGCCTCGTGGTCGAAGTCGACGGGGGTGATGACGCAAAGTTCGGGGCGGACGAGATTGGTGGCATCGAGCCGACCGCCGAGGCCGACTTCGATGACGGCGCATTCGACTCGGCGTTCAGCGAAGACGAAGAAGGCCATTAGGGTGACGGTTTCGAAGTAGGACGGATGGACATCGAGCTTTCCATCGTCGATCAAGCGCTCCGAGACCGCGTGGACGGCGGCGAAGGCGGCGGCGAACTCGGCGCTGCTGACGGGCACGCCATTGACCTGGATCCGCTCGGTGGGCTGGACGAGGTGGGGGGACGTGTAGAGGCCGGTCTTAACGCCGGTAGCGCGAATGGCGGCTTCAATGAGGGCGCAGGTGGAGCCTTTGCCGTTGGTGCCGGCGACGTGGATGACGGGCGGTTGGGAGGCGGGGAAGCCCATGGCGTCCCACACAACGCCCACCTGCTCCAGGCTTAGCTTGGCTGATTTCAGCTCGTTGCCGAGCGAGTACAGGTATTCAACGCTCTCGGGATAATTGAGCACCAGGGATCACCCGCGGGGAGAGGCGCAGTTCATGTCCTTGATGCTGGGCACACGACCGCCCTTGTTGAGTTCCCGCATGCCGATGTTGGTTTGGTAGTAGATGCGGGAGGTCCACATCTTGGCGAGGCGGAAGAACCGCGGGCCGGGTCCGGTGCCGGGGCTATCGAGGGTCTTTAGGATGGCGACCTGCTGGGGCTCGGTGAGCTTGGCGAATGGGGCGCTATGCTGCTTGATGGCGTAACCGTCGAGCCAGCGGAGACCTTCGAGGAACGCGTCGCGCTGAGCGACGGGCCCGGCGGCGAGCAAACGGTCGAGCCAGCGATTGACCAAGGCGGCCTTGGCACCGGGAGTGTCCGTCGCGGGGATGATGAGTTCGCTGAGGACGACGACAGTATCGTTGGTATGACGATCAAAAAGCTCGGGCTTCCACTCGGGCGTGGTGGAGATCTGCGCCAGCGCCGCCCGTCCAGCCACCGGTAGCGCGCTACCAACCTGCAACAATGCACGGCGATTCATGACCCTAGTATATAGCGACATGAAACTTACCCATCGAGACACTACGTCGGCTTCAGGGCCGTCTACGCTTCGGACTGCTATACCCACTTGAAAGCGAAGAGATTGAGTTGGGCCTGATGGCACCCGGCAAGACGAACCAGCCTTGGGGCGAACGGCAATTCGCGCTATAGAAAGTCTTGACTTAACAGAGGGCAAATTCGCGACGTCTGAAGAGATCCGGAGCAATGTCGGGAGAGAGGAAGGGGGATAGAGCCTCGGCGAGATCGACGACAAGCGAATGCATTGACGGGGCCCTGAGCTGGGACAAACGTAGTTTGCAGTCCGCCCAATACGGGGCCGGTACTTCGGGTTTCCAGAACGCCTCCATTAAGGCGGGTATCGCTCTAGCCAATCGCTTGGGCGAGGGCGTTCGGATCATCAAACAGTACGGAGGAGGTTTCGATACCTTCCCACTTTTCCTGCTAACGGTTCAGGGCGTGATGGGGCTGTCCGGCCTGGCGGGCCGACCGTTAGCTCCGCTCCGTTTTCGACCTCATCTTTTGATCAACTCAGGCGACCCGAATTCCTTCCTGGAAGACCGCTGGGCGGGGGCGGTGGTACGAATCGGCGCTCTGCGCTTTCGGCTTGATAAACGCAACCCAAGGTGTTGACCAACGAAACTGAACATCAAGGCGTTCCACAAACCCGATATCGTTAGGCTGGCACATAGTGGGCAGTACGCCCTCGCGAGCGGCGGAACCACCCTACATCGAACGATCAATTCCCTCCGGAGACGACCATCTCCACCAAGACATCGGAGATCACTCGCCGACGGTATTCTTCCGTCTCATCGAGAAGTCCGAGTGATCGATACGAGCTGTCGAGATCCTCCCGCCACGGACCCCGATCGCACGGAACCACATAAACGCCCAGGCATTCGATGGTCGGCTAGCTCATCCTATTTCTCTCGGTTCCGGGTCGCCGCAATAGACCGAAGTGCATTGTTGATCGAGAGACACTTCTTCCATTGGTCCTAATTCTCGCGGCAAGACTTAGAGCGCCTGGCGCATGAATCCCTGCTTCGTCATTGTTTCCTGATGGGCGACAATTACGAACCGCTTGTAACGACAATTACTTTTGCAGCACCATCGGCAGGTGTTTTGATGTGAATTCGACAGATGCCGCTGGGCGTTGGTTGAGATGGGGCTTTGCCCCAAGCCCCAGGATTTAGCGCTACGAGACCGCCGACAGTGGGCATGAAGCCACGGGAGCACCCTCCGCCGGTGGCAAGTCGACTTTGCTAGTTGTCGTTTCGGCCGTTTCTAATTGTCGCCAAACAGTTTCCGCTCCGCCGCCTTTGCCAAGTACAATTCCACCCGATCTGTCGTCCAAGTCGCCACGCCGCAGCCGAAGAAGTCGGTGTCTTCGGTCCAAATCGGGCAGTCGAGCGCGAGAGCCGCGGCCAACACCGGCCAGTCGTCTGCGTCACGCTTGTCGATGCGCTCGCGGGCGACAGCTTCGAAGGATGCATACGTTTCCGATTCAACCGTTTGCACGAACCGCATCAGGAGATCGAGCGTGGCCATCGCCGGAGCCGCCGGAATCTTCCGCGTCTCCAGGATTCCCGGCAGATGCACACGCGCTTCCTAAAACGCCACGTCAGGAGCCATGAACTCGACCTGCCCGGCGTACTTTCGCAGCAAGCCCGGAATGCGCAAACCCAGGACGGCGCGAATGAGAATATTCGCGTCGAGCACCAGCATTGCTAGCCGTTCCGTGTCCGCCGCTCGCGACGGGCCGTCTTGAAGTCTGCCAGGATTTCGTCATCCGTGGTCCCCGCCGCCGCAATCAGCTCTTGCATCCGTTCACCGGCCATGCGCAGGGCTTCCAGATCAGCCTGTCTCGGTTTTGGCTCGGTAGGGACGTAGATACCGATCGTGAAGCCGTGACGCGTGATCGCGACCGGCGTCTTCGACTCCAGGTAGTCCGCCAAGTTTTCCCGAAACTCACGAATTCCAACTTTGGTGGTCTGCGTGACTACTTCCTAATTGTGTACGCGATGATAACACGCCGACAATCAGGCTACCTTGGCAGGAAGGGAATATAGACCAAATCACCTCAATCGAAGAAGCCACGGACCTGGCAACCCGGTTTCTCGAAAGCACGTAGGCTCACGTGCTGGCTAACAGGAAGCTCTTCGAAGAGTTGACTCAAGAGCAGGATTTTGGTGGCCTACTGCTTCGGCCCGGTCGATCCGCAGGCACGTGCTGGCGGCAATTCGCCGTTTATTGTTTGCCGCCGTGATGGCACGATACACGTTACGGGCACCGCACTTCCGGTTAAGCGCTACATCGAACTCTATCCCCGCGTCGGTCGAAACGTACCCGTTTGCCGAGGCTCGATACGTGGTGACCCTTGACGGATGGCAACCAGCGTTGCAGAAGATTTCGCGAAAAGTGTCTGAATTATGTTGGCACGGAGGGGGCGAAGTACACCATCGACTCCCTGCGGCTCAATCGACCTCTGATGGGCGACAATTAGGAACCGCTTCTACAGCAAATCTTGACTTAACAGGCGGCATATCCGCGACGTCTGAAGAGATCAGGAGCAATGTCGGGAGAGAGGAGGGGGGAGAGAGCCTCGGCGAGATCGACTACAAGCGCATGCATTGACGGGGCGTACTTGATTAGCGGGTTTCGGGATCATTCGCCTCCCGATTTTGGCCAGTTTCCTAGCGTTGTGGAAGTTTGTGCCGCAGAGAGCGCCTCACCATCATGCCACAGGCGTCGCGCGACGCTACGGAAACGATTGATTTTATTGAACCGGAGGCCGCTAATCAATTACGAAGGGGCCCTGAGCTGGGACAAACGTAGTTTGTCGTCCGCCCAATACGGGGCCGGTAGTTCGGGTTTCCAGAACGCCTCCATTTAGGCGGGTATCGCTCTAACGACAATTATTTTTGCAGCACCATCAGCAGGTGTTTTAATTTCAATTCGACAGATGCCGCTGGGCGTTGGTTGAGATGGGGCTTTGCCCCAAGCCCCGGGATTTAGCGCATTGTGCGATCCCATGTGGGATACGAGACCGCCTACAGTGGGCATGAAGCCACGGGAGCACCCTCCGCCGGTGGCAAGTCGACTTTCGTATTTGTCGTTTCGACCGTTTCGAATTGTCGCCAAACACGACCTCATCTGGTTGAACGGAGGGTGCTTTTTTGGAATAGCCTCCGCTGCGGGGTGGGAATCCGCAATGGAGAGAGCAAACCCATTCTCGCCCCGTAAAACCACTTAGAAAGTCGCTTAAAATACGGTTCCCACACTATAAAACGAAGCCACTCTCACCTCCAGGAAGCGCAAAAAGACGACAGCTTTATCTGGACGGTACGTAACCTCGCTTCACTTTTCTGGCTCCCCATCTCGACTTTTCCCACGCGTTGACATTTATATTTCGTTCGTTTCCAATCACTTAGAAAAATCGCGCCTCCGATTCCTCCCCATCTCTCCCCGAGACTAGAAAGCGGAAGTACCCCTCCCACCCAAATTCTAGTTCAGGAGATTACAAATGCTCTCAATGGAAGAGTTCGACCAACTGCGTCCTTATGCCGACGCCAATTTTGAAGGAGCTCCGGCTCATCTAATCGCTAAACTCGTAGCCGACATGCGCGGGACCACGGGACCCAAGCTCGACACAGATCCCCCGGATCTGCGCGAACACTGCACCAAAGAAACGGCTCGGACCCGCGCCAATAAGCGGAATGCCAAAAAATCGACCGGCCCAAAGACGGAAAAAGGGAAAGCGGTCTCTAGCCAGAATCGTCTGGCTCACGGCCTCTGTTCCGAAGAGATCCTCATCGGTGGCGAAACCGCCGACGATTTCGAGGCGCTCCTGGCTTCTGTCAGAAAAGCGTACAACCCGATCAATGACGAAGAGGCAATTCTGACCGACCAACTGGTCCAAGCGCTCTGGCGCTTCAATCGGGCCCAGCGCGTCGAAACAACCATGCTGCAATCAACTCAAATGCTCCGGCTCGTCGCGTCGAACGCACGCGGACATACCGATGTCGCCTTTGAAGATATGGATCCGATTGACGGCGACAACATGCTCACGGCAGCTTTCGCCACGGACCTGGATTACAAGCACATCGAACGCATCAATCGGTATATGACCACCATGGAGCGGAGTTACCAACGGGCCCTCAAAGCACTGGGGCACTCTCAGGAAAAGCGGCGAAACTTGCCCAAACCTGCCGTTGAGGTAGCCGAAGTAGCCGCGCCAACTCCGCCGGCTCAGCCCGAGAAGGCGTCTGCCGCCTCATCTCCAATTCAGTACTCGTTCGATCCGCCCACAGAATTTGGCTTCGAACCGCAAAATCAAAAGTCGTCGTTCGTCCCGCGTTGCTGACCTTGGCTTCGAACCGCAAAACACCGCTGCTTACGAACCGTATTTCGATCTTTGACAATCTAAGCGCGAAACCGGAACGTCCGAGGTCTATCTTCAGGGCCAAGGCCTGAGCCTCAAATTGGCTTCGAACCGCAAAACACCGCTGTCTACGAACCGAATTTCGATCTCTGACAATCTAAGGGCCAAACCGGAACGTCCAAGGTATATCTTCAGGGCCAAGGCCTGAACCTCAACTTGGCTTCGAACCGCAAACGTCATGCACCCGCCTTGCGGCCCTTCGGGGCATCGAGCCCCTCGGAGCCGCTGAAGTCTCGTCGGCACCGCCGAACCCTAGCGGACCCTGAACTCGACCGTCACAAGGTGAAAAAATAAATCTTGATCGCATAAGCCTCTTGTAAAGAAGGACTTACGAAATCCCAAAACACCACCCTGTTTTCGTTGTCCCTCTCGGCGGACCGAGACTAAAAACAGAACTACCAGCCAAATCAACTTATTCGGCCCGGTAGCCCTTTGGCTTTAAATGATGATCGGACTGCGGAAGCCCCCGATTGCCGCCTAAGCATCTGCCATAACCAATTCTGGAAATAAAATGAAGACTCCTGAACTGCTCGATAGAATTGCCGCGTCCACAGGCTGTCCGCCTGCCGTGGCCGCCGACCAACTCGATCAATTGGTCACCTCCCTAATCGCAAAATTGCGCCGAGGAAAACGCATAAACTTCCCCGGTCTGGGCACCATTCGACCAACCAAGGAGGATGCAAAATGAACCGGACTCCCGACACCACCGGGGCCAACTCCGGGGCTGATGAAGTCGTCGAAGTCCTCCGCCAGTGCCTCGCCGAAGGCCTCAGTGTCGATATCGAGTCGGTCGGCACCTTCCGAACCGATGCCCATGGCCACATTCGCTTCCTCGCCGCACGCGGAAAAAGGATCTTTCTCGCCTATGCCATCGAGGACGTAGCCCAGGTCGAAGCACTCTACGATCTCCTCGAAAAAGCCGGTTTCCATCCCTGGATGGATCGCAAGAAACTCCTACCCGGCCAGAACTGGCCCCGAGCCATTGATCGGGCCATTAGCGTTACTGACTACTTCGTCCCCTGCTTCTCGCGCAGGGCTCTCGAACGTCCCGGCCGGTTTCACGCTGAACTGCGCTACGCCCTCGAACGGGCTCAGGAATGGCCCCTCGAAAAAACGTTCGTCGTACCCCTCCGCCTTGATGATTGCCGTCTACCCCGTCAAATCACGGCCCACTTGCAATACATCGATCTGTTCCCCGATCCGTCGGAAGGAACCGAGCGGCTCATCGCCGCCTTGGGCGTTACGAACCCATCTTCTTCTTGATCTCGGCGGCGTTCTTCGCCTCCGGCTCTAGCTCTAAATACTTGGCGTATGCCTCGCGCGCACCTTTCTTGTCCTTGCCGCGCTCGAGGCACTCGCCCAGCCGTAGCCATGCCTCCGGCAAGCCCGGGTTCCACCGCGTCGCCTCCCGGAATCGCATCGTCGCCGCCTTCCAACTGCTCTTCTTCGCGTAGAATAGCCCAATCTTCAGCTCTTTCTCCGCCTGAATCGGGTTGAAAGCATACTCCCGGTTCGGCGACAAAGTCACGTCTTCCTCGGGCGGCTCCTGCTGCTGCTGTGCCGACGGAACAGCCTGCGCCCCCAAAATCGCCGACAAAAATAAGGTCAGCCAAAGTACCCGTGCCACAATCACAAGTATAGCGCCCGGTACCCTATGAATCTCCGCGAGAAAGTCTCCCAACTCCCGCTTCTCCCGGGCGTCTACCTCTACAAGAACGCCTTCGGCGAGATAATTTACGTCGGCAAAGCCAAAAACCTCCGCGCCCGTGTCCGCAACTACTTCTCCGACGATCGCCTCAGCGAAGCCAAAACAGGCACCCTCATCTCTGAAGCCGCCGACCTCGACTACATCGTCGTCGAAAACGAGAAAGAAGCTCTTGCCCTCGAAAACAACTTCATTAAGCAACACCAACCCCGCTTCAACGTCCTCCTCAAAGACGACAAAACCTACCCCTACATCAAACTAACCAACGAACGAGTCCCCCGCGTCTTCGTCACCCGCCGACTCCGCAAAGACGGCGCCTCCTACTTCGGACCCTACTTCCCCGGCAACCTCGCCTACCGCCTCACCGACTTCATCCACCGCCAGTTCAAAATCCCCTCCTGCAAAATCGACTTCAACCGCAAACACACCCACCCCTGCCTCCAATTCCACATCCGCCGCTGCCTCGGCCCCTGCGTCGAAGGCCTCGTCACGGCCCCCGAATACGCTGAAGCCGTCCGTCAAACCCGCCTCTTCCTCGAAGGCCGACTCAAAGACCTCGAATCCCACATCCGCGAGCAAATCGCCGAAGCCGCCGCCGAACTCAACTTCGAACGCGCCGCCCGCCTCCGCGACACCCTCATCACCATCGCCGAGATGTCCCAAACACAAAAGATGGCCACCGCCTCCGGCGACGATATCGACATCTTCGCCTACTACGCCGAGCCCCCCCTCATCGCCGTCAACCTCTTCCACGTCCGCAACGGCCGCATCGTCGACCGCCGCGAGTTCTACTGGGAAGACCGCTTCGATTTCGACGGCCCCGACTTCATGGCCGCCCTCATCAAACAGGTCTACCTCGACCAAGCCTACGTCCCCATGGTCGTCCACGTCCCCGACGACTTCGAAGACCGCGAAGCCCTCGCCGAACTCCTCACCGAAAAACGCGGCCGCCGCGTCGAAATCCGTACCCCTCAACGCGGTGATCGCAAAGCCCTCCTCGACCTCGCTGAAACCAACGCCAAACATTGCTTCGAAGCCCGCTTCCGCATCCTCAAACCCACCGCCGACTCCGTCGCCATCGCCCTCGAAGACGCCCTCAATCTCCCGGCCCCGCCCAAACGCATCGAGTGCTTCGACATCTCCCACATCTCTGGTACCGATAAGGTCGCCTCCATGGTCGTCTGGGAAGACGGCAAAATGAAAAAGGCCGACTATCGCAAGTTCCTCATCAAAACCGTCGTCGGCAACGACGACTTCGCCTCCATGCGCGAAGTCG
Organism: Acidobacteriota bacterium; assembly: GCA_025354525.1. Lineage (GTDB taxonomy): Bacteria > Acidobacteriota > Terriglobia > Bryobacterales > Bryobacteraceae. The sequence goes on from JANXMS010000492.1 coordinate 29,491, forward strand.
TCTCCCGCCGCTACTCCCGCCTAAAAGAAGAAGGCACCCCGTTCCCTAGCGTCGTCCTCATTGATGGCGGCCTCGGCCAACTCCACGCCGCCGCCGAAGCCCTCGAAGCCCTCGGCGTCACCGACCAAACCATCGCCTCCATCGCCAAACGCGAAGAGATCATCTACGTCTACGGCCAGGAAGACGAACCCGTCAAACTGGACCGCCACAACCCCGTCCTACACGTCATCCAAACCATCCGCGACGAAGCCCATCGCTTCGCCGTCACCTTCCATCGCACCCGCCGCAACATCACCCGCATGCGTTCGGAACTCCTCGATGTCCCCGGCGTCGGCGAACGGACCGTCGCCAAACTACTCCAAACCCTCGGCAGCCTCGAAGCCGTTCAACTCGCAAGCGTTTCCGCCCTCTCCAAAGAGGTCGGCCCCGCCGCCGCCAATAAGATCTTTGCCCACTTCCATCAACAAAATGACCAAACCAAACATCCATCCCCTCCTCGCTGACCGCTGGAGCCCTCTCGCCTTCTCTTCGAAGCCCATCGACCCAGATGTCCTCGCCAGCCTCATGGAGGCCGCCCGCTGGGCCCCATCCTGCTTCAATGAACAGCCCTGGCGCTACATCTATGCCACCATCGACGACGCCGCGGCTCACGCCCAACTCCTCAGTTGCCTCGTCCCAGGCAACCAAGCCTGGGCCGCCGCCGCTCCCTTCCTCGCCATCTCCGTCGCTTGCACCACTTTCGCGGCCAACGGCAAGCCCAACTCCTACGCCTGGCACGATGTCGGCCAAGCCACCATGTCCATCGTCGTCGAAGCCATGCACCACGGCATCTTCGCCCACCAAATGGGCGGCATCCTGCCCGATCGCGTCCGCGAACTCTACGCCATCCCCGCCAACTTCAACCCCGTCGCCGGCCTCGCCCTCGGCTACTATGGCGACCGTGCCCAACTCCCGGAAGCCCTGCAGACCCGCGAAGCCGGACCCCGCACTCGCCGCCCGGCTGACGAAACCTTCTTCCTGAACCGCTTCTAATACCCTCGTGCCAAACGGTCCGCCAACAAGGGAGGCAACCCTGCCTCCCGAATCTTCCCCTGCGCCGTCTCTAACTCATACGGGAACCGCAGCAACTGCACCGCCTTCACTTCGCTATCGTAAATCGCACACCCCACCCGCCAATCCCCATCCCGCGGCTGCCCCGCCGACCCCGGATTCACCAAATACCGATACCCAGCCGCTATTTCAAACGCATACTCATCCTCGTCCGGAAACGGCGGGCCAATCACCACCGTCTTCCGATCGTGCAGCTGAAAGCCCCCCTGCAAATGCGTATGGCCGAAAAACGTCAAGTCCACCGCCGCGGCTTCCATCGCCAGTCTCACCTCCGGACCTTCAATCACGTACTCGTCCTCATCCCGTGGCGACCCATGCACCACCGAGTACCCGTCCACCATCACCGGCCCCCGCGGCAACGCCTTCACCCACTCCATGTTCTCGTCCGTCAACGCGTTCATCGTCCAAATCGCCGCCCGCTTCGCCAACGGATTGAAGTCCTCCATCGAGTCCAATCCCGCCGCTACTTTGTCGTGGTTGCCCCGAATCACCACCGCCGCATGCTCGCGAACCCACTCCACCACCGCGTTCGGATCCGCCCCGTAACCAACCAGATCGCCACAGCAGATCACCCGCTCATATTGGCCGACCGTTCCAGCCAATACGGCCGATAGGCCTTCCCAATTCGCATGAATGTCACTGATTATGAGGTCGCGCACAGTTTGATTAACGTCACTTCGGGCGGTGCTCCAATGCGCGCCGGAACGCCAACCGTGCCAATCCCTCGCGTCACATACAGGTTCGAATCACCCTCTTTATAATGCCCATAAACGTAGGGCGTAAAAAACCGGGCAAAATTCACATGCTGATGCAGATACTCCACCGTCACCTGCCCACCATGCGTATGCCCCGCTAGCATTAAGTCCCAACCCTGCTCCGCCGCCACCCGAAACGCGTCCGGATTGTGCGACAGCAACAGGTTCAACGCGCCTTCCCGCCGCAGTTGCGCCGCCCCTGGCAAGTACGTCCCATGCATCTTCTGGTAGTCCACCCCGGCCAAGTTCAACCGCGCCTTTCCAAACCGAAACTCCCGCTGCTCGCCCCGCAGAAAGTGCAGATTCCGCCGCGCCCCCTCCCGCGCCACATACTCCTCGCACTCAGCGTAAATCTCGTGGTTCCCCATACATCCCCACACCCCGCTATCCGCCCGCAGCCGCGCTAACTCATCTAGACACTCATCCAACGGGTCGCCGTCCCGCGTGATCAAGTCCCCCGTCACCATCGTCAGATGCGGTCGAAACTCATTCGCCATCCCCACCGCCGCCGCCAACTCGTACCGTGCCAAAAACGGGCCGTAGTGCACATCGCTCAACTGCGCAATCCGCAGCCCGTCCAAATCCTTCGCCAACCCGCGCACCGGCAAGCTTACCTCCACCGGGCGCAGATCCCGCCGCCCCACGATTATCCCAAACCCCGTAATTGCCGCCGGCGCCGCCACCACTGCCGTCTGTGCCGCCTGCAGCAACATCCGCCGACCCGGGTCGTGCGGAGCCTTCACCCGCCGCACCAGCGCCAGTGCCGCCGTCATGCCGCAGGTACAAATCGCCCACGCAATCGCCGCCCCGCGAGCCCAGAAAAACCACGCCCCGCCCGGCAAAAATCGCCAAGCCCAGTGCATCTCGAAGATCATCCCCAACGATCCAAACAGTCCACTAACTGCCAGCAACCAGCCAACCAATGGAGACCTCCCCCGCAGCCACCGCCACGCCTGCCAATGGCACAGCACCACGACCATGATCGCCACGTACTCCGGCAGGTTTTTGCTCCAAGTCCCCAAACCTCCATCTTACTGCGCCAGATCCTTCGGGCATTGATACAATTTCGGGTACCTATGAAACTTCTGATGTTTGCGCGTCCCGGTGGTCAACCTGAGCCGGGTGTCTCTGATGGGTCCACCATCACCGCCCTCTCCGGTGCCGGCTACGCCGACCTCCATGCCCTCATCGCGGATCCCGCCGGGCCAGCTACGGCTGCCGCCTACGCCGCCACTGCCACTGACCACGTCGCCGAATCCGCCGTCAAGATCCTCGCGCCGCTCACCCGCCCCGAGAAAATCCTCTGCGTCGGCCTCAACTATCGAGATCACGCCATTGAATCGAACATGGCCATCCCCACCGTCCCCACCATCTTCTCCAAGTTCAACAACTGCATCATCGGCCCCGGCGACGAAATCGTCCTCCCGAAAGTAACCCAAACCCCGGACTACGAAGCCGAGTTCGCCGTCGTCATTGGCAAGCCCGGTAAGAACATCGCTGAAGCCGATTGGGCCGACCATGTCTTCGGCTACATGAACCTTCACGACGTCTCCGCCCGTGACCTCCAACTCGCCACCTCCCAGTGGCTCATGGGCAAAAGCATCGATACGTTCTGCCCCATCGGACCGTACATCGTCACCAAAGACGAAATCGCCGATCCCCACGCCCTGCCCATCAAGGCCACCATCAGCGGCGAAGTTCTCCAGGATTCCAACACCAGCGAACTCATCTTCAAGCTGCCGAAACTCCTCAGCTATATCTCGCAGGTCATGACCCTCAAGTCCGGCGACATCATCACCACCGGCACCCCCGCCGGCGTCGGCTTCGCGCGCAAGCCCCAACGTCTGCTCAAGGCCGGCGATGAGTGCATCATCGAAGTGCAGGGCTTGGGCCAACTGCGCAATCCTGTAGTGAGTGAAGCGTAATCTCTTTTCCCTCCTGCTCTGCGCCAGCCCGCTGCTGGCGCAGAGCCTGCTGATTCAAAACGCGACTCTCATCGACGGCACCGGCGCTCCTCCCCGCCTCGCCGATGTCCTCATCTCAAACGGTCGCATCGTCGCCGTTGGCCTCAACCTCCCCGCTCCGAACTCCTTGAGCCTCAACGCTCGCGGCAAAACCCTCGTCCCCGGCCTCTTCGATCTCCATACCCACGTCCAATCGGCTTCCGTCGGCGGCTCGGGCCAGGACTGGGGCAAAAACCTCAAAGCGTATCTCCTCAGCGGTGTCACCTCCGTCGCTGACTTCGGCACCTACGGCGAAACCTTCTCGACCGTCCGCCGTCTCACCGCGTCCGGCGCTTGGCCCGCCCCCCGTCTCCATCTCGCCAGCCGCATCACCTCGCCCGGTGGTCACGGCCTCGAAATCGGACGCGGCGAAATCTTCACGCAAGAGGTCCTCACCGCCCGCGAAGGCCGCGCCGCCGTCCGCCGCGCCCTCGCCTACAAACCCGATGTCATCAAAGTCTTCTCCGATGGCTGGCGCTACGGCACCGCCGCTGACCTCACGAGCATGGAAGAAGGCACCCTCCGCGCCATCGTCGAAGAAGCCCACAAATCCGGCCTTCCCGTACTCACCCACACCGTCACCGTCGATAAAGGCAAACTCGCCGCCGACGCCGGCGTCGACGCCATCATGCACGGCATGCAAGACCGCCCCTTCGACGACCAACTCATCGCCAAGATGAAGGCCGGCCACACCGCCTACGGACCCACCTCCGCCGTCTACGAACCGCGCGTGCCCGCTCTCGACGCCCTTCTCGAAAAGGTGCTCGACCCCGCCTCACTCCTGTCCCTCAAAGGTCGCCCCGCCTTCGTCAAGCCCTCCCCCCTGCGCATCCGCAAGTACGAATTTCTGACAAACAATACCAAAGCCCTTTTCGACGCCGGCATCCCCCTCGTCACTGGCACCGACGCCGGCATCACAGGCACCCATCACGGCTGGGCCACCCTCCGCGAAATCACGCTTCTCGCCCAGTCCGGCCTCTCGCCCGTCCAAGCCATCAAAGCCGCTACCCTCAACGCCGCTCGCGTCCTCCGCGTCGACAAGGATCGTGGCTCCATCGAGCCCGGCAAACTCGCCGACCTCGTTCTGATCGACGGCGCACCCCATCAAAACATCGCCGATATCAACAAAATCCACCGCGTCTGGCTCGGCGGCGTAGAGCAAAACTTGGTCACTCTCGCCCAAGCCATCGCCGTCCCCGGGCCGACGCCCCTCGCCGCCATTCCCGCCCCCGCCCTCCTCGACGACTTCGACCGCGTCGACGGTCGCAGCCGACTCGACTCCCGCTGGATCAATACCTACGAAGGCGGCCCCGATCTCTCCCGCGCCCTCTTCCAGCGCATCGCTCGCTCTTCCGGCAACTACGCCCTCTCGATACAAGCGCAAATGTCCGAGTCCTCCAAGCCCCGTGTTCACATCACGCTCCCCCTCCGCCCCGGCGGAATCGAGCCCATGGATTTCTCGGGTTCGAAGTACCTCGAATTCGAAGCCCGCGGCGACGGCCTCGCTTATGACCTCCTCCTTCCAACCCGCGCCAAACGGGAAGCTACCGCCGCTCCGTTCACCCCCGGCCCCAGCTGGAAGAAGTTCAAAATTCCCCTCGTCGCGCTTGGCTGCCCCTGCGCCGATGCCACTGCGCTTACTTTCCAACTCGCCCGGCCAGCCGGAGTCCGCACCTGGTTCGAACTCGATAACATTCGGGTTACTCGATAAGGTTAAGGTGAATAAGTGCTTCCGCCTCTCCCGACCATCACTCTCGGGAGACGGAATTGATCAGCGGCCTCCGGCCCAATAGAATTAATGGTTTTCGTAGCCTCGCCCCAGAAAAAATCAAAAGCTTCCGCTACGTCATCCAGTCCGAAGAGCTCTGCAACCTGTCCGCCAGTCGATCAAGCGAAACCCTTCGCCGGAAGGACCAGCAGTTAACCTGCTGGTCCAATTGCCCTAGCCAACTACGCCCTCGGCGCGCGCAGCCATTTGTTGCAGAACGTCATCGCTTGCGCCCAGGCTTCACAAGCGGCGGTGGCGTTGTAAGCGGCACCCGTATCGTTATGGAAAGCGTGTCCGACCCCTTCAAAAACATTGAAGCCGAATCGCTTTTGCCGCGCCAATAGTTCCGTCAGAATCGGAGCCATTCGAGTCGTCAACGCCCGGTCGCGCTCCGCATAAAGCCCTAACAAAGGGGCCTGCAACCGCTGCACGTCCTCAACCGGAGGCGGTGGACCATAGAACGGTACCGCCGCCGCCAACTCCTCCAAATTCACGGCCAAATCCCAAACATTCTGGCCCCCGGCGCAAAACCCGATCGCGCCAATCCGATCAAACTGGCACAACGGCGAAAACTTCAAGTAGTCGAGCGCGCTGATCAAGTCGATCCGACGGTCAACTTGGTTGGTTCGCCCATAGGCCCCTGTCCGCATCGCTGCATCAGGAAACGCCTGAATACCCCCTTGCCGCGACAACAGATCCGGTGCTACGGCGACAAATCCGGCCCGCGCCGCCCGACGGCACACGTCCTTAATGTGATCCGTCAACCCTTGGTTCTCGTGGATGATGATCAGCCCCGGCTGCGGCCCATTCATCTGCCGCGGGTAAGCAAAGTGGGCAAAAATCTTCGACGCCTCCCCCGCAAACTCGACGTCCTGCGCCACTACGTCCGGCGCGTTGATCGGCACCTGCACCCCCGCCGGACAAGCCTGCGGCGGCTGCGCCTGCAACTCCTCTTGGAAGCTACTCAGCGCGGTCACCGCCGCCGCCGTGCTTCCCAGAATCTTCGTCACCCGCGAGACCAACTCCCGCCGGTTAAAAGCGCCGTCCACATATAAGTGGACTAGTTCATGAACTGGATCATTATTTTCGTCGTACACGAGAAACCCTCTGAGCGAACGCTATCTCTTTTTCAGCGACTTCGCAACAGAGGGATGCAACCGAATCGCCCACGGGATATGATTTTTACAAGTTTTCTATGCGCCTCCTTTTACTTTTTCTAGGTACCGCCGCCGCATTGGCCGCCGCCGAAGACTTCGACTTCTTCGAATCGAAGATCCGTCCCGTCCTCGCCGCCCGCTGCTACGGCTGCCATAGTGGGAAGCTGAAACAGGCCGAAGGCGGCCTCTATCTCGACTCCTCCGAACCCACCCGCAAAGGCGGCCGCAGCGGAATCCCCGCCGTCGTCCCCGGAAAGCCGGACGAAAGCCTGCTGATCAAAGTCATCCAAGGCACCCACAAAGATCTCAAAATGCCCCCGGGCAAACCGCTGCCCAAAGAGCAGGTGGCCGACTTCGTCGCCTGGGTCAAAATGGGCGCTCCCGACCCCCGCACCGGCGGTACGGTCGCCGCGCTGCAACCGGCCTACGACTGGGAAAAAGAGAAAAAGCACTGGGCTTACCAACCCGTCAAAACTGTCTCCGCCCCCGTCGTCGCTGACCCCACTTGGAATCGTACCGCCATCGACCGTTGGGTCAAAGCCAAGCTCGACGAACGGCAGATTAAGCCCCTCGCGCCCGCCACCAAAGCCACTCTCCTCCGCCGCGTTACTTACGACCTGACCGGCCTTCCGCCCACCCCGGAACAGTCCGCCGCCTTCCTCGCTGACCAGTCGCCCAAGGCCTTCGAGAAGGTCGTCGACCAACTCCTCGCCAGCCCCGCTTACGGCGAACAGTGGGGCCGCCACTGGCTCGACGTCGTCCGCTACGCCGACACCGCCGGCGACGCCTCCGACTACCCCGTCCCCGAGATGAGTCGCTATCGGAACTACGTCATCCGCTCCATCCAGCAGGATAAACCGTGCAACCAGTTCCTTCGCGAACAGCTCTCCGGCGACCTGCTCACCGCCAAAAACGAAGAGGACCGCCGCGACAAAATCGTCGCCACCAGCTACCTCGCCAACGCCCGCCGCTTCGGCCAAACCGAAGGCGAGTTCTACCTCACAATCGACGACACGATCGACAACCTCGGCAAAGCTACGCTGGGACTCACAGTAGGCTGCGCCCGCTGCCACGATCATAAGTTCGACCCCATCCCCACCGCCGACTACTACGCCCTGTTCGGTATCTTCAAGAGCAGCAAATACGCCTGGGCGGGCCTGGAACACCACCAGTATCTGGACGGCTTCGCCGCCCTCGACAAAAAAGACCAAACCCGCTTGGAACGCCAGCAGAAGCGCATGGTGGAGGCCTACCGCGTCGTAAAGAAGGGAGACGGGAAGGATCCTAAATCCCCCGCCGCCCAGCGTCTGGCCTACCTGGAAGCCCAAGCGGAACTACTCCAGATCCGCTCCTCCTGGCCCGATATCCCCATGGTCTATGGCGTCTCGGACGCCAAGCCCGTCAACGCCCGCATCATGGTGAAGGGCGACCCCAACACGCTCGGCCCCGAAGCCCCGCGCGGCTTCCTCACCGTGCTCGGCGGCCAACCCGTCCCCGCCGACCACCCGGGTTCCGGTCGCGACCTGCTCGCCGGGTGGATCGCCGACGACCAAAATCCGCTCACCGCCCGCGTCTTCGTCAACCGCGTCTGGACCTGGCACTTCGGTCGCGGCATCGTCAATACACCGAACGATTTCGGCACCCGGGGTGAGAAGCCCACCCACCCCGAACTGCTCGACCACCTCACTGCCAACTTCATCGCCGAAGGCTGGAGCCTGAAGAAACTGCACAAGACGATCCTGCTGACGCGCGCCTATCAAACCGGCTCCGGCCACGTCGAAGCCAACGCCGTGAAGGACCCCAAGAACGAGACCTACTGGCGCTTCGATCGCCGCCGCCTGACGGCTGAAGAAGCCCGCGATTCCATGCTCGCCCTCAGCGGCAACCTCGACCCCGTTCCTGGCGGCCCCCATCCGTTCGCCCCGCGCGCCAGCTACGTCCAGACGCAGCACAAACCCTTCGTCGCCGACCCCGTCGCCTTCGACCACAACAAGCGCTCGGTCTACCTCTTCCAACAGCGCTTCAAACCGCACGCCTACCTCGACCTGTTTGACGGTGCCGATTCAAACGCCGCCACCGCCGTCCGCGCCTCCAACAACACGGCCACCCAGGCGCTGTACCTGATGAATAACGAGTTCGTGCAGAAGCAAGCCGACGCCCTCGCCGTTCGCGTTGGCATGGCCGAACCCACCGTCGCGGGCCGCGTCCGCTTGGCCCACCGCCTGCTTTTCGCCCGCGTCCCCACTCCGGCTGAACAGCAGTTAGCCACCACCTTCATCGCCCAGACTACAACGCAAACCGAAGCCCGTGCCGCCTGGACGAGCTACATGCGCGTGCTCTTTTCGAGCAACGAATTCTTCTTCATCGACTAACGGAACCACCATGCCTCTACCCCGCCGCCAACTGCTTCGCTCTCTCTTCGGGGCCTCTACGATGATGCCCGCCGTCGTCCAAAATCTACTGGCCGACTCACTCGACCCCCTCGCCCCCAAGCAGCCTCACTTTCCCGGCAAAGCCAAGCGGGTGATCTTCCTGTACATGACCGGCGGCGTCTCGCACGTCGATACCTTCGACCCCAAACCCGCCCTCGTTAAGGCCGCTGCCGACAAGAAAACCGGCGGGAAGAAAGGCGGCATTCTGCTTCCTTCCACGTGGGGCTCGAAGGCATATGGCAAGTGCGGCACCACCGTCTCCGATCTCTTCCCGGAGATGGCCGGCATCGTCGACGACCTCTGTGTCATCCGCTCTCTGCAGGGCGACCACAACGACCACTTCCAGGCCACGATGGGCATGCACACGGGCTCGGTGACGGTGAAGCGCCCGTCCATCGGCTCCTGGGTCAGCTACGGCCTCGGGACGGAGAACAAAAACCTGCCCAGCTTCATCGCGCTTGCGCCGGTGCTGCCTTACGCGGGGGCACAGGTTTGGTCTTCGGACTTCCTGCCCGGCTCTCACGCGGGCACACGCATCGTTAGCGGCCCGCAGCCTGTGGCTGACCTCGCTCGCCGTGCCGCTACGGAAAAGGTGCAATCGCTCGAACTCGATCTGCTCTCCCGGCTCAACAAGCAGCATCAGACCTCGCGGCCCGGCGACCCCGCCTTGGCCGCTCGTCTGCAGAGCTTTGAAACCGCGTTCGGCATGCAGAGCGAGATGCCCGGGGTGTTTGATTTCTCCAAGGAAACGGACGCGACGATGAACCTTTACGGGCTCGAACGCGGCCAGACGAAAGGCTTCGGCTGGCAGTGCCTTGTGGCTCGCCGGCTCGCCGAACGCGGGGTGCGTTTCATCGAGTTGATCGATACCGGCTCCTCCGGCAACTGGGACGTGCATGGCGAAATCAACAACATGATTCCGCTCGCAAAGAACGTCGATCGCCCCATCGCCGGGCTCATCAAGGATTTGAAATCCCGGGGAATGCTCGACGATACCTTGGTCGTCTGGACCACCGAATTTGGCCGCAGCCCTTGGGGTGGTCCGCCGCACGGCCGGGAACACTACAACAAAACCTTCTCTTCCTGGATGGCCGGCGGCGGCATCAAGCCGGGGATGGTCTACGGCGCGTCGGATGAGTACGGCATCGACATCACGGAGAACCTGATGTCGGTCCACGATTTCCACGCGACCATCCTGCACTGCCTCGGCTTCGACCATACAAAGCTCACCTATCGGCACGCCGGCCGCGACTTCCGCTTGACCGACGTTCATGGTAGCGTCGTGAAGGCTTTACTCGCCTAAGGATCTACTATGCAACGCCTCTTGCTCGCTCTTCTGCTCGCCAGCCTAGGTGCTTTCGGTGCCGACATCGCCGGAAACTGGAAAGCCACCGCCGAAGGCCCCAACGGCTCCATGTCGCGGTCGTTTACCTTTAAGGTCGACGGCACCAAACTTACCGGTGAAACCGTCAGTTCCATGGTCGGCAAGTCCACTATCGAGCAAGGGAAAATCGATGGCGACAAGATCTCTTTCGTTCTCCAAGTCAAGTTTCAGGACAATGAAATGACGATTAAATACACGGGAAAGGTCATCGGCAAGGACGAGATCAAGCTTACCGCCGAGACGGGCCAGGGGGATATCGAATGGGTCGCCAAGCGCGGTTCCTAGTCGGCAGCAGTTTCGTGCTTCTGGGTGCCCTCGCCCAGGCCGCTGAACTGCCCGATGTCGCCAAGCTTCTGATTGACGTCATTCGCATCAACACGACCAATCCACCGGGCAACGAGGACAAACTCGCCCAGTTTCTGAAGACCAAATTCGCTCCACTCGGCTTCGAGATCGACATCATCCAGACGCCCCAGGCGGGCAAGTCGCACTTCATCGCGCGCCTCCGTGGCAACGGCAAGAAGAAGCCGGTTCTGCTCGCGGCCCATTCCGACGTCGTCGGCGTCGAACGCGAAAAATGGACGGTCGATCCTTTCGCAGGCGTGATCAAAGACGGTTCCGTCTACGGTCGCGGCGCGATCGATTTTAAGGGCGGTCTCGCTGTTTTTGCGCAAGCCATGCTAAACATTGCGAAGAACAAAATTCCGCTCGATCGCGACATCATCTTCCTCTCGGAAGCCGACGAAGAAGGTGGCCTTTACAACACCACTTGGCTCGCGAATCAGGCCTGGGACAAAATCGACTGCGAGTTCTCGTTGAACGAAGGCGGCTGGATCATCAAAGGCAAGGACGGCAAGACGTCGTACGTCTCCATCTCCACCGCCGACAAAGGCGGCGTCTCGCTCACGCTCACCGCGAAAGGCACTTCAACGCACTCGTCCATGCCCCGGCCGGACAACGCCATCTACACCCTCGGTCGGGCGCTGACCAAACTCTCCGCTTACGACACCAAGGTCAAGCTGACCCCCGAGACACGCCTGTTCTTTTCGACGCTGGCCGACGTCAGCCCCGAGCCCATGAAAACGACCTTCCGCGACCTCCTCTCGGACGATCCGAAGAAGATCGCCCTCGCCGACAAGATCATCTCCGAAGACACCCTGCTCCACGCCATCATGCGCGACACGATCGCGCCCGTGCTGATGAACGCCGGCTTCCGGGGCAATGTCATTCCCGGCTCGGCGGAGGTTACGCTGAACTTCCGAACCATCCCCGGCACCACCACCGAAGAACTCATCGAAGAAATCCAGGGCGTCGTTGCCGATCCTCGCATCTCCATCGAACCCGCGTCTCCCACTACCTCTAACATCGCCCTAACCCCGGAGCAGAAGAAGGAGATGGCCGTCTATCAAAAAATGCGCTCCTCGCTGAAGCCCTCTCCTCTCGACAACGAACTCTACAAAGCTCTCGTCAAGCACGCCCTGGCCGTCTATCCCACGGCGAAGGTCACTCCCTACCTCTTCCAGGCCGGCACCGATTCCTCCGCCTGGCGCTCTCGCGGCATCCCTGTCTACGGCATCTATCCTTACCCGATCGACCACGAAGACTTGAAGCGGATGCATGGCAACGATGAACGCGTCCCCATCGCCTCGCTCGAAACCGGAGTCGATCTGATCTATAAAACGCTCCTCGACGTAGCGGCTACCAAACCATAAGCCGCTCGCAGGACTTATACCTTCTTCGGGTCCGGATGCTGCCACGGCTTCCGATAAGCCCGCGTCAACAGTTTCGTCGCCTCACTATCTCCGATCACCACGTGCTGCGCCGGGTCGTACCGCAACGTTCGTCCCGTCTTCATCGCCAGATTAGCCAAAATGCAGCTCGCCGACGAAATGAACCCCTGCTCGATATCCGCCACGGGCTTGCTCCGCTTCTCAATCGCCGCCAGCCAATCCTTCATATGCCCCCGAATCGCCGGGGCCACATGCCGCTCCAAGTCCTTCTCGGTCTTATCGATCGGATACTCTTCCAGCTCCATCTTCACATCCCGATGGATCGCCTTTTGCCCCTTATCGAGCGGCTCAAAATCGTAACTCATAACGCTCGCCTTCAGCGTCCCCTTTTCCCCATAGAAAGTCGCCCCCCACGGGTACTTCGGGTCCGGCGGATGGCCCCAGCTCCGATGCGTCCAGTTCACCTTCACGTCGCCAAAATCAAACGTCGCTTCCTGCGTATCCGGAATATTCGCCACACTCCCCGGGTCAATCAAAATCCCCCCGACCGAAGAGATCTTCACTGGCCAACCTAAGTCCATCATCCACCGCACCATGTCCAACATATGGACGCACATGTCGCCCATAATCCCATTGCCATACTCCTCAAACGCCCGCCACTGCCGCGGATGCTGCAACCCATTCCACGGCCGCATCGGTGCCGGACCGGTCCACATCTCGTAGTCCAACTCACTCGGCACCGCCGGGGTCGCTGGCGGATTTTTCGCCCGCATGTGGTAGTAACAGTACACCTCCACATACGCGATCTTCCCCAACTTACCCGTCTTGATGATCTCGTCCCGCGCCTCAATCAAATGCGGCGTGCTCCGTCGCTGTGTGCCGATCTGTACCACCCGTTTATACTTCCGCGCCGCGTTCAACATCGCCAGCCCTTCGGTAACATCCACCGACACCGGCTTCTGGCAGTAAATGTCCACCCCGGACTTACAAGCCTCAATAAAGGGCAGCGCATGCCAATGGTCCGGCGTCCCGATCAGCAATATGTCCAGGTCTTTCTCGCGCAACATCTCCTGATAGTTGGCATAAGTGCGGGGACGCTTTTTCGATACCTGCCGTCCAGCCACCATGTCGGCGCAGTTACTCAGCATCGTCTTGTCGACGTCGCACAGCGACACCACCTCCACCGGAGCCACTTGAATCAGCCGGAACAGGTCGCTCTTGCCGTACCATCCGGTGCCGATCAAGCCCACCCGCTTCGGCTTCTCCTGCCCATACGCAGCCAGCGCTCCCGCGCTCAAACTAAGGAAGTGTCGACGGTCCATGCCAAGAAGTATAAACTCAGGAACATGCGGTGTCTCGCCTTTCTATTTACGGCCTCCCTTTTTGCTAAACCCGTCGAGTTCACGCGCGACGTTCGCCCCATCCTCTCCGACGCCTGCTTCCAGTGCCACGGACCCGATCACGCCTCCCGCATGGCCAAGCTTCGGCTCGACACTAGAGACGGTGCCTTCGCCAAAGCGATTCTTCCCGGCAAGTCCGCCGACAGCCCGCTGATCAAACGCATCACTCACGCAAACAAGGCCCTCCACATGCCGCCCTTGTCGGCCAAGGTGCAACTTACCGAAGCCCAAGTCGCAACCCTGAAACAGTGGATCGACGAAGGTGCCAAATGGGAGGAACACTGGGCCTACGCAAAACCCATCAAACCCGCCGCAACCTCCATCGACGCTGTCGTCCTCGCCCGTCTCGCCAAAGAAGGCTTGAAGCCCAGCCCCGCCGCCGACAAGGCCACCCTCCTCCGCCGCGTCACCCTCGACCTCACCGGCCTGCCGCCCACCCCCGCCGAACTCGATGCCTTCTTCGCCGATAAGTCGCCCCAAGCCTACGAGAAGGTCGTTGATCGCCTTTTTGCCAACCCGCACTACGGCGAAAAGCAGGCCATGCACTGGCTCGACCTCGCCCGCTACGCCGACACCCACGGCTACCACATCGACTCCCACCGCGACATGTACCCGTGGCGCGACTGGCTCATCGGCGCCTTCAACAAGAACATGCGCTACGACCAGTTCACCATCTGGCAACTCGCCGGCGACCTGCTTCCCAACGCCACCCGCGAGCAAAAAGTCGCCTCCGGCTTCAACCGCAATCACGTCATCAATTACGAAGGCGGCGCCATCCCCGAGGAATACCAAACCGAGTACGTCATCGACCGCGTTGAAACCACGACGACAACTTGGCTCGGCCTCACCGTCGGCTGCGCTCGCTGCCACGATCACAAATACGACCCGATCAAACAGAAGGATTTCTACCAGTTTTTCGCCTTTTTCAACAACGTCGCCGAAAAGGGCCTTGACGGCCAAAAGGGCAACGCAGCCCCGTTTTTAGCCCTCCCCACGGAAATACAATCTGGCTTGCTGAAGGAGATCAACGAAGCCGTCGCCAGCCGCGAAAAGCAGCTCGAAGCCTCGAACGTCCCCTCGCAACTCAAAACCTGGGAAGCAGCCAAGACCTTCGCCGAACCTTCCCGCCAAGGCCTGCTCGCCCACTACGAGTTCGAAGGCAACATGCTCGAATCCACCGGCACCTATCGCCACGGCTGCTACCTCGGCTTGCCCCCCACCCCCCGCGATGGCCCCGTCGGCCAGGCTGCCACCTTCGATTCCACCTCCCTCGCCGAGGCCCCCGCCTCCCATGACTTCGACTCCACCAAGCCCTTCTCCATCGCCTACTGGTTCCGCGGCGGCAACAACATCGAGCCCCTCACCATCCTCCAGCAGAAGGGTGATACCGGCTGGCTCTTCACCCACGACACCATCTTCAGCATCGGCGATCTCCGCCGCGGCTCCCATCTCATCGTCAAGTTCTTCGGGCCCAACGGCGCTGCCCTCGAACTCCAAACCGCCCAGCCCTTCCCCTACGGTGACTTCGTCCACTTCGCCCTGAACTACGACGGCCGCGGCCATTTCACCCTGCTCCAGGACGGTAAGCCCACCGAACTCGTCGCGACGAAAAACTCCCTCGGCACCGCCAACTTTAAAACCAACGCTCCGCTCACCGTCACCAAACTCGTCGGCACGCTCGACGACCTCCGCATCTATAACCGCGAACTCTCGGCGGCCGAAGTCCACCAACTCGCCGTCGTCGAACCCGTCCGCTATCTGCTCGCCAACTCCGGCATCCGCCGCTCGAAGGACCAACTCGCCACCGTTCGCGAGTACTACCTCAACTACGACGCCCCAACCGAAACCAAGGCCCTCTTCGCCCGTCTCAACCAACTCAAAACCGAGCGCAAAGCTCTCGAAGAGGCCATCCCCACCACCATGGTCATGGCCGAACGCGACGACCCCCGTGAGAGCTTCATCCTCCTCCGCGGTCAGTATGATCGCAAGGGCGAGAAGGTCGGGCCCGCCACGCCCGCCTTCCTCCCGCCCATGCCGGCCAGCACCCCGCGCAACCGCCTCGGCCTGGCCCAATGGCTCGTCAGCCCTGACAACCCGCTCACCGCCCGCGTCGCCGTCAACCGCATGTGGGCCAACCTGTTCGGCACCGGCCTCGTCAAAACCGTAGAAGACTTCGGCAGCCAAGGCGAGCAGCCATCCCACCCGGAACTCCTCGACCTGCTCGCCACTCAGTTTGTCGAATCCGGCTGGGACATGAAAGGCCTGCAAAAGCAGATCGTCCTCTCCAGCACCTACCGCCAGGTCGCCAAAAGCTCTCCCGCGCTGCACGAACGCGACCCCGAAAATCGCCTCCTCGCCCGCATGTCCCGCTTCCGCCTTCAGGGCGAATCGGTCCGCGACAACGCTCTCGCCGTCAGCGGTCTTCTGAACCCCGCGATCGGCGGCAAATCGGTCTCCCCCTATCAACCGCCCGGCCTCTGGGAAGACGTCGCCTACGGTGCCCAGTTTTCGGCCCAGCGCTATGAACAGTCGCACGGCCCCGACCTCTATCGTCGCGGCATGTACAGCTTCTGGAAGCGAACACTGCCCCCCGCTGAGCTTGCCACCTTCGACGCCCCCGACCGCGAAAAATGCGTCGCCCGCCGCGCCACCACCAACACCCCGCTGCAAGCCCTCGCCTTGTGGAACGACCCCACCTTCCTCGAAGCCGCCCGCCAACTCGCCGACCGAACCTTAACCGACGCTGGCCCCGACCAAACCAAACGGCTTCGTCTCATGTTCCGCATCGCTACGGCCCGTTACCCCACAGCCACCGAACTCCAACTCCTCCGCCAAACCGCCGACCAGCAACTAGCCGAGTACAAAGCCAAACCGGCAGACGCGCAAAAGTTAATCGCCATCGGTGAGTCCAAATCCAAGCATCGCGACCCCATCGAACTCGCCGCCTGGACCAGCCTCGCCTCCGCCATCCTCAACCTCGACGAAGTGATTACGAAGGAATAAGCTATGACCTCCCGCCGCGATTTCCTCTCCCAACTCGCCCTGTCCAGCCTGCTCTCCGGCGCGACGCCCACCAAGGCGAAATCCATCATCTACCTCCACATGTCCGGCGGCCCGTCGCAGATCGACCTCTTCGATCCCAAGCCGATGCTCAAGAAGTTTCAGGGTCAGGACCTCCCCGCCTCCATCCGCATGGGCCAACGCATCACCGGCATGACCTCCGGCCAGTCCACCCTTCCCGTCGCTAACTCCATCTTTTCGTTCGGCAAATACGGCCAGTCCGGTGCTGAACTTTCCGAACTCCTCCCCTACCATCAGAAGATCGCCGACGATATCTGCATCGTTCGTTCCGTCAACACCGACGCCATCAACCACGACCCCGCCATCACCTTCATCCAAACCGGCTCCCAGCAACCCGGCCGCCCCTGCATCGGCTCCTGGGTTAACTACGGCCTCGGCAGCGAGAACAAAAACCTCCCCGCTTTCGTCGTCATGATCAGCCAAAAAAGCGGCATCAATGTCGACCAGCCGCTCTTCTCTCGCTTATGGTCCAGCGGCTTTCTGCCCTCGAACTATCAAGGAGTGAAGTTCCGCTCTGGCACCGATCCCGTTCTCTTTTTGAACGACCCAGCCGGCATCACCCCCACCACCCGCAAGAACATCCTCAACCTCTCCGCCAAGCTCAACCAGCAGCGCTCGGCCGAACTCGGCGACCCCGAAATCGATACCCGCATCGCGCAGTACGAAATGGCTTATCGCATGCAGACGTCGGTTCCCGAGCTGACGGATCTATCGAAGGAAACCGAGGCAACCTACAACCTGTACGGCCCCGAATCCCGCAAGCCCGGCACCTTCGCCCAACAGTGCCTCCTGGCCCGCCGCCTCGTCGAACGCGGCGTCCGCTTCGTCCAGCTTTACAACCGCGGCTGGGACCAACATGGCGACCTGCCTCGCGATCTCGCCCTCCAAGCCAAAGCCGTTGACCAGCCCTCCGCCGCCCTCGTTCTCGACCTCAAACAGCGCGGCCTGCTCAAAGATACGCTCGTCGTCTGGGGCGGGGAATTCGGCCGTACCGTCTACTGCCAGGGCCGCTTGACGGAGACTAACTACGGCCGCGACCACCACCCTCGCTGCTTCTCCATGTGGTTTGCCGGCGGCGGCATCAAGGGCGGCCAGACCATTGGCGAAACTGACGATTACTCCTACAACATCGTTCGCGACCCCGTCCACATCCACGACATGCAGGCCACCCTGCTCCACTGCCTGGGCGTCGACCACCTCAAACTCACTTACAAGTTCCAGGGCCGGTACTTCCGCTTAACCGACGTACACGGCAACCTCGTCAAGCAGATGGTCGCCTAGTCTTTTACAAAGCCTAAATACCGGCCCATGTAGTACGGCAGCAGGTACGAAGTGCCGTCCGCCAGCGAACTTCCATCACCACCTACGTCCAGCCGAAACGGATCGTGGTTCCAGTGGAACACCATCCGTTCATCCACCGGCAAAACCTTTCCATTTCGCTTCGTCCCTCGGCCCGGTCCCATGCGGGTGATGTCCCGCCGCTGGCTGTTGTTCACCGCCCAGTTCCGCAAATCCAGCGGGAACCGACGCAGCGTATCGACGGACTCTTCGAGCCACGGCCCCGTCGCCGCCAAATCGTACACCCGATGCGGATCGTCAAACTTCTTACCCTTCAACGTCGCCGCCGCCACAAAGTTGAAAAACGGGTTCAGCTCCGGGCGGTCTAAATCCCAATACCGTTTCAACGAAAACGCGTACCGCTCCACCAGTTCCGGGTCGGTCTCGTACTGCAGCAAACTGTAGTAACCCATGTACGCCATCTCATCGTCGCTCTGGTTCCCATCGCCCACGCCCTGGGCCAACTTTGCGAACATCGCGTTCTGCGCATAGCCGTGTTCGGTGATTAACCACTGCGCCACGTCGTGATACTTCTTGTCCCCTGTCACATGGTGCGCCACCTTCAAATACGCCAAAATGCTCAGCGAATTCAACCCCCGCTCCTGCCACCAGTCTTTGTCCCGGTTCAACTGCGCCGGGGAAAACACTGTCCACCGCGTCGGCTTTCCGTCCCAGTCGATCATGTTGAAGTCGTGGTTGACGAGGTGATCGATAATCCGCCGCACCACCTTTCGAACCTCGTTCTTCTCCGCGGTCGTCTGGGCTACCAAGTCGTAGTAAAGCGCATAGAAAAAGAAGTGCCCATCCAATTCGTCCGAACTCACATCCGCCTTCCAATACCACTTGCCGTCCGCGCTCTTTGGCCATCGAGGCACCAGCGTCTTCCATTTTCGATCCCGCTTCTGCATCGCCGCGTCGGTCTCTTTCGTGTAGGCCTTCGCGTTCGGGTCTGGCCCCGACGTCGGCAGAATCGTCCGGGCCACTAAACCCGGCAGCCCGTTCGGCTTACCGCCCTGCGTCACCTCGCTCAAAAACGCCACTGCGCGAAAAGCCTTCCGAGCCCGCTCCAGCGACGCCGCGTCTTTCTTCACCGCATACGCGAAGCATTGCGACGCTCCGTACATGCTCGTCCACAGGCCGTCGTTGTCGCTGTCCTTCACCCCGGTCGCCGACCGCTCCAGCACGTAGCCAAACTCAGTCCGCCGGTGCAGCTTCTCAATCGCGTCTTCGTATAGCCGAGCCTTCTCCGCCAGCGTAATCTCGCGAATCTGAATCAGCCCCACTCCCGCCGCCGTCCCCACCGCCACATCGCCCCGCTTATTCACCGCCACCGCCACCACGTCGTCGTTCGGCAGCCAACGTTGCCCCTGCCGATACTCCCATTCGTTGCCTTCCTGGTGCAGCAATCCCTTCGCCGTCCCAAACCAAACCGACCCGTCCGCCGCCTTCGCGCTACACGTCGCCGGCTGCACCGGTATCGAAGCTGGCGCGGCGATGCTCTCCGCCGCCATCGTCTCCTTCGCCTCGCCCTGATTGGTCCACTTGCCCTGAGCGTAAATAAAAAGCTGCCCTTCACTGATCGCGCGAATCTCTCCGTTGTCCGCCAATTGGATCCCCGTCACGCGTTTACTGGGTTGGTTCGGATCGCCGTCGAAACGTTTGCGTACTTGCATCGGAAACGCCCCGAGCAGGCCAGCAAACATCACGAGAAGAAGGAGAGGCATATGTGGCAGTATAAAGTCGAAATGCCTAAGTCTGCTGAAATTTGGCTTGCCCGCCATGGCGAGACCGCCTGGAGCCTCTCCGGTCAACACACCGGACGCACCGATTTACCCCTCCTCCCCAGCGGCATCGAGCAAGCCCAATCGCTCGGTCGCCTGCTGGATGGACGCAAGTTTAGCCTCGTTCTTTCGAGCCCCCTCCAGCGCGCCCACGAGACCTGCCGCATCGCCGGGTACGGTGACGTCGCCAAAGCCCATCCCGACCTCGCGGAGTGGCACTACGGTGCGCTGGAAGGCCGTCTCACAGCCGATCTCGTCGCCGAACGCCCCGGGTGGAACCTTTGGAAGGACGGCCCCCCCGAAGGCGAGTCCGTCGACCAGGTCACCACTCGCGCCCAGAACGTCATCGACGCGTGCCTCGAAGCCGACGGCCCCGTGCTCCTCTTCTCCCACGGCCATCTCCTCCGCATCCTCGCCTGCGCCTGGATCGGCATCGACCCCCGCTTGCTCGCCCCGCGCCTCGCCCTCAGCACGGCCTCGCTCAGCGTGCTGAGCCAAGAACGCCACTCCCGCGTCATCGGCAGTTGGAACCGCACCTAGAAAAACCACCCGCCCCCCACGAACACCCGTCCATGGCCCCGATCCCCGTACGCCTCACCCAGGTACACGGGGCCAATAAACGTCCGCGCCAGAATCGCTCCCGCCGCGCTCGCCCCGAGCCGTGTCATCGGCAGCTGGACCCGCGCCTAGAAGAACCGCCCGACGCCCACGGACACCCGTCCATGGCCCCGATCGCCGTACGCCCCCCCGGGTACACGGGGCCAATAAGCGTCCGCACCAGAATTGCCCCCGCCGCGCTCGCCCCGCCCTCAGCACGGCCTCGCTCAGCCTGTCACTCCCGCGTCATCGGCAATTGGAACCGCACCTAGGAAAACCGCCCGCCCCCCACGAACACCCGTCCATGGCCCCGATCCCCGTACGCCTCACCCAGGAACACCGGGCCAATAAACGTTCGCACCAGAATCGCTCCCGCGCCTCGCCCTCAGCACGACCTCGCTCAGCCCGCCACTCCCGCGTCATCGGAAGTTGGAACCGCGTCTAAAAGGAGCGCCCCACGCCAACAAACACCCGCCCGTGGCCCCGATCTCCGTACGCGTCACCCAGGTACACGGGGCCAATAAACGTCCCCACCAGAATCGCCCCGCGCCGCGCCCTCAGCACGGCCACGCTCAGCCCGTCACTCAGGCGTCATCAGCAGTTGGAACCGCGTCCAAAAGAAGCGCCCCACGCCAACAAACACCCGTCCATGGCCCCGATCCCCGTACGCCCCACCCAGGTACACCGGGCCAATAAACGTCCTCACCAGAATCGCCCCCGCCGCGCTCGCCGCCACGCCCGGGTACAGCGGCGACCCATACATCTTCCCCATCTGCACCCATCCCGCCCCGTACAACCGCGTCCCCAAAATCGAGAGCCCCGGCCGCAACTCCTGCAAGTAGCCCGCCGTCCCCAGCCAATACTGGTGCCCCAGCAACTCGTTCGTCGAATACGCCGGCAACCGCAACGGCCCCCCGAGCGAAAACGTTCCAAAGCCCAACGTCTGCGCCCCAATCGCCGTCCCGCCCGACGCCCCGCTAAACAGCGACACATTCTGGCTCACCCGACGAAACCAGCTCAGTTGCAATTCCGCCTGCGGCCCGTGGCCGATGACGTACTCGTAGCTCGCCTCCACCCGTCCGCCCACCCGCGGCACAATCGGGTCGTCATAGTCCAAATATCGAAACCGAGCGCCGGCACATCCAGCCGGTTGCTATAGTTCGGCAGAATTGGGATACCAATCCGCCGCCGCGCCGCCAGCCACTTCGTCGCGTAGCCCATCCGCAACTCCGCCGCCCGGCCAAACTGATAGCCCACATCCGCCCCCACTCCCCCATCGCGCAAGCGATAATTTGCCACCTGCGACGTCCCCGCGTACAAAGGAAACGCCGCATCGCCCACATACGCCCGCGTTGCGCCAAACCATCGGCTCCGCTCGCCAAACGGCAACCAATACTCGCTCGCCAGCCGAAACCGTGACCCCCCCCCACCAGGTCCGTCCGCCACTCCGCCCGCGACGTGCCCAGCCCCATAAACGTCACCCGCGCCCCCGCCGACACCCGCGTGTTCCCCAAGTCGCTACCGTCAATCTCCAACAGCGGTAACAGAAACGGCGGCGCGTTCATCTGCTCCTCCGCTTGCACCAGCAACTCGCTCCCTCGCACCGAATACCGCGCCGACGCCAGCCGCCCCGCCCCCACCACCTGCGTCAAAACTCTTTCCAACTCCAACGGGTTCCACGCCGCCTCCACCACAGGCCCCACGGTCTCCGCAATCAGTTTCGACTGGCCCCGATCCACCGCCTCCACCTTCACTGACGTTACCTGCGTCGGCTCTGCCCGCCGCCGCCCTTGCCGCGCTTTCTGATACGCCGCCCACTCCGTCGGCTCCAACGCGAACGTCTCCAGAATGTTCACCTTCTTCGCCGTCGCCGCCTTCCCCGCATCCGCCAACTCTTCGCTCTTTGGGTAGTCGTTCGTAACAAACCTCGCCAAATCCACCGTCACCACAATATCCGCCCGCTCCATCATCCGCATCTCGTTCGCCGACACCACAATCCCAATCGACCGGTCGATGACGCCAGGAAACGAACCCAGCGTCTTCGGGTCCACCGGTGCCTTCCCCAGATGCACTGCAATCACGATATCCGCCCCCATCTGCCGCGCCACGTCCACCGGCAGGTTTTGCAACAGCGCCCCGTCCACGTAAAGCTTCCCGCCCCGGTTCGCCGGCTTAAAAACCCACGGAAGCGACATCGTCGCCCGCAACGCATCGGCCAGCACCCCCTTCCGAAGCACCTCCTCCTCCCCCGTCACCAGATTCGTCGCAACCGCCCGAAACGGCGTCGGCAGATCGTCAAACGATTCCATCTCCGGATACGCCAGCGTCCACCGGCTCAGCAGCAATCCAATATCATGCCCCAGGTTGAGCCCGCTCGGCAGCGAAACCCCGTTTTTCAATCCAAACTCCAGCAGGTTCGGATACGCCGTCCGATCTTCCCGCCGCCGAAATGAAAGAACCCGAAACGGAATCGTCCCCGCCAGCAGCGTCTCCCACGGGGCCTCCTTCACAATCGTCCGTAACTCCGCCGGCGACCGCCCCGTCGCATAAAGCCCTCCCACCAGCGCGCCCATGCTTGTCCCCGCGACGTAGTCAACCGGAATCCGATGCTCCTCGAACCATTCGAGCACCCCGATATGTGCCAGTCCCAGCCAGCTTCCCCCCTCCAGCGCCAGGCCGATCTTCTTCCGCGGGGCACCCGCCGCGCAGAGCCCTCAGACCGAAACCAAACCCAAAAGCCGCATGAGTCAAGTCTAGTGGAATACAATCTTGAAGGCAGTCCAATGCGAACCATAGTCCTCCTTCTCGCTCTCACTCTAACCGGCTCCGCCCAGCGCGCCCCCCTCAAAGCCGAGGATGTCGCCGCTGGTCGTCAACTTTTTATGACCTCCTGCTCCGGCTGCCACGGCCTCACGGGCGAGGGCGGTCGCGGCCCCAATCTCATGACCGGTCGCGCCGTCTCCCGTTCCACCGACGAAGTGCTCTTCAACGCCATCAAGTTCGGCCTCGCCGGCACCGATATGCCGCCGACCAATCTTCCTGACGACAAGCTCTGGCAGGTGATGGCCTACGTCCGCGCTCTCGTCGCTCCGGCCTTTGAGATCCCCGTCGAAGGCGACGAAAAGGCAGGCGCCGCCGTCTACTTCGGAAAAGGCGGTTGTACCAACTGCCACGCCATCGCCGGCAAAGGCGCCCAGTCTGGCCCTGACCTCACCAGCGTCGGCCACCAGCGGCCTCTCAACCTCATCCGCGAGGCCGTCCTCGATCCCGCCCGCCGTATCGCCCCCGGCTACCAACGCGCCACCCTCCACCTCAAATCCGGCCAGACCCTCAACGGCGTCCTCCGCGATTACACCACCTACGATTACACCCTGCAAGACGCGAAAGGCGAACTCCACTTCGTCAAAGCCGCCGACGTTTCGGACTCCCGACTCCTTCCTGGCAGCCCCATGCCGAGCAATTACAAAGACTCCTTGACCGCCACCGAACGCCGCGACCTCATCAAATTCCTCTCCCGCCAATCCGCCCGCGGAGCCAACCAATGAGACCGACTCTCCTCCCCGGCAGGCCCGTGCTCAGCACCTACAAAGACTTTCTCACCGCCACCGAACGCCGCGACCTCATCGCAGCTCTCTCCGTCCCATCCGCCCGCGGAGCCAACCAATGAAACCGACTCTCCTCCCCGGCAGGCCCGTGCTCAGCACCGACAAGCACTCCCTCACCGCCACCAAACGCCGCGACCTCATCAAATTCCTCTCCCGCCAATCCGCCCGCGGGGCCAACCAATGAAAACGACGTACTTGATTAGCGGGTTTCGGGACCGTTCGCCTCCAGACTTGGGCCAATTTCCTAGCATTTGTGGAATGTGCGCTATGGAAGGCCCCCCGAAATCATGCTAAACGCTCGCAGGGCGCTACGGAAACCGCTCATTCTATT
>JANXMS010000503.1 GCA_025354525.1 Acidobacteriota bacterium
GATTGGTCAACAAGTCCAACACGCGAAAAGCCTTGACGGATGTCGATCACTAATTCACACTGAGAAAGCCCTGCGTTGCTTGCCTCCGAACTGATCGGCATCAGATCGGATTGACTGATCGGCATCATCGGAATGCGCAGAAAGCTGACCTGCGCGAGTACCGCAACAAGATTGCGGCCATGGCGAAGCAGATGAAGGAGCTGCGATCAAAGGGTCTGTCCAAAGACGATGCGGTGAAGGCGTTCGATCCGAAGCTGCAGGGTTGGGAGCCGGGCCGGACGTGGCCGCGGGTGTTACCGGGGCTTTATGACGAGGTTGGGAAGTGAAGCTTTGGCTGACCGGCCTGGTTTCGGCGATGGCGTTGGTTGCGGCGCCGAACTGGACGCCGCTGTTTGACGGCAAGAGTTTGCAGGGCTGGAAGCTGTGCAATGGGAAAGCGGCGTACACGGTGGAGAAGGGCGTGATTGTGGGGACGACGGCGGAGGGCAGTCCGAACTCGTTTCTCTGCACGGAGAAGAGCTACGGCGACTTCGTGCTGGAATTTGAGGTGCAGGTGGATGCGCGGCTGAATTCGGGCGCGCAGATCCGGTCGCATCAGAACGCCGAGGGTCGGGTGTATGGCTATCAGGTGGAGATCGCCAGCGAAAAGTCGGGCGTGGCCGGCGGGATCTACGACGAGGCGCGGCGGGGGTGGCTGGCCAATATCGCTCAGGATCCGGCGGCGAGCAAAGCGTTTAAAGACAACCAGTGGAACAAGTATCGGGTGGAAGCGATGGGCGACCACATGAAGGTTACCGTGAACGGGGTGGCAGCGGCTGATTTGGTGGATTCGGTGGATCTGGACGGTTTCATCGCGTTGCAGGTCCATTCGTTCAAGGGCGACAGTCCGGCGCAGGTCCGGTGGCGGAACCTGCGGATTCAGGACCTGGGCAAGCACGGTTGGCAGCCGTTAGGCGACGGGAAGACGATGCAGGGTTGGGTGAAGAATGGCGGCGGGGAGTGGACGGTGACCAATGGCGTCTTCGCTGGTCGGGTGACGCCAGACGAGCAGAAACGCGGATTTCTGATTTGGAGCGAGGAGTGGAAGGACTTTACGGTGCGCATGCAGTACAAGATTGTGCAGGGCAACAGCGGCGTGTTCTTCCGCATGGGTGACCCCGACAATGGGACCGACGTCAACAAGATGGGGTATGAGGTGGAGGTGGACCCGACGCGGGATGCTGGCAGTTTACAGGAGCCTGGGCGGGGAGCTCGGGGCTGGATTCTGCATACGGGGCCGGCGGAGAAAATGGACCACTTTCGGGCGAATGAGTTCAATACGCTCGAGATTCACGCGCACGACGGAGACCTCACGATGCATGTGAACGGTGTAAAGACGGGTGAGTTTAAGAACGACCCGGGGAGAAAAAGCGGTCGGCTGGCGCTACAGTTGAACCCTCGAAAGGATCTTGAAGTTTACTTCAAGGAGTTTGCGATTCTGGTGCCGGTGCCTTAGTGATGGGCGACAATTAGGAACCGCTTCTAGCGACAATTACATTTGCAGCGCCTTCAGCAGGTGTTTTGATGTGAATTCGACAGATGCCGCTGGGCGTTGGATGAGATGGCGCTTTGCCCTAACCCCCAGGATTTAGCGCGTTGTGCCATCCTAGGTGGGCTTCGAGTCCGCCGACCGTGGGCATGAAGCCACGGGAGCACCCTCCGCCGGTGGCAAGTCGACTTTGGTAGTCGTCGTTTCGGTCGTTTCTAATTGTCGCCAAACAGGGCGGCCCTTGAGCCAGTGGCCGCGGGAGCGCACTGGGTGTTTTCGAGCGTGCTGGAGCCGACTAGGGGGATGGTAGTAGCCGTGGGCCCGCGGTGCGTGGTAAGCAAAGTAGCAAGCGTTGCTGGCGTTTACCGCGGAATTAATTAGACCCCAAACGGTTTCGAGAGGTGCCGAAGGGGTGTAGTTGAAATTGATGGAGGCCGCGAGCGTGGGTCCAGTGGAAGGTAGGGTCGCGTTAGTGCCGCGACCGCTTGAAAGGGTTCCATTAGCATCCAACGGTTGTTCGTGCGGTGTTTCTATCGAACTGCCGATTGATATTGGTAGCTCCTTTGTTAATACGGCGATGGTCGAAATGATTTATGAAAACTGTTTCCAGCGGTCAGAGCACTAGCACCAGTACTCTTGCCCGACTTGCGAGGTCACTTCCGAATCGACCATGATCCGAGTGCAGACGGGGAGGATCGGATCGATAGACCCCCATGCCTCTCCAATCCAGCCCGCAGGGCGGAATCTACTCTCTTCCGCCAGTTTCCAATCCTCATTTTCCCGCTGAGCCAAAACAGCGACTATAAGGCCGTGGCTGGAGAAAACTTCATCACCACGCCACACTTTGTATTGCCGCCTACGGTTTCTTAATCGCGGAGAGAAACAGTTTTTCCCCCTACCCCCGATTCCAGATCACTGGAGGCCCCGCGGTGCGCCCGCAACGGCATAATCCTTCCAGGGTGTCCACAGGGGAATCTGTGGGTGGCTTTGGGCAGAATCGCCCATAAACCCGGCTTGCGAATTGGAAGGGCCGCACTTCCCGGTCGAAACCGAACAGGGATCCTTGAACGTTGTCACCACCATATAAAGCAGGTCTTTAACGTCGTCGGTGGCAATGGTAAATACACTGGAACAACTCCGTAACTGAATTAACGCTCGGGCCATCCAAGACGCTCAACCGCGGCCAAGAAAACTGGATAGGAAAAACAAGCTCGATCCGACGAG
Organism: Acidobacteriota bacterium; assembly: GCA_025354525.1. Lineage (GTDB taxonomy): Bacteria > Acidobacteriota > Terriglobia > Bryobacterales > Bryobacteraceae. The sequence goes on from JANXMS010000503.1 coordinate 2,753, forward strand.
CCCGACAATCACTGGGGACTCGATCTGGCAAGGATTTGGTGATGGTCCGAGAATGCACCCACGGTCAAAGGCAACCACAGATTCCACGGATGAGCCTCCTTTTTCCTCTGTCGCTACACTCCGCATTCAGATCAGCTAGAGCGATACCCGCCTTAATGGAGGCGTTCTGGAAACCCGAACTACCGGCCCCGTATTGGGCGGACTGCAAAC
>JANXMS010000511.1 GCA_025354525.1 Acidobacteriota bacterium
GCCACTCGCCCCAACCCCCCTCGCATTCGCCCCCCCTCTCCTCGCCCCAGATCTCCGCTCCGACCTCGACCTCTCCCCCGACGAACTCATCCGACTCCTCGCCCTCGCCGACGACGTCAAACGCAACCCCTCCTCCTACTCCCATGCCCTCGCCGGACGCTACCTCAGCCTCCTGTTCGAAAAACCTTCCCTCCGCACACGCCTCACCTTCGACCTCGCCATCCAACAACTCGGCGGCGGCGCCGTCACTCAAGTCGGACCCATCGGCGACCGCGAACCCCTCGCCGACATCGCCCGTAACCTCGACCGCTGGACCCACTGCATCGTAGCCCGCGTCTTCTCCCAAAACACCATCGAAGAACTCGCCCGCTGGTCCAGCGTCCCCGTCATCAACGCCCTCAGCGATCTCTACCACCCCTGCCAAATCCTCGCCGACGTCCAAACCATCCACGAACGCTTCGGCCGTTGGCAAGGCCTCAAACTCGCCTACGTCGGCGATGGCAACAACATCGCTCACTCTCTGCTCCTCACCGCCGGCCGCCTCGGCATCCACATCGCCATCGCCTATCCGCCCGGCTACGCCCCCCTGCCCGCCATCGTCGAAGCCGCCCGCCAAGCCGGGGTCTCCTACGAACTCACCTCCGACCCCCGCCAAGCCGTCGACGGAGCCCACATCGTCTATACCGACGTCTGGGCCAGCATGGGCCAGGAAGCCGAAGCCCTCAATCGCCAACAAATTTTCGCCCCCTACCAAGTCAACGCCCCCCTCCTCGCCACCGCCCGCCCCGATGCCATCTTCCTCCATTGCCTCCCCGCCAAGCGCGGCCAGGAAGTCACCGACGAAGTCATCGAATGCGCCCAATCCGCGGTCTTTGACCAAGCCGAAAATCGGCTCCACGCCCAAAAGGCCCTCCTCCTCCTTCTCGTAAAATAAGGTTTCAATGTCTAATCCCGACAAGGTTCAACTCTGGGGCGGCCGCTTCGCCTCCGGCCCCTCCGCCACCTTCGAGAAATTCTCGGAGTCCCTCTCCTTCGACCAGCGCCTCGCCGACTGCGACATTCGAGGCTCCCAAGCTTTCGCCCGCGCACTCGAACGAGTCGGCATCCTCACCGCCGACGAACGCACCCAACTCGTCGAAGCCTTCGACGCCATGCGCACCGAAGCCCAGTCCCCCAACTTCTACGCCGGAGCCACCGACGAAGACGTCCACACCCTCATCATTCGCAAGCTCAAAGCCAAGGTCGGCCCCCTCGCCGACAAAATCCACACCGGCCGCAGCCGTAACGAACAAGTCTCCCTCGACACCCGACTCTGGCTCCGCGAACAAATCGACCAAACCACCGCCCTCCTCGTCAATTTCCTCGACGAACTCTTAGCCCTCGCCCGCCGCTACGAATCCGCCATCATCCCCGGCTACACCCATCTCCGCCGCGCCCAACCCGTCCTCTGGGCCCACTACTGCCTCGCCTACTTCGAGATGTTCCTCCGCGACCTCGAACGCCTCCAACAAGCCCGCGCCCGCGTCAACCTCTGCCCCCTCGGCAGCGGCGCCCTCGCCGGCTCCGGCTTCCCCTTTGACCGCCACGCCATCGCCGCCGACCTCGGCTTTGCCGGCATCACCCGCAACTCGATGGACGTCTCCGGCGACCGCGACTGGGCCCTCGACTTCCTCTACGCCGCCTCCACGTCCATGCTCCATCTGTCCCGTCTCGCCGAAGACTGGATCCTCTATTCGAGCGAAGAGTTCGGCTGGATCGACCTCGGCGACGGCGTCACCAGCGGCTCCAGCCTCATGCCGCAAAAAAAGAATCCTGATTCCCTCGAACTCATCCGCGGCAAGTCCGGCCGCGTCTTCGGCAGCCTGACGTCTCTCTACGTCACCGTCAAAGGTACCCCCATGACCTACAACCGCGACATGCAGGAAGACAAGGAGCCCCTCTTCCTGGCCGCCGACCAACTCTCTGGCTGCCTCGCCATGATCGCCGAAATCACCGCCACCGTCACCCTCAAACCCGACGTCCCCGCCCTCGCCGCCGCCGAAAGCTGGACCGTCGCCACCGACATCGCCGAAGCCCTCGCCCGCTCTGGAACCCCCTTCCATCAAGCGCATAAACTCGCCGGCCGTCTCGTCCTCGAATCCCTCCATCAAGGCAAAAAGCCCCTCGATTGGACCCCCGCCGAACTCGCCGCATTCTCCCCTGAATTTACCCCCGAAATGGCCGAATTCCTCCATCCCGCCCGCGGTATGGAAAACCGCCAAGTCCCCGGCGGAACCGCCCCCGCCACCGTCGCCGCCGCCCTCGCCGAAGCCGCCGTCCGCCTCAACGAGTTCCGTCCATGAACAAGGCGTACCGGCACGGCCAGATTCTGAAGCTCATCTCCCGGTACCAGATTCACACTCAGGAAGACATAGCTCAGAAACTCGCCGCGCTCGGTGTGGCCGCCACCCAAGTCACCCTCTCTCGCGACATCCGAGAGCTCGGCCTCGCCAAAACGAAGCTCGGCTATCAACACCTCGCCGACACCTCTCCCTCCGGCCCCAACCTCGCCACCGTACTCGCCGAATATCTTCTGGATATCCGCGAAGCCCAACACCTGCTCGTCCTCAAAACCTCCCCCGGCCATGCCAGCACCCTCGCCGCCGCCCTCGACCGCGCCGCCTGGCCCGAACTCATCGGCACCATCGCCGGCGACGACACCGTCCTCGCCATCGCCCCCAACACCCCCACCGCCCGCAAACTCAAGCGCAAGCTCCTCGGCCTAAATTGATGGATCGCATCGGCGCGTTCACCCTCGGAATCGCCGCGGCCATCCTCGCCGCCGTCTTATTCGTTCCCCCCGTCATCGGCCTCGCCAACAACGGCGACTATGGCAAGGTCTCCCTCCACTACACCCTCTTCTCGCCCAACGAAGAAGAGTTCTACTTCGCCCCCCAAACCCACAAATTCCTCCCCGAAAAACGATGGGACAGCGGCTTCGTCACCTCCACCCACCTCCCCGTCCAAGCGGCCCTCCTTCTCCACCGTCTCTCCGGCCAGGCAGACTTCGATTGCCGCTTCCTCGCCGCCGTCTACGGTGCCCTTTTCCTCCTCGCCCTAGGCATCCTCCAACCCTGCCTCACGAACCTTCCGCCCCTCCGTCGACTACTCTTCTCCACCGCCCTCCTCCTCCTCCTCTGCGACATCGCCTACACTGCCCTCTTCAACACCTTCTTCATGGACGCGACCGCCCTCACCGGCCTCCTCCTCGCCGCCGCCGCGTGGCTCCGTTACGAGCGAAGCCAAAATCTCGGCTGGCTCGGCCTGTTCACCGCCGCCGTCCTCTTGGCCATCCTAGCCAAGGCGCAACACCTCCCCCTCGCCCTCCCCCTCGCCACGTTGGCAGCCTCCAAACTCCGCCCCGCCCGGCTCCTTTCAGCCGTCCTTATCCTCGCCGGTTGTTTCTACGGCTTCCGCCAGATTCAGGAAGAATATACCCCCATCACGATCTTCAACGTCGCTTTCTACGCCATCCTCCCCCTCTCCGACGACAAACCCAAGCACCTCGCCGAACTCGGCTTCGACGAGTCCTACACCAAGTGGATCGGCACCCACGCCTATGATCGCGGCTCCCGCGTAGGCGAGCCCGAGTTCTACCAAGAACTCCTCCGCCGTTCGAGCCAATCCAAAATCGCCTACTTCCTCGCCACTCATCCCACGATCACATACGCCATCCTGCTCAACCGCCTCAACGAGGCCGCCTTCGTCCGCCCTCTCAACTTCGGCAACTACGACCGCTCCGCCGGCCGCCCACCGCTTGCCCAATCGAACGCCTTCGCTCTCGCCAGTTCCGCCAAGTCATGGCTCTTCCTCGGCCGCCCCTTACTCCTCCTCGCTTATGCCCTCATCCTCGGAGCCATCGCCCTCCGCCACCCACCGTCCATCGCCCTCGCCGCCACCACCCTCCTCGCCTTCGCCGTCGGCGCTTTCGGGGACAGCCTTGATGTCACCCGTCACCTCACCCTCTTCAACCTGCTTCTCGACCTCCTCCTCCTCACCGTCTTCTACGCCGCTTTACAGCGCACCCGCTAGCTTCCTCGTCCCCGCCTCCACCACGACCCAAACTTTCTCAAAAGTTGACAGCCGAATCCGACCCTCCAGCACCCGATACTGCTTCTCCTCAATCCGCCGCAAAAGCCGCGAATAGATCTGAATCAATGCCCACAACGACGCCCGGCTCCTCCGTTCCACCATCCCAACCAACGGCATCGCCTCGTCGTAATACCCCCGCGCCCGTCCCGCCTCAAACTTCATCAACTCCAAAAATTCCGGCGTGTAAGCAATCCCTCGCCCATCCACCCCGAACCGCTGCAAATCCTCCGCCGGCACATACATCCGTCCCAACCCCGCATCCTCCCGCACATCCCGCAGAATGTTCGTCAATTGAAACGCAATCCCACACTTCTCCGCCAACTCCAGCGCCTTCGGATCTTCAAACCCAAAGATGTGAATAATCGTCAACCCCACCACCGACGCCACCCGATAGCAGTACTGATACAGGTCCGCGAACGTCTCCACCGGCTTCGGCGACAAGTCGCTCGAAACCCCCGTAATCATGTCGAAAAAGTACTGATGCGGAATCTTGAACCGCTGCACCGTGTCATGAAACGCCGGCCACACCGCGTGCTCGCCGTACTCTCCCCGCAACGCCCGCTCCAAATCCGTCCGCCACTGCCCCATCGTCTCCGCTGTCGTCCCTTCCAGGTCGTCGCTCAAGTCATCGCAATACCGCATGAACGCATACACCGCGCACATCGCGTCCCGCTGCTCCTTCCGCAGCAACACAAACGAGTAATAGAAATTCTTCGCCCGGCTCCGCGCCACCTGCCGACAATACCCATACGACTGCTCCACCGTCATCGTCATACCGAGGCCCATAAAGCCTTCATCAGTAAACCCACCCGCTGGATCTTCCCGATCTTCGGTCGCTCCCGCAGCACGTCCCAACCCTGCCCTTCAATCTTGTCCAGCACCGCCAACCCCCCTTCGCTAAACAATCGCAGATCCAGCGCCAACCGTCGATCCACCATCCCCGGCAGCGCCAACCCCGCCACGAATAACTCCCGCGCCACCCCGCAAGCCTCCTCCATCACCCGCGCAAACCCCGGCGTAAACCGCCGCGCAAACAGGTCCGCGTCCGTCACCCCGTGCCTCTCCATCAAGTCCTGCGGCAGATACACCCGATCCTTCCCCGTATCCACCGTCACGTCCTGCCAAAAATTCGCCAGTTGCAACGCCGTGCAAGTCTTATCGCTCAACGCGTAGCGCGCCTCATCCCGATACCCGCACAACCCCAGCACCAACCGCCCCACCGGGTTCGCCGAGTACACACAATACTCCAATACTTCATCCCAATTGGCATACCGCGTCTGCGTCTGATCCCGCTCAAAAGCCAAAATCAAATCCGCAAACGTCTGCCGCTCCAATCCGTACTGCCGCACCGTCGGCCCCAGCGCCACAAACACCGGATGTGACGCCGTCCCCGCATACATCCGGTCCAACTCCTCCCGCCACCAACCCAGCAACCGCAAGCTCTCCGCCACGTCGCCAATTTCATCACCCAAATCATCCGCCCAACGGCAGAACGAATAAACGTTGTAGAAATCCTGATGTAGCTTCTTCGGCAGCAGCACGCTCACCACGTGAAAATTCTCGTAGTGCGAAGTTGCCAACCACCGCGTATAAACAAGCGACTCATCGAGCCCCCACGCCCGCCCCATCGCCGCCGCGTCGCGGACAAAATCTTTAGGCTGTAATTGCACTTAGGGAATAATAGCGGTTTTCATGCGACCGCTCGAATTCATCAAATACCGCAGCACTTCCTTGATCTTATGCAGCGGCTCTTCGCCCACCACAAAATCACGCGCCCGGATGTCGCCCCGCGTCACCGCCGCCAAGGCCTTTTGGATCAACTTAGGCGTATGATGAAAACTAGCCTTGCACGTCAGCTCCGAGTAATGCAGCAGATTCGTATCCAGTTGCACCTGCGTCTCGTTCGGGCATCCGCCGAAAAAGTTCACCGTGCCGCCCTTCCGCAAAAGCTGTATGGCGAGGTTCCAAACTTCCGGTTTGCCCACGGCCTCAATCACCACGTCCGCCCCGCGCCCATCCGTCAGCCCCCGCACCGTTCCTGGCACGTCGTCGTTTTCCATTACCGAAATCAGCTCCGCCGCCCCCATCCGCTTTGCGTCATCAAGCTGCACCTGCCGCCGAGCAACCGCAATCACCCGCGCCCCCATCACCTTCAGCATCCGCACAAACATCAACCCAATCGGACCCAGCCCAATTACGACCACAGTATCGCCCTTCCGGACGTTGCTTTCTTCGATGCCGCGCAGCACACAAGCCAGGGGCTCGGCCAACGCCGCGTCCACGTAGTCCACTTGCTCCGGCACGGGGTAAAGATTCTTTTCAACGATCCGCCCCGGAATCCGAATGTACTCTGCGTAAGCGCCGTTGTTAAACAGCAGATCCTCGCACAAGTTCTCTAGGTCCCGCTTGCAATAGAAGCAATCGCCACAAGGCGCCGAATTCGCCGCCACCACCCGCTGCCCCACCTGAAACTTCGTTACCTCACTGCCCGTCGCCACCACGTCTCCGGCCAACTCATGCCCAAACAACGCCGGAGGCATGATCATCCGCGCGTGGTACCCACGACGGAACACTTTGACGTCCGTCCCGCACGTCAACGCCACCTTCACCCGAACCAGCACGTCGCCCCCACGGATCGCCGGAATAGCAACCTGTTCGATCTTGACGTCTTCTTTACCGTAGAGCACGGCAGCCAACATCTGTTTTTTCACGGGCGGTAACCTTGGGGCCTCACTACAATTTTCAAGGATTCTGTCGTAGGATGCAAGGCCAAGTCAAATCCCGACATAATTTCTTCAAGGGAAATCCGATGCGTCACGAGCTTCTCCACCGGAATCGCCCCGCTAAACACCAAATCGGCCGATTCTCGCTGCAAATCCACGTCCGCACTGTACGAACCGAGCAAAATCCTCTCTCCCATGCAGATGTCTTTGCCCGATAGTTCGATCCGCTCTTTATCCGACGTCTGTGCAAATAAGACGATCTTCGCCCCCGGACGCGTAGCACGCACCGCATCCGCCACCACTCCGGGCGCTGAAACCGCCACAAACACAACGTCCGCTCCCCGCCCTTCCGTCCGCGCCGCCGCCTCCGCCCCCACGTCGTCCGCCCTCGGGTCCAACGCCTTCTCCGCCCCGAACCGCTCCCCCATCGCCCGCCGCCCCGGCATCATGTCCGTCACGAGCGTCCGTATTCCTTTCGCCTTTAAAATCATCGTGAAGATCAGTCCAATCGGCCCCTGCCCCATCACAATCGCCAACTCGTCCGGCCGCGGCGCCGCCAGCGCTATCCCTTTCACGCAAGTATTCACCGGCTCCACAAAACTCGCGGCATCAAAGCTAACCCCGTCCGGAATTTTCTCCACGCCCCGTTCCACAATCCAATCCATCACCCTCACATACTGCGCAAACCCGCCCCCCGCCGCCTCAAACCCCGCCGTAATCCCCACCCGCTTATACCCCGGGCACTGCGCATACAACCGCCGAACGCAGTAGAAGCATTGCCCGCAGGGAATATGATGAAACGCCACCACCCGGTCCCCCACCGCAAACTTCGTCACTCCGGCTCCAATCTCAGCCACCACGCCCGCCGTCTCATGCCCATAAATCCGCGGCGGCGCCAACAAGTCATACTCGATCTTTTTCAAATCGGTGTGACAAATGCCGCAGCTCTCCACCCGCACGAGCAGTTCGCCCGGCCCAATCACCGGCCGTGCAATCTCCTCCACCACCACCTGGCTCTTCCCGCGGTACACCGCCGCCTTCATTCCACTAGAGTTCACACTGGGCAAGAAAATCTCCTAAAGCGTTCGCCGCGTCCCGGCCCCGCTTCGCCATTCGAATCAAGTCCCCCGGATGCCGCAACCCCGCCATCGCAATCCGAGCCTTCTGAAACCGCCCTTCCCCGTCCCGATACCGGTTGAAGTCCAGCGCAAAATCCTCCTCCGCCAAATCACTCACCACCCGAATCGCGTAAAACGAACCTGCAAACCGCAATCCACCCGCTTCCATCTCCACCGCGTCCGCTCCCCGTCCCCGCAACTCCGCCTTCTCCGCCGCTGTCCGAACAAACCGGTCGCCCGACCACAGAACACCCCGCCGCGTCCCCGCCGGCATCTTCCGCGGAGCCAACGCGGCCCGATCCCCCTGCTCCGTTCTCACCCCCAGCGCCACAAACACTTCGCTCAGTTGCAACGCCGGGTCCAACGCCCCGCACCAACCAATGCTCATCACCGCCGTCACCGTCTCCCGCTCCCGCGCTACGGCCAACCCAGCCGCCGCCAAACCCGGCCCCGCCCCGTTCGCCACCATCGTCACCCCTTGCCCGTTCCATTCCGCTTGCCGCGCAAAATCCACCGGCCAATCCAACTTTCGCACCCCCGTGCAGTGCCGCAACCAGCCCCCGAACTCCATCGCATCCGCCCCCACCGCCACGATCATCCGCAGTACCCATTCGTTCGAAACCAAGCCGCCGCCCGTTCCAATCCCACCCGCGCCGCCGCCGGCTCATACCCCAACTCCCGCGTCGCCTTCGCGTGCGTCACCCACATCTTCTTCCGCGCCATCTTCACGCCCTCTAACGGGGCCCGAGGAGCCTCCCCCGTCACATGCGCCCAACCCGTACTCACCAGTGCCGCCACATACGCCACCCCGTAAGGAACTCGAAACTTCGGAGCCTCGCCTAACGCCGCAAATATCTGCTGCAACGTCAAATTCTCGCTTCCTAAAATATACCGCTCTCCCACTCTGCCCTTCTCCCCCGCCAACAAATGCCCCCGCGCCACATCCCGCACATCCACAACATTCAACCCCGTATCGAGATACGCCGGCATCCGTCCGCTCAGAAAATCAACAATCGTCTGCCCCGTCGGCGTCGGCTTAAAATCATGGTCCCCCACCGGTGCCGTCGGGTTCACAATCACCACCGGAAACCCCTCCGCCGCAAACTCCAACGCCACCCGCTCGGCCAAAAACTTCGACCGTTTGTAATGCCCCGTCATATCCTCCACCCGCACCGGCAGCGACTCGTCCCCCAACCCGTCTTTCACGAATTGCACACATCCCACCGTGCTCGTATACACCACCCGCTCCACCCCCGCCCGCCTCGCCGAAGCCAGCAAGTTCCGCGTCCCCTCGACGTTCGACTTGTACAACTCCTCCGGCTCCCGCGACCACAGCCGATAGTCCGCCGCCACGTGATACACCATCCCACAACCCGCCACCGCCCGCTCCAGTGACGCTGCGTCTTGCAAATCCCCCGTCACTACTTCAAAATTCGAAAACCGCTCCGGCAACTCCCGCACCGGGTTCCGCCCCCGCGTCAACGCCCGTACCGGCACCCCCGCCTCCGCCAGCAGATTGGCCACGTGCCAACCCACAAATCCCGATGCCCCTGTTACTAAGGTCGGCTTCAACGCTCTGCTTTCAGAAACGTCGAAAGCGCTAAGAGCGGGAACGAGTTCCGGTAAAGGTGGTACCGCAGATAGAACACGTTCGGGAAACCCGTCCCCGTCGCGGCGTCTTCATTCCAAGACCCGTCCGTGTTCTGTGTCTCAATCAAAAACTCCACGCCCCGTTGCACGCTCGACGAATACGTATCGCCGCTCGCAATCAGCCCCATCACCGCCCAAGCCGTCTGCGATGGAGTCGATGATGCCACCACAAATCCATTGCCCCGGTAGCTCTCCGGGCTCTCGCCCCAGCCGCCGTCAGCATTTTGAATCGACCGCAGCCATTCGCCCGCCCGCAGCACCGCCACTTCCCGGTCGCTCTCGCCCGCCGCCCGCAACCCGCGCACCGCAAAGCAAGTCCCGTAAATGTAATTCACGCCCCAACGCCCCTGCCAACTCCCGTCGGCCTCCTGCGAATTCTCCAGATAAGCCAAGCCTTTTCTGATCGCCGCATGTTCAATCGACACGCCATGCAGCACCAGCGACTCCACCACCCGTCCCGTGATATCCGGGCACGTCGGATCCAGCATCGCGTTATGATCCGCAAACGGAACGTCGCTCAGAAACTGCCAATTATTGTCGACGTCAAATGCGGCCCATCCACCATCGCTCGATTGCATCGCCAGCAGCCAGTTCACTGCTCGCTTTTCGCAACTCGCCTGCGATCCCGTCTTTTCGCACTTCGTAAAGTGCAGCCCCAACATCACCATCGCCGTATCGTCGATGTCTGGATAATACTCATTCGCGAATTCGAAGTACCAGCCCGACGGCTCTACGTTCGGGCGCTTCACGCTCCAATCGCCTTTCCGCCGAACCTCTTTCGTCAGCAGCCAATCGCCCGCCCGGTTCATCACCGAAGCCGGAGCCATACCGCTCTCGCCCAACGCGTGCGCTGCTATCGCCGTATCCCAAACCACCGAAAAACAGGGCTGAAAGAAAAATCTCTTCCCGTCGTCCACCATCAAATTCGCGAACTGACTCTCGGCCTCACTCCGGTCCGGATGCTCCGGCGAATAGCCCAACAGGTCCATCGCCATCACCGTGTACATCATCGGCGGATAAATCGCCGCCAACCCATCGGTGTACCGCGTCCGCTCCACCACCCATTCCATACACTTCCGAATCGCCCGCTGCCGAATCGCGCCGCTGCCGAACCGTTCCCACCACTTGAAAACCTTATCGATCCGCAGAAACGTGTTTCGCCGATTGAAGAACCCATCATCCCGCGGCAACTCCAGCGTCACCCCGGACACAAGCAACTCCTCGAGCGTAAACCCCGCCGGCACCGGACGCGCCGTCACCGTCATCGCGTGGACAATTGACAGCGGAATCACAATCGCCCGCGTCCACGAACTCATCTCGTAAATCGTCTTGCCGAGCAGGATCAGTTCCGGGGGAATCGAAGGAACATGCTGCCGTGGATACAACCCAAACAGGCTCAGATTGATCTTCACGTAGCTATTGGCCGCTTGCAACCCACCGAGACCCAAAATCGTTGCTCGCAGCGCCACCATTCGCGCACCGTCCACCGAAATTCCGACCGTCTTCAACGCAAAGTAAGCCTTCACGCTGGCATTCACATCCGCCGGACCACCCGGGAAAATATTGAATCCGCCGCTGTCCAACTGCTGCTCTAGAATCGACTTCACCGCCCGGTCAATCTGAATTCGCGTCGGCGGATCCCAACTCCCATTGTTTGGCGGGTATAGCCACAACTGCAACAACACAAAGTCCGACTCCAGCGTCGTGTCCGCCGTCAAGTCGCCCCACCAGTAGCCCGACTCGTGCTGATTGGCGACAAACCAATCCACCGACCGTTTCGCCGCTTGCGCGGTCGAAGCAACTAGCGCATCAGTAACTTGAAGGCTTGGCGTCATAGGGAAGCGGAAGTCGTGATCTGCGTCAACCGAGCGCTATTCAACTCCGGAGGCAACTGGAACCGGACGTCCTCTTCCTTCACTTCCAACTCTTCCAACTGGTCAAATCCATTCACTTTGAGATACGCGATAATCTGCTCAACCAGATGTTCCGGCGCCGAAGCCCCGGCCGTAATCGCCACCGTCTTTACCGAGGTCATCCACTCGGGCCGCACATCGGATTCGTCGTCCACCAAGTACGCCGGTACACCCGTGTTCTGGCAAACCTCCACCAACCGCTGCGAATTCGAACTGTTCTTCGATCCCACCACCAGCAACAAATCGCAAAGCGGTGCAACGGCTTTCACGCCCACCTGGCGGTTCTCCGTCGCGTAGCAAATGTCCTGCGAATGCGGTCCCTGAATCAGCGGAAACCGCTCCGTCAACCGCTTCACGATATGGTTCGTCTCGTCCAGGCTCAACGTCGTCTGCGTCAAATACGCCATCTTCGTCGTGTCCGGAACCACCAGCCGATCAACGTCTTCGACCGTCGATACTAGCTTCATCGCGTCCGGCGCTTCGCCCAGAGTCCCCACCACTTCATCGTGGTTCTCGTGACCGATCAAAATGATCGAATAGCCCTTCCGTGCAAATTTCACCGCTTCTAAATGGACCTTGGTCACCAGCGGGCAGGTCGCATCGATCACCTGCAAGTTCCGCTCCACCGCATCGGTCCGCACTGACGGGGCCACGCCATGCGCACTGAAAATTACCCGCCCCTGGCTCGGTACTTCGTCCAGTTCTTCAACAAAGATCGCCCCCGCCGCCCGAAGCTCATCCACGACGTGTTTATTATGGACAATCTCCTTCCGTACGTAGATCGGAGCGCCGTACATCTCCAGCGCAATCTTCACCACGTCGATCGCTCGAACAACCCCCGCGCAAAAGCCGCGCGGCGTCAAAAGAATAATTTTCTTCCCGAAAGCCATAAATAAGGAATCCATTACAGTATAGCCCGGATCTGCTCGACCAATTTCGCCTCACCCTCGATCGCCACCCCAATTCGCAGCCAAAACACCCCCACCGGAGCCAGGATCTCCGCCACATTCGAGGGCAAATTCATTAAATCTTTTTCAGTAGTTAACAAAACCTCAGCCCCCTGCAACTGGGCATGCTCTCGCAGGTAGGTCAGTTCGGTGTGGCGGTAAGAATGGTGGTCCCCAAAAGTCCATCGAAACAACGGCACCACACCCTGCTCCCGCAGCGTCGACCAAAACGTCGTCGGGCTCGCCAACCCACAAAATGCCGCCACCCGCTGCCCCCTCAACTCCACGTCCTTACCCGTGCCCGCATCCACCCAACTCTCCGCCACCACTCTCGATCGGTAAATCGGCACCATCGCCAACCGCGTCCGCAACGCGGCGTAAGTCCGTCCCCGCTCCGTCCGCGTCAACAAAATCGCCGTTGCCCGACCGAGCGCCTCCGGCAGCTCTCGCAGTCGCCCCAGTGGAAACGACGCGTCGCCCGCGAATGGGTCCCGCGCATCCAGCAAGACCAAGTCAAACTCCCGCGCCAACCCATAGTGCTGAAATCCGTCGTCGAGCAAAAACAACTCCGGGTGCAACGCTGTCTCCATCGCCCGGCCCACGGCGTACCGATCCCCGCCCACCCCCACATGCGCCGCACCCGACCTCACGAATATCTGCGCTTCATCTCCGGTCCGCTCCACCGGCATCGCGGCCCCCCGAGGAATCACCGTCACCGGTTCCGTCAGCAAGCGTCGATAGCCCCGCGTCAGAATCGCCGGATTCGCAAAATGCCTCGCCAACCGCAGCACCGTCGGCGTCTTCCCCGTCCCGCCCATACTAATCCCGCCGACGCTTACCACCGGCGTATCCAACCGCCGCGCCACCGCCCGCCTTCGATTCCAACGCCCTCCCCACTTCCACAGCAGCGCCAAGGGAGCCAACAAAACCCAGAACACCCAAGGGTGCAGCGGCACCGGCCAAGCCCGTTCAATCTCCTCCTGCAAGACCTCCAGCGTCCGGCCCAGCGCCCCCCTCCGTTGCTCCGCCAACGCTTTCGCCCGCCCGCCCCACTCGCCAGGGTCCCGCAGCAATTCCGCCACCACCCCAGCAAAATCCGCCCGTCCGCACCGCTTCAAACCACCCCCAGCCGTAAACGCCGCCGCAATCTCGGCAAAATTCTCCATGTGCGGCCCGGCCACCACCGGCTTGCCGAACAACGCTGGCTCCAGAATATTGTGGCCACCTCGCTGCGCCAGCGTCCCGCCCATCACCACCACGTCCGCCAACCGAAACACCCCGCTCAACTCCCCCATCGAATCGAGCAGCAACACCCCCGGAGCCGCCATCGGCGTCAACGCCGTCCTGCGGCGAAACGAAATCCCCGCCGCTGTCAATTTCTCCGCCACCACATCAAACCGCTCCGGCTTCCGGGGTGCCAAAACCATCACGAGGCCCGGAAACTCCGCGACCCATTCGCCCCAAGCCGCAATCATCAAATCGTCTTCGTCAATGTCCTCGCAATGCGTGCTCGCCACCACCAGCACCTTCTCCGCCCCCGCCACCCAAGCCGTCAAGTCCTCCGTCGTCGGAATCTTCTCCGGATCAAAGTCGTACTTCAAGTTCCCGTTGTTCACGGCCTCCGTCGCGCCAAGTGCTATATAGCGCTTTTGATCCTGCCCGCTCTGCGTCAGCACCCGATGCGGAATCGCCATCACCGGCCGAAACAACCCGCGAAACCGCTCGTAGCGCGGCAGCGCCCGGTCCGATATTCGCCCGTTCGCCACGATCAGCCGAGCCCCGCTGCGCCGCGTCTCCCGCCACAAGTTCGGCCAAATCTCGGTCTCTAGAATCACCACCAGAGTCGGCCTCAGCGCCCGCAAAACCCGTCGCACCGCAAAGCAAAAATCGAGCGGCGTATAGAACACCCCGTCCGTCCAACTGGCCAACTTCTCCTCGGCCATCCGCCGCCCCGTCGTCGTCGTCGTCGAAACGTAGATTGGCGTATCCGGGTACTCCCCCCGCAGCGCCCGAACCAACTCCACCGCGCTCAACACTTCGCCCACCGACACCGCGTGCAACCAAATCCCCCCCGGTGCCGTCACAGGGAAAGGCAGACCGCCGAACCGTTCCGGCAATGTCTTGCCGTAGCGGGCCATCAGATACACGAACAGCGCGGGAAACCCCACGAACTGCGCCGAGCGATAAAGAAGAAAAATAATGGTCTGCAATCGACAGCCCCCAGTATAGCCGCGTCCCCTACAATGAAACTCATGAAGGCCCTCTGCGTCGTCCTACTCCTCACCGCCTATATCCACGCCGAAAAGAAGCCAGAACCGTTTCGGCCGGCGGCCATCGAAACCTACGCGTCCAAGCAAACCAACCAAGGACTAACGGTCGCCGCCGTCGCCTACGATGACGCCGACGAAGCCAAAGCCGCCTTCGGCAAAGTGAACCCCTACGAGCACGGCATCCTGCCCGTCCTCCTGATGTTCAAAAACGAGAGCAAGAAAACGCTGAACCTCGAACTCGCCCGCTTCCAGTACCTCGTCCCCGGCTCCCGCAAGCTCGACGAAACCCCGGTTGAGGACATTGCCCGCCTGAAGGGCCCGGCCCGTCCCCGCTACAACCCGACGCCGCTTCCAACGACGATTCCAGGGATCAAGCGGAACAAAAACCCGCTACAGAACCCGGTGATCATCGAGCGCGCCTTTTCCGCCAAAATGCTCCCGCCTGGAGAATCGGCCTATGGCTTCGTCTACTTCCAAACCGGCCACACGCGAACCTCCCGCCTCTACATCACCGGGATTACGGAAGCCCAGACCAGCCAGGAACTCTTCTACGTTGAAGTCCCGCTCGGCGCCAAGTAAGCATGGACCGCATCATCCTCATCTCCACCGGCGGCACCCTCGAAAAGAGCTACTCCGAGCAAGCCGGAGGGGTCCATAACAAAGAGAGCAAAGTGGAGCAATATCTCCGCCAACTTCGTCTGCCTGACCTGACGATCGAAACGATCCGCTTGATGAACAAGGACAGCCTGGAGATGACCGACGGGGACCGTCAGTTCATCCTCGCCGCCGTCCGACAACACGAAAAAGGCACCAAGGGAATCGTCATCACGCACGGCACCGACACCCTCGTCGAAACCGGCAAGGTCCTCGCCGCCGCGCTTCCCCACCTCTCCATTCCCATCATTTTGACTGGAGCCATGACACCGCTCGGCTTCGAGGGCTCCGACGGGCTCCAAAATTTAACCGAGAGCCTGCTCGCCGCCCGACTCCTCCTGGCCGGGGTCTACTTGGTCATGCACAGCCAAGTGTTCCCCATCCAGGAAGTTTACAAGGATCGCGAGTTCGTTCGCTTTAAGCGGATTTCTTCTGAACCACTTCCGCCGGTTTCTGAACAGCCACCGGCGGATACCCTTCGCGCCGAACCACCGCTCGCATCTTCGCCCCGGCCTTTCCGAGCATGACCCCCGCCGGGATTCGAAGGCTCCGACGGCCTCCAATTTTTTTATCGAAGGCCTGCTGCCCGCCCGACTCCTCCCGACCGCCCCGATTTAAGCGGCTTTTTTCTGAACAGCCGCCGGCGGATACCCTTCGCGCCGAACCACCACCCGCATCTTCGCCCCGGCCTTTCGGAGCCTGACGCCCGTCGGCGTCGAAGGCTCCGACGGGCTCCATTCTTTTATCCAAGGCCTGCACCCCGCCCGACGCCTCCCGACCGGCCCGATTTAAGCGGCATTTTTCTGAACAGCCACCGGCGGATACCCTTCGCGCCGAACGACGACTCGCATCTTCGGCCCGGCCTTTCGAAGCATGACGCCGGTCGGTTTCGAAGGCTCCGAAGGGCTCCATTTCTTTTCGAAGGCATGCTCGCCTCCCGACCGGGGTCTACCTTGGTTTAATAAAATCGCGAGTTGGCCCGGTTTAAGCGGCTTTCTTTTGCACCGCTACCGCCGGTTTTGGCTTAGCCGGAACCACTTTCGGAGCAGCCACTGGCGGATACCCTTCGCGCCGAACCACCACCCGCATCTTCACCGGGACCGCCGGCGAATCGCCTCGGCCTTTGGGGACATTCGCTACCTTGGCCACCAAATCCTGCCCTTCAATCACCTGACCGAAAATCGTGTGCTTACCATTCAAATGGTACGGCGTTCCTTCCGTAATGAAGAACTGGCTTGAACCGGTGTTGGGTCCGGCGTTCGCCATCGCCAAACGTCCGGGAACGTCGAACTTCAGAGAGGGGTGGAATTCATCCGGAATCGGAGCCGTGCCGCCAGTGCCGGTGCCGAGCGGGTCGCCGCCCTGGATCATGAAGCCGGGGATGACGCGATGAAAGGTCAAGCCGTTGTAGAGAGGCAACTTCGATTTCACCCCGGTCCGGGGATTGGTCCATTCCTTACGCCCCATCGCGAGATCGGCAAAGTTCTTCACCGTGATCGGAGACTCGTCTACGAACATTTTCGTAACAATCGTGCCCATCGTCACTGCGCCTTGCGTCAGGGTAAAGTAGGCGTACGTTCCGGGCTCCCGAGCCGGTTTGGCCGGGGCCGCCGCCGGTTTCGGAGCCACTACAGCGGGTTTCGGAGCCACCACGGCCGGTTTCGGAGCGGTCGGCTTAGGAGCCGCCTCGGGAGGCTGCGCCAGGAGCATCGCCGGCGCCACAAGTAAAAGCCATCGCAGATTCATATCTGCCAGCTTAAACCGTATCCGACTCCGAGTGCATCTAACTCGGTATGAATCCTACCGAAATCACGACCCTGGGCGGAGGTTGCTTCTGGTGCCTGGAAGCCGTTTTCGACCGGATGAAGGGCGTTCTCTCCGTCGAGTCCGGGTACATGGGAGGCCAAGACGTCGACCCGAGTTACGAGGCGGTCTGCCTTGGGACTACGGGCCACGCCGAAGTGGTCCGCATCACCTTCGACCCGTCCAAGGTGACGTTCAAGGACATTCTCACCGTTTTTTTCACGGTTCACGACCCGACCACCTTGAACCGCCAGGGCAATGATGCGGGAACGCAATATCGGTCTGCGATTTTCTACGACTCTCCTGAACAGTTGCAATTCGCCCGAGCTGTCATTAACAGTCTTGACGTTGCTGACTCGGTCGTCACTGAAGTTACCTCAGCTGTCGTATTCTACGAAGCTGAGGCCTACCATCAGGAGTACTTCGCTCGGAACCCGAACGGAGGCTACTGCCAGTTTGTAGTTCGGCCCAAGGTTGAAAAATTCAACCGTTATTTTGCAAATTTCGCGCAATAGGCGTTTCCGGTTCGAAGTTCATCGCCGTAAGCGTCGCGGCGCAACAAATTAAGGAAAGGATGACGGCGGCGATGGCCACGTAAAGTTTGGGGGAATCAGAATCCTGCACACCACACTGCTTGCACGTCACGGGCCAAATGACTCATCGCTGTGGTTATGTTGGCGGACCTAAAAGGCACTGTCAAATTTCCAGACAGCGAGAAAGTCTGGCGGAGAGATAGGGATTCGAACCCTAGGTACCGTTTCCAGTACGACGATTTAGCAAACCGTTGCTTTAGACCGCTCAGCCATCTCTCCGCGAGTTAGGGCCGGTCGATTCCTAGAATACCACAACTACTTTTTCTCGAACACGACTAGGTACTGCGACTTTGGCAAAAACTCTTCCCGGCGGACGGAGCGGAACCCAAAGCCTTCGATCTGATCGACCACACCGGCCTCGTCGAGGCGAATATGGTTCAATGCGAAGTCCGGGTCGGCTCCAGCCATCGCTCCGGGACGCTTGTAGTAATCGACGATGACGAGTTGTCCGCTTGGCTTCAGCGCCTTTCGAATGCCGGCCATCATCGCGGTCGGGTAATCGAAGTGGTGATAGGCGTCGAGGATAAAGATTAGATCCGCGACCCCGGCTTCGATTTTGACGTCCTCCTCCGTTCCCAGCACAAAGCTGACGTTGCCCAGCGCTTCTGCTTTCGTCTTTGCCTTTGCCAGAAAATCCGGGAAGATATCTTCCGCGATTACCCGACCGTTTTTGCCGACCGCTTCACTCACAAACGGCAGCATGTAGCCGACACCCGTTCCGATATCGACCACCGTCATGCCCGGGCCAATCTTCATTGCGGCGATCAACTGCTTCGGTTTCTGCCGCGTATCGCGGTGCTCCCCGTCGAGCGTCGCGGCCATCCCCGCTCTGCCTTCGACGGTCTTGTAGCGGGCGTTCGAGCCGGGGGCGGCTTGGCCCCACAGCGAAAGTAACGAAACGAAGCCAACCAGGATTTTCATAGCGTGGTCTCCTTTATCGCGGCGATCAACTGCTTCGATTTCTGCCGCGTACCGCGGTGCTCCCCGTCGAGCGTCGCGGCCATCCCCGCTCTGCCTTCGACGGTCTTCTTGTAGAGGGCGTTCGAGCCGGGCCAGCTTGGCCCCAGAGTGACAGTAGCGAAACGAAGCCAACTGGGATTTTCATAGCGCGGTCTCCATCGGCAGGGCCAATACCGGCTCCACCATGAAGTCGAGTTTCGCCATTTCGGCGACGGCCTCCTGCACGCTTTGTTCGGAGGTCGGCTCCACCGTGATGACGAATGGCAGGGCGGTTTTGTCGTCGCTCGGCAGTTGCAGGACGGCGTCGAGGCTGATGTTTTTCGCCGAGAGGATACTGGCCAGCGAGGCGATGATGCCGGGTCGATCTTTCACGAAGAAGCGGAGGTAGTAGGCTCGCTTTTGCTTCAGGACGCTGACGGGCCGATTGGCCTCGAGTCGGTCGTGGGCGAAGGGGCTGACGCGATGGGGGCTGCCGCTGCGAATTTCGCGGGCGACGCGCATGAGGTCGCTGACGACGGCGACGCCGGTGGGATGCGGGCCGGCACCGCGGCCGTAGTAGAACGTATCCGCTCCGTACTTTCCGCGAACCCAAACGGCGTTGTAAGCGCCCTTGACGCTGGCCAAAATCGTCGATTCCGGGATCAATGCGGGACGAACCGAAAGGATCAAGCCTTCGGCGGTCAACCGGGCTCCGCAGATGAGGCGGATGGTATGACCGAGGCGATGGGCATACTGAAAGTCGATCGGGGAGATGCGCCGAATACCTTCGGTGAAGATATCGGCAGCGGTGATTTTCTCGCCAAAGGCCAACGCGGCGAGGATGGCCAATTTGCTGCGGGCGTCGAAGCCGTCAACGTCGGCGGTGGGGTCAGCTTCGGCGTAGCCGAGGCGCTGTGCTTCGGCGAGGACGTCGGCGAAAGCGGTGCCGTCGCGTTCGATCTCGGTCAGGATGTAGTTGCTGGTGCCATTCAGGATGCCGTAGAAAGCTTCGATTCGGTCGCCGCTGATGCCTTCGCGGAGGACGGTATGTACCGGGATGCCGCCAGCGACGCTCGCTTCCATCGCGATGTTGGCGCCGTGGGCGATGGCCACTTCGACGAGGGCCGGGCCCTGAGCGGCCATGAGTTCTTTGTTCGCCGTGACGACGCTTTTGCCTGCGGCGAGGGCGGCGTCAATGATCTCCTTCGCTACGCCTTGACCACCGATGAGTTCGGCAACAATTTCGACATCCGGATGATTGACGACTTCGCGCCAGTCCGTCGTGACCAGCGCATCGGCGAGGGCGGCGGGAATCTGCTTACCGACGATCGTTCTGGCGCAGAGCGCCTTCACGACCAAGCGGAAGCCCAGTTTCTGAGCGATTGAATCGCTCGTCTCGGCAAGAATTGCCATGGTTCCAGAGCCGACGTTGCCTAGTCCGACAATCCCGATATTTACGTCACGCATAACTCGCTATGATAGCAATATGGCGTATCTAGCCCTGTTTTTGCTGCTGTTCGCTGATGCAGTTTGGGCCCAAGGTCCACCCCGACCGGGCGGCGAATTATCGCCCAATGAGTCACCGATGCGGGGTCCAGACGGCAAAGACCGAACCCAGGATTTGCTGAAAGCCGATCTGGCTTCGAACCTGAAAGATCTCGAAGCTATTAAACGGCTGACTGATGAAATCACGATGGAGCTCGAAAAGCTTGATCGGCACGTGCTTTCGGTAGGGGCCTTGAAGAAACTGGACGAGATTGAAAAGCTCACGAAGCGAGTTCGGGGCCGGATGAAGCGGTTCTGATGTCACCTCTTTTGCTGTTGGCGTTTGGATTGATTTACGACGCTCCGACGGCAGAAAAGCCGCTGGTGATCGACGGAAAGATGGACGAAGCGGCATGGGGCAAAGCCCCTTGGACCCCGTTTTTCGTGGATATTGAAGGCGACGCGAAACCTAAGCCGCGCTTTGCGACGCGGGCGAAGATGCTGTGGGACGCCGAGTACCTGTACATCGCGGCCGAGATGGAGGAACCCAACTTATGGGCGACCTATGATCGGCACGACATGGTGATCTTTCACGAGCACGATTTCGAGGTCTTTCTGGACCCCGACGGCGATGGGCTCGACTACTTCGAGTTCGAAATCAATGCGCGGAACACTGGCTGGGACCTGCATCTTGATCGGCCCTATAAAGACAAAGGCAAGGCTGACGACGGGTGGGAAATCCCTGGATTGAAGACGGCGGTTTCGCTGCGCGGCACGTTGAACGATCCGGGCGACCAGGACGGCGGCTGGACCGTGGAGATGGCCTTTCCCTGGAGCGCCTTTAACCGGGGCAAACGACCGGCGGTGGCACCGAGGCCGGGCGAAGCATGGCGCATCAATTTTTCGCGGGTAGAATGGCAACTCCGCGTTAAGGACGGCAAATATGAAAAGGTACCGGGAACGAAGGAAGACAACTGGGTTTGGTCGCCGCAAGGGGTGATTAATATGCACGTGCCGGAAAAATGGGGCTCGGTCCGGTTCCGATAGGCCTGCCGCATGTTAATCTGACCCCAATGCCCTCCACGCGTCTGAAATCGCAACTCATGACCGCTTCCGAGATTGACCGCACCTTGGTTCGCCTAGCCCACGAGGTTCTCGAGAAGACGACCGACTTGGACAAACTAGCCTTTATCGGCATTCGCCGCCGCGGGGTTCCGCTGGCCAAGCGATTGGCCGCTAAGATCAAAGACCTTGAAGACCGCGATGTGCCGACCGGGACCTTGGACATCAACCTGTACCGGGACGACCTGACGACGGTGGGCGCTTCACCGATTCTGAATTCCACCGATATCGCGTTTGATGTGACCGGAAAAGACATTGTGCTGGTGGACGATGTCCTCTATACGGGCCGGACGATTCGTGCGGCGCTCGATGCGTTGTTCGATCAAGGCCGACCTTCGCGCGTGCAGTTACTGGTTCTAATTGACCGTGGCTGGCGGGAGTTGCCGATTGAAGCCCGGTACGTTGGGCGAATGGTACAGACCTCGGCCAACGAGATCATTGAAGTGAAATTGCAGGAGATCGATCAGATGGAAAAAGTGATCCTGGTCGAGAAGATCGAAGCATGAGTCTATTGGGCATCGAAGACCTGGGCCGTCCTGAGATAGAAGCGATTCTGACCCGCGCCAAAGACTTTCAGGCGTCGACGGTGAAGTACGATACGTTGAAGAATCGGCTGCTGGTTAATTTGTTTTTTGAAAATTCGACGCGGACACGGGCGAGTTTTGAGATCGCGGCCAAACGTTTGGGGGCGGATACGATTTCGATAACCGCTTCGGCTTCCAGCACGTCGAAGGGCGAATCGCTGGTCGATACGTTGAACACGCTGGGCGCAATGCGGCCCCATGCCATCGTCATGCGCCACGCGGCGAGCGGGGCACCGCATTTTCTGGCTCGATACTTGCCGACGCCGATTATTAACGCTGGCGACGGGACCCATGAGCACCCGACGCAGGCGTTGCTGGACGCCCGGACTATTTTAGATAACCGGCCTTCTCTGGAAGGCCTCCGGGTGGCAATTATTGGCGACATCGCTCATTCCCGGGTCGCGCGGTCGAACGTTCATTTGCTGTCTAAGTTTGGGGCGCACGTCGTGCTGTGCGGCCCGGCCACTCTGCTGCCGGAGCAGTTGGCGCAGCTAGCTCCGAATGTGACGCTGACGTACAACATTCGAGAGGCGATTCAGGACGCTGACGTGATCATGATGCTGCGCGTGCAGTTGGAACGGCAGCATGAGACGCCGTTTCCGCCGGGCGATTATTTCAAGTTTTATGGTCTGCGGCTGGAGCATTTGCCGCACGCCAAGCCGAATGTGATTGTGATGCATCCGGGGCCGATCAACCGGGGGCGGGAGATTTCGTCGGAAGTGGCGGACTCGAATCGGTCGGTGATCTTGAACCAAGTGGAGAACGGGATTGCCGTACGAATGGCGGTTCTAGAACGGGTGATGGGAGCGTCGCAGCAATGAGTACGTGGTTGATTAAGAATGGCCGGGTGTTGGACCCGGCGAACGGGATCGATACGGTGGCCGATGTGCTGCTGATAGACGGCAAGATTGCGGGGGTCGGGCCGAACTTGACGGCATCGAACGCGCAGATTTTTGACGCTACGGGCATGGTTGTTGCGCCCGGTTTTGTCGATATGCACGTGCATTTTCGCGAGCCCGGATTTGAGCATTCTGAATCCATTGAATCGGGCGGCAAGGCGGCGGCGGCGGGCGGCTTTACGAGCGTCGCTTGCATGCCGAACACGATGCCGGTGAACGATTCGGCGACCGTGACGACCTATATAGTCGAGCGGGCGCGGCGGCTTTCTCCCGTGAACGTGTACCCGATCGGGGCGATTACGAAGGGCAGCGCCGGGGAAGAGCTAGCGGCCATAGGGTCGATGAAACAGGCTGGCATCGTCGCGATTTCCGACGACGGGCGACCGGTGATGAACGCCCGGGTGATGCGCCGAGCGATGGAGACGGCCAAGAGTTTCGGACTGCCGCTGATCAACCATTGCGAGGATCTGCACCTATCGGCCGGCGGCGACATGCATGAAGGCTTTGAGTCGGTTCGGCTGGGCTTACGCGGCATTCCGGGCTGTAGCGAGGACGTGATGGTGGCCCGGGATATCCTGCTCGCCGAGGTGACTGGGGCGCAGTATCATGTGGCCCATATCTCGGCTCGCCATTCGGTGGCGATGGTTAATTTCGCCAAGCAGCGCGGTCTGCGCGTGACGTCAGAAGTGACGCCGCACCATTTTGCGTTGGCGGATATCGATATGCCGCCCTACGATTCGAACTATCGGATGAAGCCGCCGTTGCGGGGTTGCATTGACGTCGAGGGCGTGACCGAAGGGCTGATCAACGGGGCGATTGACGCGATCGCGACGGACCATGCGCCGCACCCTGGTAGCGAGAAGATGCAAGAGTTTGAGCGTTGCCCGTTTGGAATTACCGGTTTGGAGCACGCGATTTCGTTATCGCTGGAGAAGTTGGTGCATCCGGGCCTGATTTCCTTGGGGCGGATGGTGGAGCTATTGACGGTGAATCCGGCGCGAATTTTGCACCTTCCGAAGGGGACGTTGACGCCGGGGGCCGATGGCGACGTGACGATTTTCGATCTGGATCGAAAATGGACGTTTGACGTGAACAAATCGCTGTCGAAGAGCCGGAACACTCCGTTTCATGGCCATGAATTCCGTGGTGGCCAGGTGGCGACGATGGTGAATGGTCGGTTCGTTTGGCGGCTGGACGGGTTGAATCTGGGTTGAGAACGGCCCCAACGGGACCGGAAAACGGATGGACCTAACGGATAAGTGAGTTCTTTTGAAACACTTCCTGGGTCCATCCGTTTTATTTTCGCCGCTTGTTCGCCATGGGCGGGTAACGCGCCGGTCCGAACGTGGGGTGGACTCGGGGTGACCCTGACTGTCTTGGATGGAATTTGGTTGAAAAGCCGGAGATTGGAACGACGGATAGGGGACGGCCCCCAAGACCACTTTGCGGGTGGCGAGGTTGGGAACCGAATCAGGGCGGAGGGGCGGTGACGGTAAAGCATTGATAGGGAGCCGGTTAGTGGATCAATATTTATTTTTTCGGGTTGTGAATCCTCATATTGGGCTCGTGGCGCATTGCCACGATCGTGAGCGTTAGCGGGCGTACACTAGCGGCTAGGGTGGGGCTCGATGCCCCGCCTAGCCTCCCGCAGGGGCGTTTCCGGTGCCAGAAACGCCCGCCCGCGATGGAGCTAAGCGATAGCAATATCGAGGGTTAGAAGCAATCAGTTTCGATGGATTTCCCATGTTGGAATTGGAGCGCCGACACAAGGAAATGATGAATTCCTCATGTCCGGCTTTTCTGGTGATAAGTAGCCGTAACGTGTTGATTCCATGTCGGCTGAGTTTCCCATTCAGGCGACGTGGCTTGCGGGCGGCGTGTAGAATACGTGGTAAGAATTGACGCGTCTTCGGCAGATGGTTATACCCGGTGATGCTTGTATTTAGCGAGACAGCCTGTACCTCGGACACCGAGAGGGCGCGGACGATGCTGAATCGCGGTACCAAATAAAGTCGCCCGACTTCGCCCCGGTCGAAAGCTCCTCGCCCGCTGCCGGTACCGCCGCGATCGACGTCGGCGCCGCGATCGTTCTCGGCCTCGGAACATACGTTATCCAAACCGCACCGCGATCGGCGCGGCCACCTGAGACAATTGCGCCAGTCGCCGAAACGAAACCCGCAGAACGTGAGACGAGCTTGGCGTTGCGACCGGCGAGTAGGGCTTGCTCGATGAACTCGTGGTAGGGTTGGCAGGCGCTGGCGGAGGCGGCGGGGCCGGTGGTCACTGTATTGGCCGGTTTTGGCGTTTGCTCGGTGGGGGAGTGGGGACCGGAGTCGGTGGTCACCTCGTTGGCCGGTTTTGGCGGGGCGCGTTTGCCCCAGGCTCCGGGGGGACGCAGCGGGATTCCGGCGGCCTTTAAGTAGTTGGCTGCGGTTTCGCGGCAAACTCCGGTTTGTTTCTCGATGCGACGGAGGGACCAGCCTAAGCGGCCCAGCGTAAGCACTTGTTGCTTCTTTTCTTCGGTCAAGCGTAAGCGGTCGACCATCCCCAGCCTTGCGAAAGCTTTGAATTTACGCTAGGCCTGCTGCCGCCGCCACCAAGCTGCCGGGGTCAGTTCCGCGGCCTCGCTCACCTTCCGGTCGCCCATCCCCGGCAGCACGCTAAGCAAATATTGCCGCACCGGAATCCCCATCCTCCGGCAGCTCTCCACCACCGACAAAATCGCCGCCACCCTCGGTCCCGCCTCCACGCTCCCTACATGGATCCAGTTCTTTCTCCCCAACACTGCCGGTCGCATCGAATTCTCCGCTAAGTTATTCGATAACTCCAGCTCAGGATACTCCAAGAATTTCGTCAGACGCCCCCACTGCCCCAACGCATAATGAATCCCCTCGGCCGACTTACTCTTCCGCAACACCCGATGGCGCTCCGCCTCCAAACGCTCCCGCAGTTCCGCTACGATCTTCGCTGACTTCTCCCGGCGCAGTTCCGCCCGCTCCGACTGCGGTAACTTACCCGCCCGCGCCCCCCAGTCAACCGCAAATAGCTCGTCGATTCGACGCACAAACTCCGCTGCCAACCCATCGCCCGGATGCACTTTCAACGCATCCATAAAGTACCGGCGCGCATGCGACCAACAACCCGCATGCACCATGGCCACCTCGCCAACGTGGTTGTATCCCGCGTACCCGTCGGTCTGCAATATGCCCTGATAATCGCCCAGGAATCCGCGCGCAACCTCGCCGCTTCGCCCCAGCGCAAACCGGAAGACCACCGGACCCTCCCGTCCCCCATAGGTGCCCGGACTCCCAAACTGCCATAAATAGGCCTGATGGTTCTTCCCCTTTTTCTCCCCCGGTCGTTGCACCGGCACCGTCGTCTCATCCGCCTGGATGTAACTCCCTTGTAAG
>JANXMS010000538.1 GCA_025354525.1 Acidobacteriota bacterium
GTTGTCGTATCCGGCGGACGTGAGTTTGTTGACGCGGGCGGCGGCGGTGCACCGGTCATTGGGCAACGCTGGCGTGGCGTTGGAGATGGAGGGGGCTTTGGCTAAGGCTTGGCCGCGGGACGGGCAGTTTTTGACGCGGATGGGGGAGATTGAGGCGGATCGGGAGCGGTTTGCGGCGGCTCGTCCGCTGTTTGACCGGGTGGCGCAGATTGCGCCGGGGAAGGAAGAGGGATGGGTGGAGTCGGCGACTTTGCATTGGGACTATTACCAATACGACGATGCGTTGCGGCAGTTGGCGGCGGGGCGGCAGCGGTTAGGGCAGCCGACGGCGTTTGCCTACGAAATGGGCGCGATTTATGAGAATAAGGGGCAGATGGCTGCGGCGCTGCAGGAGTATTTGGCGGGGGCTTTGGCGACGGAAGGCGAATCGACGGCGCGGCGGCGGCTGATCCGTTTGGCAAAGCGGCAACCGGTGGAGGCGATGGTGGCGGGGCTGCCGTTGCATGGGCAGACGGTGAGCCTGCGGGTGGCGTTGCTGGAAGCGCAGGGTCGGCGGGACGATTTGGAGAAGTATTTGACGGCGACGGCGGGGCAGAGTGGGGATGCGGAGCTGTTGGGGAGCTTAGCGGAGGTGGCGGTGCGGAATGCCATGCCGGGGGTTCAGCGGGCCGTTTATGCGAGGCGGATTGGATTGGCGACGGATCCGTTAGAAGGCTTGCAGTTGCGTTTGGCGAAGGCGCGATTTGAAGAGGCGCAGCGAAACGTGGACGGGGCGCGGGGGGAGTTGACGGCGTTGTTGCGGGCGAATCCGAAGCGGTTGGCGATTGTGCGAGCGGCGGCGGAGTTTGAGAAGCGGGCGAAGAACGGGAAGCGGGTGGTGGAGATTTTGCGGGCGGCGGCGGACGCGGCGCATCCCGCGTTGCAGCGGACTTTGTGGCTGGAGGCGGGTAGGGAGGCGGACGCGGCGACGGGGTTGGTGTTGGCGGATTTGGTGTTGGGGAAAGATCCGGTGGATGGGGAGGGGATTGCTTTGAAGGCGGCGGCGTATGCGAAGGCGAATGATGATAAGGGCCTGACCGCGTTTTATCAGGCGAAGTTGAAAGAGCTGAAAGATGCGAATCAGGTGGCGGCGTTGCGGGTGGCTTACATTCCGGCGTTGACTCGATTGAAGGACTTCAGGGGGGCGGTGGACCAGTATATTGAGCTGGCCAAACGGAGCCCGGAGGATGAGAATCTGGTGCGGGACGCGGCGCGGTATGCGGCTTCGAACGGGGTGAAGGACCGGTTGTTGGCGTACTTTGTGAAGGCGGAGGGGGATTCGCCGCGGGATGCGCGATGGCCGATTGTGCGGGCGCGGTTGGAGGGAGAGTTTGGGGGGTATCCGGAGGCGTTGCAGGCGTGGAGCCGGGCGGCGGCTTTGCGGCCGGAGCGGACGGATTTGCTGGCTTCGCGGGGCGAGTTGGAGACGCGGTTGTTGCGGTGGGACGAGGCGGCGGGGACGTATCAGAAGCTTTATGAATTGAGCTATCGGAACCCGAGTTGGATGGTGAAGATGGCGGAGACGCGGGCGCGGCAGGGGCGGACGGCGGAGGCGACAACGCTTTTGAAGCAGGCGTATTCAGTGGGCCGGGTGGACCCGATGGCGATGGGCGGGAAGCTGGAGGAGTGGGGGTTGTTGGAGGCGGCGCAGGCGGAGTATGCTTTGGCGTTGCCGAACGGGGCGGGGGCGAACGCGCGGCTGTTGACACGATTGCGGCGGTATGCGGAGATTCGGACGAAGGCGGGCGGAGAGGTGGGGAGTTCGGCGACGGCGGCGGCGACTTACTTTGCGCCGGAGGAGAAGGCGAAGTACGCGATTTGGTTGGAGGCGCAGGGCGATAGCGGGGCGGCGCTGGGGGCGGGATTTTTAGAGGTGGCGGCGAAGCTGGACCACCGGTTTATGATGGCGCAGGCGGGAAGCCAGGAGGCGGGGTATCGGATGCGTTCACTCTTCGATTTGCAGATTCGACGGGGGCGGTTTGGGGAGTTGGGTCAGCAGTTGGAGGCGTATTGGAGGGTCCATCCGGCGAGTGAGGCCAAGGGGGATGTGTTGCGATTGGCGGGGCAGGCGTATCGACGGGCGGGGGATGCGGCGGGCGAGTTGCGGGCGATGGGGACGGGGGCGCTGGAGGGGGATGCTTTGGATCGGTATTTGCAGTTGACGCCGGTGGTGTCGGCGGCGCGGGGGGAGGCGGTGGCGAACTACGGATTGCGGACGGAGAATGCGGCGATGGCGCTGCGGGGGATTGCGGCGGTTGCGCGGCCGGTGGCGTGGAAGAACGCTTATCGGGCTTTGACGGGGCTGTATTTCCGGCAGATGACGCCGGAGGTGAAGAAGGCGTTTGCGGACACTTTGGGGCCGGAGACGATTGGCGGGAAGTTGGCGGCGGCGAAGTCGGGGTTGTCGGGGGACACGTGGTTTTACTACGCGGCTCGGTATGCGGACTACCTGGAGTTAGGGCAGGACGCGGCGGCGGCGGGGTATCGGCCGGCGATGGTGGAATCGCGGTCGGCGAGTGCGAAGGCGTTTTTTGAGGCGGGGGATTATGTCAATGCGATTGCGTTGGACCCGCATTATGGGGCGGCGTATGCGCGGCTGGGCGACCATGGGAAGGCGCTGGAAGAGTATCGGTGGGTTATGGACAACGGGAGGCTGGGGGAGAGTTGGTGGGAGGATGTGCGAGCTTCGCTGTTGGCGGCGCCGACGGCTCCGGTGGGGGAGGCTTTGTTGACGACGTATGTGCGGCGGAATGGGGCTTATCGGACGGCGGAACTCGTGGAGGGGATGGACGTGGATCGACTGGTTCGATTAGCGTTGGTGGCGGCGGAACCAGCGGAGTTTTTGATGGAGTTTGCGGGGCGGAAGCCGGTGTTGTTGGCGCGGGCGGAGGAGTTGGCCGGGCAGCGGTTGGCGAAGGCAGTAGGGGAGACGCGTGAGGTGGCGGCGGCTTCGCGGCAGCGGATTCGGACGCGGTGGTTAGAGTATTTGGTGAAGGAGAAGCAGTTTGGGGCGGCGGCGCAGTTATTGGCTCGATTTACTCCGGAAGAGTTACAGCAGGATCCGTATGCGTTGATGCCGCTACGGGTGCGGGTGGCGGCGAAGACGGGTACTTTGGGGAAATTGCTGGATGAGTTGACGGATACGGAGCAGTTGCGGGCAGTGGCGGCGCAGTTGCGGGAAGAGGGGGATGCCGAGTCGGCGCGGCAGATTTTGTTGCTGGCTTATGAGCGGGAGTTGGCGGGCCCGAACCCGTCGGCGGGGAGTTATTTGGGGTTGGCGGAGATACAGCCGGCGCGGGCGGTGGAGTTGTTAGGCCGGTTGGTGATGACGGTGGGAGAACCGTTTGAACATAACGCGGCGGCGGCGCGGGTGCTGCTCGGGCAGAACCGGGGGGCAGAGGCGGCTCGGTATGCGGAGCCGCTGGCGAAGGCGATGCCATGGAGCGCGGAGGCACGGCTGTTGTTGGCGCGGGTGAAGAGTGATGAGGCAACGCTCGTGACCGTGGCGATGGATGGGCAGGCGGCGTACAGGACTCGGCTGGAGGCGGCGCAGGCGTTGAACCGGTCGATTACGACGGGGGCGAAGGAGTTAGATTTGTTGGCCGGGCGGGTAACTTCGGCGGCGGAGGCGGAGCAGCCTTACGTTGTGACGGCGCGGCTGAAAGCGGCGGCGGCGGCGACGGATTCGGCGGTAAAGATTCGGTTGTTGCGGGCGGTGTTGGCGCTGGACCCGAGTCAGCGGGTGCCGCTGTTTCAGGTGCTGAGTGGGGCTGCGTTGTTGGCGTTGGCAGAGGATGGGAATGTGCCGATGGAGATAAGAGAGGCGGTGGGGGATGGTTTCGTGAAAGCGGGGCAGCCGCAGCGGGCGACGATTTATTACGAGGGTCTACCGGCCAAGCAGGCGGCGGCGCAGGCGGAGGCGGAGCGGCGAGCGAAGAACGAAGCGCGTCGACCGTTGGTAAAAGAAGGGTTAGAACAACCGCATACCGTGAAGCCGCGGTTGCTGGCAGGTGCACGATGAAGACGAAACTGATGGGACTGGCGGTGATGGTGGCGGTGGGGGTGTATTTTGCCCAGCAGGCGACGACGACGGTGGCGCTGCCGCGGTGGGTGCCGGCGGGGGCGCAAGTCTATCTAGAAGCAAAGAATTTCGGGGCTTTGCTGCGGGAGTGGAACGGGTCAGCGGAGAAGGTGGCTTGGGTGGCCGGGGCGAACTACGATGTGTTTTCGAAGTCGCGGTTGTTTTTTCGGTTGGCGGAGGCGCAGGGGGAGTTTGCGACGGCGGCGGGGTTGCCGGTGGATAGCGGGTTACTGAATCAGTTGGCGGGGGGGGCTTCGGCGTTGGCGATTTATGACATTGGGAAGCTGGAGTTTTTATATATTACTAAGTTGGCGGCGGCGCCGGCGTTGACGGCGTTGGCGGGGCAATTTGCCAGTCGTACCGCGGGGGGGACGACTTACTATGTGAAGGCGGACCGGGCGACGCCGCGGACGGCGGCGTTTGCGACGAAGGACGGATGGTTACTGCTATCGACGAATGAAGATTATTTGGCGGGGGCGCTGGTGTTGATGGCGGGGCAGGCGGGCGGGTCGCTGGCGACGGAGGGGTGGTATCAGCGAGCGGCGCAGAGCCAGGGGGAGGTTCGGATGGCGGCGAATTTAGAATTGTTGGCGAAGAGCCCGCATTTTAAGAGTTATTGGGTGCAGCGGAATGTGGCGGAGTTGGCGGCGTTTGAAGGGGCGATGGCGGACTTGACGCGGAGTGGGGGGAGTTGGGTGGAGAGTCGGACGATGACAAAGCGGCAGGCGGGGGCGGTGGGGAATGGGGCGGCGCTGCGGACGTTGGCGCGGGCGGTGCCGAACGATGCGGGGTACTACCACTTGGCGACGGGTGCTCCGGCGGCGGGGCTGTTGGCGACGGCGGCGGGGGCTACGTTTCGGGAGGGGGAGAACGCGGAGGATTTGGAGACGATGATTGACGTGGTGCCGTTTTCGGCGGCCGGGGCGGGGAATGAGTCGGCGTTGGCGGCGGCGTTGGGGAACGCGACGGCGCATGTAGTCGTGCGGGGGACGCGGGTGCAGCAGGACCAAGTGTTTGTGGCGCAGACGCTGGGGTTGGCAGTGGCCGGGGCGGGGAACTGGGATTTGGCGGCGATGCGGGCTTTGTTGCCGGGGTACTCGGTGGCGGTGGCGGGGACGACGCTTTTTGTGGCGAACGATGAGACGTTGCTGCGGGCGATGCAGGCGGGGGGGACGTTGACGGTGGCCGAAGAGCGGACGGTGTATTTGGCTTCGTTTCGTCATGCTACCGAGAGGGCTCGGCTGCTGCGTTTGACGACGTTGATTGACCGGGCGGGGGGGACGCCGGCGGAGCAGCCGGAGCAGCGGCAGCCGGAGTTTTTTTCTGAAAACGTGGCGAGTTTGTCGCAGGTATTGAGGCGGTTTCAGACGGCTACCGTGGCGCGTTTGGACCAGGGTGATAAGGTGACCGAGACGGTGACTTACGCGCTGCGGCCATGAATACATTGCTCTATAGCATTGCGGAGCGGCGGGAGCTGCGGGCGGAGTGGCCGGAGCTGGACAGGCCGGTGAGCCCGGGGAGTTTGGTGAAGCCGTTTACGGCGCTGGCGTATGCGCAGGCGCACCATTATTTTTATCCGAACCATTTTTGCCGGGGAGCGGCGGACCGGTGTTGGCTTGTGAAGGGGCACGGGAAGTTGGGGATTCGGGATGCGGTGGCGTATTCGTGTAATCACTATTTTCGGCAGTTGGCGATGGGGTTGCCGGGGCATGCGACGGCGGCTTTGTTGGGGTTGTTTGGGATTAGTGTTCCGGAGGCGGGGGCGGATACGCAGATTGGATTGGGGACGGCGTGGCAGGTGAAGCCGGTGGAGTTGGCGGCGGCGTATGCGGAGTTGTTGAGCCGACCGGCGGACCCGGGAATTTTCCCTTTGTTCGATGGGATGCGACGGGCGGCGCGGTATGGGACGGCGAAGGCGTTGGGGGCGGGGTATTTGGCGAAGACGGGTACGGGGCCGAACGCGAAGTTAGACGGGGACGGGTATGCGGTGATCGCCTATCCGGAAGAGGCTCCGCGGGAGTTGGTTTTGTTGCAGGCGGCGGGGGTTACGGGGGCGAAGGCGGTGGAGATGTTTCGGCGATGATTGAGATAGCGATTTTCGTTTTGTTTCATCCGCAAAGGTTGACGGTGAAGGCGGTGCCGGGGACGTTGCTGCGGGTGAATGAGATGACGATTGCGGGGGGGAAGGCGGTGGGGCTGCGGAAGGTGGGGAGCGAGATTGATTGGTTTGCGGAGCGGGAGACGCGGACGGCGCGGGTGGTGAAATTCAAGGGGGATATGTTGGTCAGCGTGCCGGGGAAGATTGAGCGGCGGTATAAGGGGGCGTTGACGGTGACGCCGGAGGTGGGGGAGTTGCGAGCGGTGTTGACGGTGGACGTGGAGGACGCGGTGGGGGCGATTACGGAGGCGGAGTCACCGCCGGGGGCGCCGATGGAGGCGAAGAAGGCGCAGGCGGTGTTGGCGCGGAGTTGGCTGTTAGGGAATCGGGGGAGGCATCGGGGTTATGATTTTTGCGATACGACGCATTGCCAGGTGTTGAAGGACCCGGTGCGGTCAGAGGCGGCGATGGCGACGCGGGGGGTGGTGTTGACGTACGAGGGGAAGGTGTTTGCGCCGGCTTACAGCGCGAGTTGTGGGGGGAGGACGAAAACGGCGGTGGAGGTGGGTTGGGGGGCGGAGCCTTACCCTTATTTCGCGGTGGATTGTTCGGTTTGTCAGCGGGATGAGAGGGAGTGGGTGAGGGAGTTACCGGAGTTGCCGAGGAAGGTGGGGGATGAGGGGGCTCGGATCGCGTTGGGGCGGAAATTTGGGTGGGATATTTTGCCTTCGAACAACTATGTGTTGCTGGGGAAGGTGGCGACGGGGAAGGGGCGGGGGCACGGGGTGGGGTATTGTCAGCGGGGAGGGGCGGGGTTGGGGGAGGGATTTGATCAGTTGTTGCGGCGGTATTTGCCGAATACGGTGGTGGGGGTGGGGCGGCGAGGGGGCTAGCGGCATTGTTGGTCGCGATCCTTCGACGAATTCGTTGCGCAGTAAGTCTGAGGGCGGGTTAGGATGGTAAAGGAGTGTCGGGTTGGTGCCGTCGATCTTTGCTGATCCCCAGATCCTCACTCTCGCCGATACTGCACACAGCGAGTTGGAAGAACGATGGTTCTCGATTGGACTGGCGAGCAATGGGACGATGTTGTCAAGCGCGTACCTCCGGACGGACGCAGGAAACGGCATTGTTAAAATTCGAATCATAACCGCACGCCGTGCGACAGCCGCTGAGATTTTCTATTACATCGGAAGCCAATGACGAACAACCCCAACGACGAAGATATGCCAGAGGAAATTGACTTCAGCAAGGCAGTGCGCGGCCTTCATGACATCCCCGCGGAGGCGGTGGTTTTCTTGCCCACTTCGATCGAAAGAAGCGTTTGGGAGTATTTCTCAGACAAAGCCGCGCAAAAAGGTGTAAGCCTGTCGCACCTGCTCTCGGACGTTCTGAAGCGCGACATCGAGATCAGCGAGGCGTTGAAATAGCCGAGGCCGCCTTCGGAGCTAACGGATTGGGGCCCAAATTGAACCGAAGTTGCTTCCGAAGTTGAAACGCTCGACTAGTCGATAGTTTCGGAGGGCTTTTAGGTCGGTGGTCGCCAGAGTTTCTGACGCTCTTTGCTCCGATTGGCCCCTTGCCCACGGAGAGAAACGTCGCAGTAGATCGCCGGGTCGGAAGCCGCTACGGGCGGGGACGAACTCGGTGTTGAAGACGAAGAGCCAACAGTCGGGACAGGTCGCGGTGGCTTCAGCGATGGTCGGTTCTTTGAAATCTGGAACTGGTACGACGGAGAGCGGATGATCGACGTAGCCTAAAAGCGGCTTGGACAGCTCGTCCGTGGCGGGCCAGGTGGTGATGACCCGCTCCCGCGGCGCGTCCGCAAGCAGCTTTTGGGCGGCTTTTTGATGGAGCGTAATGAACTTTTGATACATCAGACCATCTTCAAGTGCGGTATGGTAGGGCGGCTCAACGACGAGAGAGAAAACGAACACGGAGATGACGAATGGCGTAACTAGAAAGAAGCCGCGAGTTAGGAAAAGACTGGCGAGGACTCCGCCTAGAGGAAGTAATAGAAGCGTAGCGGGTAGGACGTAACGGGCGAGGACGGCTCCCCCGATCAGAGTGAATGTTATGCCATAAACGAGCGCAAACGAAGCCGTTAAGAGGCAGAATTTCTTGAGAGTTGCGTTCGATGACGGCCAAGTTCTGTATAAGCGTAACGCAGGGAGTGCGGTCGAGGCGGTCAAGGCCCATAGTCCCATATGTCCGGTAAGATGCCATATTCGGTTGACCGCCGTGACGAAGAGCCGCTGGGGTGAGGAGGCGAGCGAGGAAAGGTTGTAGCGAAGGATGCCAAGGTCTCCGAACGCAGCGTTTAGGACGACATAGTTTAGGACCATCCCCGCACCGGTAGTTACGAGCGGTAAGCCAAGCGGGTAGAGAATGAGTCGGCGAAGCGTGATGTTCGGGAAAAGCCGGGGGCGGACTAAGGAATAGTCAATTAGCATCGCGGCAAAACAGGAAATGCCAGTAACAAACCCTGTTGCCTTGATCCCGGCGGCGCAGCAACATAAGATGACGCAGTAACCGAAACGGTCAGTGAGTAATGCGTAGACAGCCCAAACGGAGACAGCCGCGACCGCTAGATCGAGTTGGACTAGCGTGGATTGCACGAACAGGACTGGGTATAGGGCAGTGACAACAACAGCGGTCGACGCCCGGACCGGCGAAGTGAAGAGCCGCGCTACGCGGTACGATCCGAGCAAGGCCGCGGCGGCAATCTATGACATAGCGATTCGGGCCACGACGGGGGAGTTGCCGAATATCTTCCACGCTAGGGCGACATAGGCCATTACGACAGGTGGATGACCGGTTTGAGCTATCCCAGGAACGGCGAAGCTGCCGTGAGCGTATAGCTGCTGCGCGATGGGAACAAAGTAACCAGCTTCGTCCCAGAAATCACTGTTGTCCAAATTAGCCAAAAACCGTGATTAGGGGCGTTGAAAGCAAAGCATTTGCGTCGGTGCGATTCTCTGTTTGCAGTTGAGGTTGGTTATCGGAGCCGATTATTGGGTTGTTATGCTGTCCAACGTCGGATT
>JANXMS010000540.1 GCA_025354525.1 Acidobacteriota bacterium
GGAGGCCATCGAGGCGACCGGTGGACTCACCGAAGTTTTCGACGGGGACGCCCATGCGGTCCATCATAGTGAGGAACATGTTCGACATCGGCGTTTCCTTACGATAAATGATGCGGCGGCCGGTTTTGAACGAGTTGCCGCCCTTGCCGATCATGATGGTGGGGAGATCCTCGTGATTATGGCGGTTGCCATCGGAGAGACCGGCACCGTAGACGATCATCGAATTATCGAGAACGTTGGAATCGCCTTCCTTGGACGCTTTGAGTTTTTCGAGCCAGCCGGCGAACTGCTGCACATGATAGGTATTGATCTGGGCGACTTTTTCGATCGAGACCGGATTGAACATGTGGTGGGTGAGGGGATGGTGGCCGTCGGAGATGCCGATTTCACGGTAAGAACGGGAGGTGCCTTCGCGGGTGACGAGGAAGGTGAGGACGCGGGTGATATCGCCTTGAAAGGCGACAGTGGCCATGTCGGTCATCAGCTTGAAGTGCTCGGCGAAGTCGGCGGGGATGCCGTAGGGCTTGTCCATGCCGGGGTTGATTTGGGCGTTGTCGTTTTCGGCTTTTTCGAGCTGCTTTTCGATGGCGCGGATGGAGGAGAGATACTCGTCGAGCTTGCGGCGGTCCGTGGGGCCGAGGTCGGATTGCAGCTTTCGGGTATCGTCGGTGATGAAATCGAGGATGCTTTTGCGGAACTTGCCTTGGCGGGCGCGGGCTTCGGGGCTGAGGATTTGACCGGTGCCGAAGAGGCGCTCAAAGAGGGCGCGCGGGTTGAGGATGGGCGGCATCGGCTGGGTTTCGCTGCGCCAGGAGAGGTTGTTGGTGTAGGCGCAGGAGTAGCCGGAGTCGCAGTCGCCGGCTTGGCGACCGTCTTCGAGTCCGATTTCGAGGGAAGGGAAGCGGGTTTGGGAACCGATTTTGTTGGCGACGATTTGGTCGCAGGAGATGCCGGATTGAATATCGACGGCGGTTTTGCGGGGGTGGATGCCGCTGAGGTAGCCGCCGCAGCAGCGGCCGTGATCGCCGGCGCCATCGAGGAGCGCGCGGCCGCCGTTGTGGGTGAGGTTGCCGAGGTGGAGCATGTCGTTCTTGAACGGCTCCAGGGGCTTCAAGATGCGCGGGAGTTCGCCGATTGCACCTTCCGGGATATTCCAGTGCTTGTGGTCGACGATGCCGTTGGGGACATAGACAAACGCCATGCGGACGGGTGGCTTGCCGGGGAGCTGGCTGGAGGCGAGGGCGGGGGCCATGGCGTCCATCGCGGGGATGGCGATGGCGGCACCGAGGCCGCGGAGGAAGGTACGACGGGGGAGCGCTTTGCGGGTGATCATCATCGGATAGCTACCTGTTTACTGGGATTGGAGTCGGTACGCGGTATTTCGCCACGCCGCATGGAGAACGGCAGGCTTTGGACAATTTCTTGGACTAGCGCCTGGAACGGGTAGTTGGCAGGCGCTAACTTCTTGGTGATCGATTCGATGGCTCTTCGATCATATCGCTCCAAGCCGCGGCCGAGGGCGTAAGTCAACATTTTTTCGGTGATGCACCGGGCGAAGTCGGGGAGTTCGGCTTGGAGCACGACGCGCATTTCGGCGGGGTTTTGGAACGACTTGCCGTTGGGCATGATGCCAGAGGTGTCGAGGTCGAACTTGCCGTCTTTGGAGCGCCATTGGCCGATGCCATCGTAGTTTTCGAGGCCGAAGCCGAGGACGTCCATGCGGCTATGGCAGGAGGCGCAAGTGGCGTTGGTGCGATGTTTTTCCATCTGCTGACGGAGGGAGCCGGCGGTGGCCATTTTGTCTTCGTCGAGGGCGGGGACGTCGGGGGGCGGGGCGGGGGGCGGAGCACCGAGGATGTTCTGAAGGATGTACTTGCCGCGGATGACGGGGGAGGTGCGGGTGGGGTAACTGGAGACGGTAAGGACGCTGGCTTGGCTGAGGATGCCGCCGCGCTGGGGATTGCTGAGTTCGACGCGGCGGAAGTCTGGACCGGTGACGCCTTCGACGCCGTAGTGTTTGGCGAGGGTTTCGTTGAGGAAAGTGTATTTGGCGTCGAGGAATTCGGCCATGGGGCGATTGCCGGTGAGCATGCCCTGGAAGAAGAGGCGGGTTTCGGTCTTCATGGCGTCGCGGAGGTCGGCGTTCCAGGCGGGAAACTTAACGGGGTCCGGCTTCACGCTGTCGAGATTGCGAATTTCGAGCCACTGGCCGGCGAAGTTGTCAGCGAAAGCGGCGGACTTGGGGTCGGCGAGCATGCGCGTGACTTGGGCGGCGACGGTGGGGCGGAGTTTGTTGGCTTCGGCCAGGTTCAAGAGTTCTTCATCTGGCATGGAACTCCAGAGGAAGTAGCTGAGGCGGGAGGCGAGTTCGAGGTCGGTGACGGGGCGAGGTTGGGCGGGGTCGGAGTCGCGTTCGACGCGGAAGAGGAAGTGGGGCGAGACGAGAACGGCTTGGATAGCGAGTTGGAGGCCCTGCTCGGTGGAGAGGACTTCTTGCTTGGCGAGGCCGACGAAACGGATCAGGCTGGCGACTTCGGTCTTGGTGACGGGCCGACGATACGCCCGGCGGGCGAGGCCAGAGAGAATCGTCTCCAGGCAAGCCGGTCCGCTGTTCGGATCGCAGGTGAGCAGTTTTTTGCGACTGGGCCGGACGGTCTTTTCGGCGTAGGGGCCGATGAAGAGGATGGATTCGAGGAACTTGTTCTTCTTATTACTGTAGGCGTCTTTGTCGGTGAGAGTTTTGACGAATTCGTCGTCGAGGAAGCCGACGCGGAAGACGTGGTCTCCTTCGGGGAGGGAGAGGCGCATTTCCTCTTCGGAGTAGGGGTTGAAGTAAACGAGCTTGGAGGGCTTGGTTTCGGCCATCAAGGTTTGGATGAGCTTTCCGTCCATCCAGAGGCCGAGTTTGACGGGAGGGGCATCGGCGGCGCGTTCGCCGGGGAGGCCGAAGCGGATGGTGTATTCGCCTTCGAAATCGACGCGGTGGGAGGCTTCGATCGTGCTGCGATCGAGGCGGCGGATGGTTTTATCGCGGTTGTGATAGAGCTTTTCGACGGGCTTGGGGAGGGGGTCGGCACCGATTGCGCGGGCGGCGATGCGTTCTGCGGCGTTGAGATATTTCTCCATTAAGATGGGCGAGATGGTGAGCACGTCGCCGATATTGTCGAAGCCGTAGCCGGAATCGTCCGTGGGGAAATCGCGTTCTGCGCGGAAATCGACGGCGAGGAGGTCGCGGATGGTGTTTGTATACTCGTTGCGATTGAGACGGCGGGCGGTGACGCGGCCGGGGTCGGGTTTCACCAGTTTGTCAGCGCGTTCGAACTCTGTGGCGACGAAAGCAAGGAGTGCGTCGATTTGGGGCTGGCCGGGTCGGGGCATGCCTTTGGGGGGCATCTCGCCAGTGCGCACTTTTTGAATGATGCGTTCCCAATCGTCGCGATTCGAGCCCAGAGAGGCGGGGTCCTGGAACGGGACGATATTCAGGCCACCAGCGGCGGACCGTTCATTGTGGCAACTGACGCAAGACTTCGTGAGCACGGAACGAACCGTGTGATCGAAGGAAGCAGCCTGACTGAACAGGAGACTTGGGGCCAGCAAGCCAGCGAATGCAAAAAGGGCAAAAAAGCGAATCTGTAACACCACTACCAGATTAACGTTTTTCGACCACCGAATGTTACCCTAAGCGCGAGCAAGATAAAGATGGCTGGGAGATAGGGATTCGAACCCCAATAAACAGAGTCAGAGTCTGTTGTCCTACCGTTGAACGATCTCCCATTAAGCCGACACACCAGTTTACTACGAAGCTTGGCGCAGCGCCAACTGGCGGCCGTAAATTTGCTGGAAGACTTCGGCGACTCGTTCTCCGGCCCAGAGTTCCAGGTCCATGTCGATTTCGCTTTCAAGAAAGATGGTGACGACCTTGTCGGTGATTTGGACTTTAACGGAACCGATGCGTTGATCGTGGCTGCGGTCGAGTCCGTCGGCGAGACGGAGGATGGGAACAAGCCAGAGGAGGAACTTCTTTATGCTGGCGGTGAGGTCCTGGTAGAAGCCGTGGCGGGCTTGGGGCATGGACTTGCGATGGAAGCGGCAGAGGAGGGCGATGGTCAGCCGTTCTTCGTTCGTGAAAGCGGGCAGGTCGCTGTTGGCGACGAGGTAGAAGCTGTGTTTGTGGTGGGCCATGTCGCTGACGAAGTGGCCGGTGTCGATGAGATAAGCGGCGGCTTCAAGGAGTTTACCGGCGGCGGCGGGGAGCTGGTGGAGGGGGTGAAGGCTGACGAAGAGGATGTTGGCTAGATGGGCGGTTTGGCGGGCATGTTTGACGTCGACGCCGAACCGGCGGGCCATGGCTTCGACGACTTGGCGCTGTTCTTTGCTGAGGCGAGAGAGGTCGCTGCCGCTGCGGCGTTCGGCGAGGTCGGCGATGATGCCGTCGCGGACGCCGGCGATGGAGTAGAAGGCCTCGGTTTGGCCGTAGGCGCGGAGAATGCGATGGAGCACGCTGATGCCGGCGACGATGATTTCAGCGCGTTGGGGGCCGATGCCGGGGACCTTGCGGCGGGCGGCGAGGGTGCTTCTGGCGAGGAAGTGTTCGAGTTCGCCGATGTCGTCGGTGGAGGCGTGGAGGCGGTCGGCGACTTCGCGATCTTTGCGGGGAACCTTGTTCAGGGCGCTGACGACGGCGGCAGCGGTGGAGGAGGTGATGATGACGCGGTCGAAGTGTCCACGACCGGTTCGTTTTAGAGTGGCGGCGAGTTTTTCGTCGATGAAGGCGTGCATCCGTTCGAGCTGTTCGAGCGTGGGAGGATCGTTAAGGAGGAACATCTCCTTTAAGCGAACGGCACCGAGAGGGCGGGACATGGCGCTTTCGAGTTTGCCGTCGGCGGAGACGATGACTTCGGCGCTGCCGCCGCCGATGTCAATGATCATGAGGCGGCCATCGGGATGGGGCCAACTGGCTTGGACGCCGGCGTGGATGAGGCGGGCTTCTTCGAGGCCGGAGATGATTTCAACGGGGGCGCCGATGGCTTGGCTGGCGCGGAAGATGAAGTCTTCCTGGTTCCGGGCATCGCGAACGGCGCTGGTGGCAACGACGCGGACGCTGGTGGTGCCGAGGCGGTGGTAGGTGGCGGCGAAGCGGGTGAGGGTCCGGATCAGCAGCTCCATGGCGGGCTTGGAGATGGCACCTTCGGTGAAGACGCTGGTGCCGAGGCGGGTGACTTCGCGGTCGGTGGCCAACATTTTCCAGGGCTCGCCGGGGTTGACTTCGGCGACGGCGAGACGGGTGGAGTTGCTTCCGATATCAACGGCGGCGTAGCGAGGCATTCTATCCCTCCATCATAGAGCGATGGGACGGCTCGCTATACTGAGCAGAGTGAAATTTTGATGACTCAACTGACTCCGAATCGATTCAAAGGCAAGTTAATAATCGTCGAGGGGATTGATGGTTCCGGGAAGTCAACCCAGTTGGCGCTGCTGAGTCAGTGGCTGCGCTCGCAGGGGTTGGCGGTGGCGTTTAGCGAATGGAACTCGTCGCCGCTCGTAAGCGAAACGACCCGGCGTGGGAAGAAGAAAATGATGTTCACGCCGACGACCTTTAGTTTGATCCATGCGACCGACTTCGCGGATCGGCAGGAGCGGTACATCATTCCGTTACTGAAGGCCGGGGCGATTGTGTGTGCGGATCGATTTGCGTATACGGCGTTTGCCCGCGATGTGGTGCGGGGGGTGTCGCCGAGTTGGGTTCGCAACCTGTATCGGTTTGCGATTCAGCCGAATCTGGCGTTTTACTTTCGGGTGCCGCTGGAGGTGGCGCTGGGTCGGATCCTGGGTGGGCGGGATTCGATTAAGTATTATGAGGCCGGGATGGATTTGAATTTGGCGAGGCGGGAGGAGGAGTCGTTCCGCATTTTCCAGGGGCGGATTTTAGAGCAGTACGACGCTATGGCGGAGGAGATGGGGTTTCACATTATCGACGCTTCGGGGTCGATTGAAGAGCAGCAGGCGCAGATGCGGCGGATTGTGATGGAACGTTTGGGGGATGCCGTAGCGAGTGGGCAGATTTTGAATCAGGAGGGGACGACTCATGCTTTCGAAGCAACCACTGCAGTTCTATAGTGAACCGCTGCCGGGGGTGGACGTTGGGGAACTACAGGGCAAGTTGATCGTGGTGGAGGGGCCGGACGCGGTGGGTCGGAGTACGCAGGTGGCGCGGCTGAAGGCGTGGTTGGAGCAGCAGGGCCACGCGGTGTTGGATACGGGCATGGGGCGAAGCGCGCTGGCGAGCAAGGGCATCGCGCAGGCCAAGGAGGGGCACACGTTGGGGCCGGTGACGATGACGTTGTTTTATGCGACGGACTTTGCGGATCGGTTGGAGAAAGAGATTATTCCGGCGTTGCGGGCGGGGTTTGTGGTCATCACGGACCGCTATATTTTCTCGCTGATGGCGCGCGGGATTGCGCGGGGGGAAGACAGCTTGTGGCTGGAGAAAGTGGCCGGGTTTGCTTTGGTTCCTCATGCGGTTTACTATTTGCGGGCGGAGGTTCCGACGCTGATTTCTCGGACCGTGATGGGCCGGGGGCAGTTCGATTTTTGGGAGAGCGGCATGGACATGCGGTTTGGCCCGGACATGTACGAGAGCTTTGTGCGGTATCAGGCGCGGGTGATTCGGGCGCTGGATCGGATGTCGATGCGATATGGGTTTGTGACGGTGGATGCGGCCAAGCCGGCCGACCAGATTTACCGGGAGTTGCAGCGCCACATCGCAGGGCATTTCACTCCGCGGAAACGCCCGTCGAAGAAGGCGAAGTGAGTATTCCGGTTGGCATTTTTTTGGAGATTCCGTGCGCCGATGTCGTCGAGATGGCGAGCTTGGCGGGGTGGGATTTTGTGGTGATCGATACCGAGCATGGGCCGATCGGGTCGGCGCAGTTGCCGGACTTGTTGCGGGCGGCGCGAGTGCCGACGATTGTGCGGGTGGCGGCGGTGCGGAATGAGCTGATTCAGAGTGCGCTGGATGCGGGGGCCGATGGGGTTTTGGTGCCGCAGATTCAGAGCGCGGCCGAGGCGGCCGGGATGGTGGCGGCGAGCCGGTTCCATCCGCATGGACGGAGGGGCTTAAATGGCTTCGTGCGGGCGGCGCGGTATTCGCTGTTGCCGATGGAGGAGTATTTGCAGCGGCCGGTGCGGGTGGTGATCCAGATTGAGACGGCTGGGGCGCTGGGGGAGGTGGACGCGATTGCGGGGCTGGCGGGGGTGGATGAGCTGTTCATCGGGCCGTATGATTTATCGCAGGCGTTGGGGAGGCCGGGGGACGTGATGCATGCCGAGGTGCTGGGGGCGGGGCAGCGGGTGATTCACGCGGCGCATGGGGCGGGGATCGCGGTGAGTGCGTTTGCGAATAGTGGGGAGGCGGCGGATCGGTGGCGGGAGATGGGGATCGACCGGCTGTACTATTCAGCGGACGTTTATTTGTTGGCGCAGGCGATGCGGGACGTGCGGGATAGGCTTCGTTAGCGGTCGGGCGGGGTTAGTAGCCGGCTGCCTTATTCACTACGTTCATCAGTTCCATTCCTGCCGCATACCGCCGCACATTCTCGGCGAAAAGGTCGACGAGTCGCCGCTGCCGATCCGGGCCCCAGCCGCTGGTATGGGCCGTCATCACGACGTTCTGCCCGGCACCGGCGATGCAGCCGTCCTCCAGCGCCTTCCCGAAGGCCATTTCGTTCTCCAGGGCCTCGTCGCCCGAGGCGAGCCTTTCCCAATCCCGCCGCCCTGGTGACCGCCTACAAGTCCAAGCCGGGGCCGTGCGAATCGCTTCATCGAGTTCTGCGCCCGGAGTTGTACCTCCGTCGCTGACAAGCTTGCCAGTGTGGAGCCGCGACCCACTGGCAACGCGCGGCGGGTTTAGTTACTTTTTCCCGCCGCGAATAGTACTTGCTCCACGAAACGTATTTAGGTGTTTAGCCGAGTACTCTCTAACTTTTAAATCCCCTGATAACCCATTTGATGACGAAGACACTCGCCATGATAAATGCATATGACAACAACGGAGGCAGTAAAACAATAGCAAAGAGGATAGTCAGACCATTTAACGAGTAAGGATTTGCGTACGCTGCAATTTGCCTCTGATAGGTGGCTTCGCATTCCGCTACCGTTTTTTCCTCTCGCCATTCACTCGTTCCGCTTTTTACGGAGGCCACGCAGCTTTCACGGCTCCAGTCCCAAGTTTGACTACTTTTGTCTACACCATCAAAGTAGTAATTCACGCCGTACAAAGCCCATACGGCGGATCACTGTTGTCCAAATTAGCCAAAAACCGTGATTAGGGGCGTTGAAAGCAAAGCATTTGCGTCGGTGCGATTCTCTGTTTGCGGTTGAGGTTGGTTATCGGAGCCGATTATTGGGTTGTTATGCTGTCCAACGTCGGATT
>JANXMS010000544.1 GCA_025354525.1 Acidobacteriota bacterium
CGGCTAGACAGCCCGCTACTGGAATCATAGTGAAAGGCGGGGCGGTTTAGTTTCGATTGGGGGTGATGGATTTGAGGCGGAGAAGATGTCGTCGCTGGGTGGGTTGACGACGAGGGCGCTGCAATTTCGGCGCTGAAACTACCAGCAAAGTGATGGCCCTCATGATGTCTCCTGG
This sequence comes from Acidobacteriota bacterium, assembly GCA_025354525.1. Classification (GTDB taxonomy): domain Bacteria; phylum Acidobacteriota; class Terriglobia; order Bryobacterales; family Bryobacteraceae. Next base: position 176 of record JANXMS010000544.1, read on the forward strand.
TTCTACGCGTAATTTCGGCTAGACAGCCCGCACGACGGCCTGAACGGGTTTCGAGCCTACTGGAATCATGGTGAAAAGCGGGGCGGTTTTGTTTCGATTGGGGGTGATCGATTTGATACGGAGGACGGCCATGTCGCCGCTGGCTTGGTTCAGGACAAGGGCGTATTGGTTGTCTGGGGTGATGGTGAGGAAGGCGGGGTCCTTACCGACGGAGACGACGGCTACGGTTTTGTGGGTGACGATGTCGAGGACGCTGACGTCGCCGCGGGAGGGGCTGGCGATGAAGAGGTAGTCGACGTCGGGGGTGGAGGCGGCGGCCATTGCGCCGGGTTCGTGGCCGGCAAGGACGGTTTCGGCGACTTCGCCGCGGTAGGGGTAGACGATGACGACGGCATCAAGGCCTTTTCCGGTGATGAAGAGTTGGCCTCCGTCGGGTTTGAAGCAGAAGCGTTCGGGTTCCAGGGCGAGGGGGAGGTGAGTGAGGAGTTGGCGGCTGGGGAGTTCGTAGATGGAGAGCATGCGGGCTTCGCGGGCACCGAATAGAAGCGCCTTGCCGTTGGCTTGGAAGCGGGCGATGGTGGCGCGATGAGGAAGATCGATTTTGGCGACGATGGTGGGTTGGCGGCGGTCGATGAGGGTGGGGGGGGCGTCTTCGTAGAGTATGAGGGCCCACGGCTCTCGCTGGGCTAGAGCGAGGGCGACGGGCTCGGCGGGGAGGGCGAGTTGCTTGGTTGGCTTCAGGGTGTCGGGATCGAGGAGCATCAGTTTCCGCGGGGCGCGGGCGAGGGCCCAGAGTTCGCCGGTATCGGTTAGCTGAAGGTCGACTAGGTCTCCGGCGAGAGTGACCTTGCGGCGAAAGGCGAGTTTGGCGGGATCGACTTCATAGATTGCGCCGTTGCCTGTGCCGAGGGCGTAGATGGCTTCTCGGGTGGGGTGGGCCAGAACCGATTTCGGCTGACCATCAATGCGGATGTGTTTGGCGACTACGAAGGCGGTAAGATCGACGGCGGCGATGGCTTGGCCTTCCTGATTGGCTACAAATGCGTAGCCTTCAAAACCGTTTGCCTTTTCCTTTCGGCAGGCGGAGACGGCGAGAGTGGAGGCGAGCAATGTTCGTCGTGAGATCAAGTATGTAGTGTAATAAACAGAAGATGTCCTGGGCACTACTCCTTTTGGCGACGGTATCGCTCGCTCCCTCGCTGGCTTCTTGGAAGGCGGAGATCGAGAGGACGGGGAAGATGGCGGTGGTGCTGCTGCGGTTGTCGGCGAATGGCGAGACTAGGGTGTTGGTGCTGCCGCGTGATCTAGAGGAGCGGGACGCATTGGCGAACTATACGGATCAGCCTGGGTTCGTTTTGCAGTATGGGGGGGCGCAGGCGATGACGGTGAACTACTTGGGGCCGAAGGGGCGGGTGAGTTTTGTGCTGGTGAATCCGGAGCACGCGGGTACGGGGGCGGCGGAGGAGGCGGTGATTGCGCATGAATTTGGGCATATTTGGCTGAAGGCGCTGCGGTATCCGGCGCCGGCGTATGCGGGGGGCGATACGGCGTGTTTGAGCGTACATGCTCTGGACGCGGTGCAGCATATTTTGATTCGAGAAGAGATGGAGCGGCGAGGAGTAGCTTGGAAGGGGGCATGGCATACGGCGTTGGGGGCGGCGTTGGCGCAGATGGAAAGCGAACCTGGGGCGGCTGCGAGGGCGGGGCGGTGTCAGGCTTTGGGCCAAGTGGCGATGTGGATCGACGTGGCGTTGGGGGCGGGGGACTGGCCTCGGCAGGGCGATTTTTTAGCCGCGATGAGGCGGCGGTTTCCGGAGATGGTGCCGACGGCGGAGGAGATCACGGCCTACCTGCGTTCGGCCGGGGTGGAAGAAGTGGCGCGTCACCGTGCGGCACTTAGCTTTGTGTTTGGCCGAATGAAGCAGCTGGCGCTGTCTGTGCCGCTCTAATTTACTGAAAAGAAACGGTTCTCTATGCTACTCTGAGGCTACTGCTGTCATGAATCTGCGTTCCCTGTTTAGTCTTTTCTCTTCCGACCTTGCGATCGACCTTGGCACCGCGAACACTTTGGTGTTTGCCAAGGGCAAGGGCATTGTTGTCAATGAACCTTCGATTGTTGCCATTAACAAAAACAATGGCGAAGTGGAGGCCGTCGGCAAGGAAGCGAAAGAGATGCTTGGCCGGACGCCCGGCAATATTGTGGCCATACGGCCCATGAAAGACGGAGTTATCGCCGATTTCAAGGTGACCGAGCGGATGCTGAATTATTTTATTCAGAAGGCGCATGGGCGGAAGATGCTGGTGCATCCGCGGATTGTGATTGGCGTTCCGAGCGAAATTACGCAGGTGGAAAAGCGGGCGGTAATTGATAGCGCGTATCGCGCTAAGGCGAGCGAAGTGTTCCTGGTTGAACAGGCGATGGTGGCGGCGATTGGGGCTGGGTTGCCGATTACGGAGCCGTCCGGGAACATGGTGGTGGACATTGGTGGCGGTACGACGGACGTGGCGGTGATCTCGCTGTCGGGCATCGTTTACTCGCGTTCGGTGCGGGTGGCGGGTAACGAGATGGACGACGCGATTATGCAGTACTTAAAGCGCAAGTACAATTTGCTGATCGGGGAGCGGACGGCCGAAATGATCAAAATGACCGTTGGCTCGGCATATCCGCTGGATAAGCCGTTGACGATGGAGATCAAAGGCCGGAACCTGATTGAAGGCGTGCCGAAGACTTTGACGATTGACGACACCGAGATTCGCGAGAGTTTGAGCGAATGTGTGGCGACGATTATGAACGCGATTCGGGTGGCTCTGGAACGGACTCCGCCGGAGCTTTCGGCCGACATCAGCGATAAGGGAATTGTGCTGTCGGGTGGCGGGGCGATGCTGAAGAATTTGGACAGGCGAATTCGTGAGGAGACTGGACTGCCGGTTTCGATTGCCGAAGATCCACTTGCGAGTGTCGTGCTCGGCACGGGCAAAATGTTGACCGATTTTAAGCTTCTCCGCCGTATCGCGATCGAATAGTTCCGAGAGTAGTCGCCGTATGCTCAGCCGGTATCGAAATTTGGCCGTGCTCGTCCTTGTGGTGGCCGCGCAACTGATCCTTGTGGCTTACCAGGTGCGGACCAGTCAGGATGTGATTTTGCTGCGCGTTTGGACGGTGACGGCTGTTTCGCCGTTGGCCAAGGGCTTGGAGATTTTGCGGTCGAACACGCTGGGTTTGGCGGAACGGTATTTTCTTTTGATCGGCGTGAATCAGGAGAATTTAGCTTTGCGGGCGGAATTGGATCGGTTCAAGTTGGAGAATCAGTTTTTGAAGACGGAGTTGTCGACGGCGGATCGGGCTCGGTCGCTGAGTGTATTTCAGGAGCATAGTCGGAGTCGGACGTTGGCGGCGCGGGTGATTGGGACGGGCACGGGAGCGAACTCGAAGGTGGTTTTTATTGATCGGGGTAAGAGTGATGGGGTGGTGCGGGGAATGGCGGTGATTACACCGGACGGAATTGTGGGGAAGATTACCTTCGTATTTCCGCATGCGGCGCAGGTGCTGCTGGTGACGGATCCGACGTTTGCGGCGGGGGTGATTTCGCAGAAGAATCGGGTGCCGGGGACGTTAAAGGGGCTGGGGAGGAGTCAGGTTCAGGTGGATTGGGTGCAAAACGAGGTGAAGGTAGAAGTAGGCGAATGGTTTTTTACCTCCGGTGATGATCGGGTGTTCCCGAAAGGGCTGCCGGCGGGTCAGGTGAAAGTGGTGAAACCGGGCTCGGCGTTTAAAGAGATCTACTTGGATCCGAGCGGGCTGATGCGGGGGCTGGAGGAGGTGTTGGTGGTGCTGGAGGGGATTCATTTGGCCATTCCGGAAGGGGCGCTTCCGCCGGAGGGGCCGATTTTTGTGATGCCGGCGGTGTCGCCGGATGAAACGAAGGCGAACCTGCAGAGTCCGGCCGGAGCGGACAGCAACCCGGCACTGGCGACGGATGCCGATCGGCTTCGCGAGAAGATTCGGCAAATAGGGGAGTTGCAGGGCGTCCGTTTCGGTAATGCGGGACCGCGGTTGCCGAACTTTAATATGGATCCTGCGCAGGTGACGCGCCCGCCGGCGCCCGTGTACGTGCTGTCCGAGAAGCCACCGGAGGCCAAGCCGGTTGCGCCGGTAGGTCCGCCGAAGCCGAGTGCTCGACCATAGCGTATGTTCGACCTAAGCAACCAGATTTTGATCGACAATCCGCGGCGAAGTAAGATTTCGCTCTATCGGCCTTATTGGCTGATTTTGGTGCCGTTGTTGGCGATTTTGTTTCAGGTGAATATTCCGCTCTTCTTTCGCCATTTGTCGTATTTGGAGTTGCCGCTGCTGGTGACGGTTTATTTTTCGTTGATGCGTCGGGAGCCGGTGACTTGTACGCTGATCGGCGCGGCGATTGGGCTGGTGCAGGATTCGATGTCGAACCACTACATTGGGATATTTGGGATTGTGAAGACGTTGGTGGGCTATTTTGCGGCGTCGGTGAGTTTGCGGTTTGATGTGGAGAATACGACGGTTCGGTTCGTGCTGAGTTTTTTCTTTTTCTTTTTCCACCAGTTTTTTTCGTGGGTGCTGGGGCGGGCGTTGTTGGGCCAGGACGTGAACTTTGATTTCGTGCAGACGTTGCTGTTTGGCGCGTTCAACGCGTTGGTGGCGATACCTTTGTTTTTGATTTTAGATCGGCTTCGTGATCGGACCTGACAATTCTCGATAGACTAGAGAGGAGTACTTAGATTGCCCCCGCTTTCGCACGACGCGTCGCAGCACGAAACACTAGACCCGGCGGTGTTGCGCGACGATGTAATTTTTGCGGCTTGGCGGATCGCGTTTTTCCAGTACACGGTGGTGGGCGTTTTTCTATTTATCCTTTCTGGATTTTGGACGCTTCAGGTGCAGGACAACCTGATCTACAGCGAGGCGGCGGCACGGAATCGGATTAAATCGACGCCGATGCTGGCGGCTAGGGGGAAGATTTTGGATCGGGAGGGGCGGGTTATTGTGGATAACCACTTCTCGTTTAGCGTGATTTTGTCACGCGAGAATTTGAAAGATGAACATCTGCCGACGATTACGGAGGGTTTGAATCTGGATCATGAGGACTTGCTGGCTCGGCTGCGTCGTTGGAAGTCGGTGCCGAAGTATCGGGCGATCGTGATCAAGGAAGAGTTGACGGCGGCGGAGATTGCTTTCGTCGAGAGCCACAACGATCCGGATACGTTTCCTGAATTGGAGTTAGTGCATGTGCAGCATCGGTTGTATCCGAAGGACAACTTGATGGCACACGTGATCGGGTACGTGGGCGAGGTCACGGAGGCGGAGCTTGATCTGCCGGATTTCGCCAAGTATAATCAGGGCGACGTGATCGGCAAGGCTGGGATAGAGCGGCAATATAACGAAATTCTTATGGGAACGGACGGCGAGCGCCAGGTGGTGGTGGATTCGAAGGGGAACGAGCGGGAAGTGATTGGTTATAAGGACGCGATTCCCGGGCGGAGTTTGCAGTTGACGGTGGATTTGGATTTGCAGATTGTGGCGGAGTTGGCTTTGGAAGGTCGGCGAGGAGCGGTGGTGGCGTTGGATGTGCGATCGGGTGAGGTGCTGGCGATGGTGAGCCGTCCGGCCTTTGACCCGAACAAGTTTGCGGGGCGGATCCGGCGCAAGGATTGGGATGAGATCATACTGAATCCGGATAAGCCGATGTTTAATCGGGCGATTCAATCGAATTTTGCGCCGGGGTCGACGTTTAAGCCGTTGGTGGCGTTGGCGGCGTTGGAGGCGGGGGTGATCGACGATAATACGACGTTTAACTGCACGGGTAGCATGTCGTTTTACGGTCGTCCTTGGGGCTGCCATCTTCGGAAGGGCCATGGGCGGGTGAATCTGCAGAGGGCGCTGGAACAGAGCTGCGACATTTTCTTTTACAATACGGCGAATTTGTTGGGGATTGATAAGTTGTTTGAGTATGGGGACCAGCTCGGGCTGGGGAAGGAGACGGGGATCGACCTGCCATTTGAAGGGAAGGGGCTGATGCCTTCTTCGAAATGGAAGGCGCGGACGTTGCGGCAGAAGTGGATGGGCGGGGATACGGTGAACGTAGGAATCGGGCAGGGGTATGTGAACGTCACACCGCTGCAACTTGCGCTGATGATTGGAGGGATTGCGAATGGGGGGATTTGGAATCGTCCGCATTTGGTGAACGACCCGAATCGGCGGGAGACGCACACGTTAGCGATAAACCCGTTGAGCACGAGTAGCGTGATTTACGGGATGTATGGGGTGGTTAACCTTGGGGGGACGGGCGGGTCGGCGCGTTTGCCAGGAGTGGAGGTTTGCGGGAAGACGGGGACGGCGCAGCTTTACGGGTATGACACGAAGGCGCGGGGTTCGGCGATTGCGAAGGATTTGCGGGATAACGCTTGGTTTGTGGGGTTTGCACCGCGTACGAATCCGGAGATTGTGGTGGCGGCGTTGTTTGAGAACGGCGAGCACGGGCCGTTGGCGGCGCCGATTGTGCGCGACGTGTTGAAGGTTTATTTTGATAAGAAATCTCGGAACGTGATGCGGGCACCGACGCTGGCGATGGCTCCGTTGGGCCAGAAAGGGTTTGCGGTGAACTGATGGGATCGTATCGGACGCTACGGGATTTGGATTGGGCTTTGTTAATTTTGTCGCTGTTGATTTGCGGCTTGGGGGTGTTGCAGATCTTCAGTGCGACGCGGGGTACGAAGTGGCAGAACGCTTGGTGGAAGCAGGTGGTTTGGCTGGTGGCGGGGCTTTTGTTGATGTGGCTGATCAGTTCAATCGACTACCACACGTTGTTGGGGCAAGTGCCGGTGCTGTATGCGGGTATGGTGGTGCTTCTGCTGCTGACGGTTGTGATTGGGAGCAAAATCTTTGGAGCGAGGCGATGGATAGCACTTCCAGGGGGTGTACTCCTGCAGGTCTCGGAATTCGCTAAGATTGTAGTAGTTCTTATGGTGGCTCGATTTCTGACCGAGCTGAAGACAGATGCCATTAATTGGCGAGATCTGTTGAAGCTGGTCGGATTGGTGGGGCTGCCGATGTTGTTGGTAATGAAGCAGCCGGACTTGGGCACCTCACTCACGTATTTACCGATTCTCGCGACAGGCATCTTCCTGGCGGGCTTGCGGTGGCAGTACGCCTTGAGTATAGGCGTGCTCGCGGTGGTGTTGATTCCGTCCAGTTGGTTTCTCTTAAAGGATTATCAGAAGAGCCGCATTGAAACGTTTCTCGATCCGAGCCGGGACCCGAAAGGGGAAGGCTACCAGATCATCCAGTCAAAGATCGCGATTGGGAACGGTGGCATGTGGGGCAGAGGGGTGACCAAGGGGACGCAGACAAAGCTGCAGTTTCTCCCGGTCCCTCACACGGATTTCATCTTCTCCGCATTTGCGGAGGAGCATGGATTCGTGGGCGTCGTAGTCGTCTTAGGGTTGTATTTTCTTTTATTGATGCAGATTGTGCAGAATGCGCAGACCTCGCCGGACCGAGCGGGGATGTATATCTGCATGGGAGTCTGCTCCCTGTTGTTATTTCACTTGCTGGTGAACGTCGGTATGGTTGTGGGAAAGATGCCTGTTACGGGCATTCCGCTCCCGTTCATGAGTAGCGGCGGATCCGGCATGTTGAGCGTTTTTATGATGTTGGGGCTCGTGCACAACGTGCGGCTCCGGCGTTTTGTGAATTGAAGAATCGAACTGGAAGTAGCGGCAATCGCAGCTCCGGCGTAGAGGACCGATCAAGATCAAAATTGGGATTTGGTTTCCCGCCGAGGTCGGCTTTGTAGCCGCTCGCGCGACATTCTTGCCCTTCTTTCGCCGTACCGATAGGCCGCATGCTCCACGAGGAGAGTAGGCGATGAGTAAAGAGTTAGTTATCTCGTCGAACCGCCACGAAACAAAAGTGGCGATTCTTGAGGACGATCAGTTAGTAGAGCTTTATTTTCAGCGGGCGAACGAGTATTCGCTGGCTGGGAGTATCCATAAAGGCCGGGTCACGCGAGTGCTTCCGGGGATGCAGTCGGCGTTTGTGGACGTCGGTTTAGAGCGGGACACGTTTTTATACGTCACGGATTTTTTTGAGGAGCATCACGATGACCTCGACAAAGTTGGCGTGGAGGAGCGGCCGCCGGTGCGGTTGGCGGAGCGGCCCGTGGAACGACCAGTTGAGGGCGGACGGGACCGGGATCGGGATCGAGATCGAGGACGGGGCGGCCGGGATAGGGACCGGGACCGGGGGCCGCGTCCCTCTACGCCGCCGGTAGAAGCGGTAGTCGCCGGTCCTTCCGGGGAGGAGTCTCCGGTAGCGGAGGCTTTGGGCGAAGCGCCGGTGATCGACGGTAATGGGTCTGGTGACGAGGCTTCGCGGGAGCGAGATCGGCGAGGTCGGCGGGGTCGTCGGCGAGGTCGCCGGGAGCGCGGGGGCGGGACCTTGCCCGATTCGAAGTATGCGAGCTCGGATGAGAACGAACCCGAAGCGGGCGGGAATGAGGCCGTGCCTGTCCTTGCGGCTGCCGCCCCGGTGGTGGAATTGTTGCCAGCGCGCGTGGAGCCGACGGGGTCGATTTGGGCTGCGCCGATTGTCGAATCGATTGTGCTGCCGGGCGAGTCGCTGGCGAAGTATCGGCGTCAGCCGGTGCGGCCGGTGATTCAGCATGAAGCGGTGGTGGAGCCGGTAGCGGCCAAGATTGAGAACGAGACGGTGGTGGAGCAGGTGTTGGCGCAGGTGGAGGCCGCCATGCCAGAGCCGCCGCCGATGCCGGAGCCGCCTCCGATTGTGGTGGTTGCCGCACCGGAGCCCGAGCCGGTGGTTGTCGCTGAGCCGGTTGCGGAGCCCGTGATCGAAGTGGCGCACAGCGTGGAAGAGGAGCTAGAGGCTGACGAAGAGGAGGCGATCGATGAGGCTCGGAAAGAGCTGGAGATCGACCTACACGTCAACCACGAAGAGGAAGAAGACGTGATCGACGCAGCCCAAGCGGCGGCGGAAGCGGCGGTAGCAGCCGAGGATGGGGTGGAAGTTTTGTCGGCTTCCGAGGAAGACGAAGGTGACGATGAGGGCGAGGAAGAGGGCGGGGAGCCGAGTGACGAAGGTCCGGAGCCGGCCCGTCAACCGCAGAGTTTGACGGCGGCGTTGCGGGATCGGGACCGCAATTCGCGATTCCAGGCGCGGGGTCGGCGGACGCGGGGTCGGCGTCGTGGTCCTCGGGAACGGGGCAATGAAATTGATGGACCGCCGACGGTGGCAGCGGCCCTGGCACCGGGTTCGACAGGGGATCCGGCTCCTCCTCCGATCGTGAATGAGGCGGCTCCGGAAGTGCGGGAGCGGTCTGGCGACCGGGATCGGGGTCGGGATCGGGATCGGGACCGGGGTCGGGATCGGAGCCCCGAGAGTAGTTCGGAAAGTGGAGCAGAGCGGGAGCGTCGTGATCGTCCTCCGCTGCCGCAGATCACCGATCTGCTGAAGCCGGGCCAAGAGATTCTGGTTCAGATTTCGAAGGAGCCGATTGGCGCGAAGGGTGCGCGGATCACGTCGCACATCGCGTTGCCGGGCCGGTTCTGCGTGTACATGCCGACGACCGATCATAACGGGGTGAGCCGGAAGATTGCGTCGGACGAAGAGCGACTGCGGTTGAAGCGGATTTTGCAGACGCACCGGGCGGGAATGCCGGGCGGCTTCATCATTCGGACGGCGGGCGAGGGGCAGAGCGAGGAAGAGATCGCGGCCGACATGAACTTCCTGTACAACCTTTGGCTGGACATCCGGTCGAAGGCGGAAAAGCGCCCGGCTCCGTTGCTCGTGCATCATGACCTGGACATCGTGCAGCGGACGCTGCGGGATCAACTGACGACCGACTACAAGACGATTTGGCTCGACAACGAGGAGTTGTACGAGAGCACGGTGAACTTTGTACAGCGATTCCAACCGGCGCTTGTGAGCAAAGTTAAGCTGTGGACGCGCCCGGTGCCGATCTTCGACACCTTTAACATTACGGCGGAGCTGGAGAAGGCTTTGCGGCCGAAGGTATGGCTGAAGTCAGGCGGTTACATTGTAATTAACCAGACGGAAGCGCTCGTGGCGATCGATATCAACACGGGTAAGTACGTGGGTAAGTCAAATCGGTTGGAAGACACGATTGTCAAGACGAATACGGAGGCCGTGAAGGAGATTGTACGGCAGATTCGTTTGCGCGATTTGGGCGGGATTATTGTCGTCGACTTCATCGACATGGACGAGCGTAAGAACCGGCAGAAAGTGATGCAGGTGCTTGAGGAAGCCATGATGGTGGATCGGGCGCCGTACAAGATTCTGCAGTTCAACGACTTCGGGTTGGTCGCGATTACGCGGAAACGGGTGAAGCAGTCGCTGGAACGGACGTTGTGTATGCCGTGCGTTTATTGTGAAGGCGCGGGTACGGTGAAGAGCGTGCAGACGGTGATCGGCGAGATTCTGGCCGAGTCGCAGAAACTGGCGCGTGCAGTGGATGGCAAAGAGGTGATCCTGCGGGTGCATCCTGAAGTGGCGAAGGTGCTGAAATCGCACAAGAACCAGTACCTTGAGGAGCTTGAGGGCATCTTCGGCCGGCCTGTGCTCGTGAAGGGCGACGCGGCGGTCCATATTGAGAAATACGATCTGGGCTAATGGGTCGACTGTTTGCAGTTGCGGTTAGTTGCGCGGCGCTGGCGCTTGGTCAGGACCTTACGGTTCGGAGCGAGTTCCAGCGTCCGGGATTGGATGGTGAGGTGATCGCGGCCGACCAGTCGGGCCGGTCGCGGGAGATTTTGTCACCAGCCGTGGCGCGGAATGGGTATGCGTCCTACTTTCTGACGGTTCGTGTACCGGCGGGGGTGGAGTGGTATTTGGAAGTTGGTCAGAACCCGGAGAACGCGGCGCGGGCGGTATTGTATCAGGTGAGTTATGATGGGGCGGGATTGCCGGACCAACTGACGAAGGTCGAGATGCCGGTGAAGGGGAAAGCAGAGAAGGCCGAGGTTAGGAGTTACTGGCTGGACTTATGGTTGGATGCCGCGGCGCCGGTGCGCCGGATTAAGATAGAACCGCAGGTGTGGGTGGGGGATCGATGGATTGTGTATCCGATGGAGTTTCGGGTGCAGGCGGCGACGATTCCAGCGTTTATGCCTCGATTCTGGGGGCATGCGGATGTGGCGACGCGGGCGGATGCCGTGATGATCAGCGGGTGGCGGGACTTTTTGTGTCGGCAGTTGCCGGCGCAAGCTAAGGCGGAGACGGCGGCGACGGTGCGGCTGTTGCAGCATCGGAATGTGTTGCAGGATGTGGCGTTGGCTAAGAAGATGGGGAAGGCCTCGGCGGAAGCGGCGTTGCGGGCGGGCGGAGTGGCGATTGGAACCGAAGGGTGGTGCGCGGCACCGGTGGAAAGTTGGCAGAAGGATTTACCGGTGGAATGGTATCTGCGGGCACGTGACTTCTTGTACCGGAACGCGGTAAACTGAAGATTGGTTTTGTGGAGAGATGGCCGAGTGGTTTAAGGCGCACGCCTGGAAAGCGTGTGTACTCGAAAGGGTACCGAGGGTTCGAATCCCTCTTTCTCCGCCATTTTAACAGCGATTGCATTTCGAGGAGCGTCTCCCTTGGTGATGCGGGGAAGTCCCTCCCCGCGCAGAAAGCAGTCCGCTATCTTTGTCGGCATCCACCGACACTGTCGCACTGCAAATCGGGCCAAACATAGCGGTCGCACACCACGGTCGGCTACTTCACGAGTTTGCGAAGTGGCGACTCCACAATGCTTCTGATCCTACTGGCCTCTTGTGGGACATCATACTTTCCGATTATCGGTTTGGCCCCATTCACGTACAAGTTCTCGATGATTCTGGTGAAATCGTAGAGCGCATTTACTGTCTCTCGCAGAATACTGCGATTCGTTTTTGGGAAGAGGTCGCGGGAGGCTTCTTCGTCGCTCGTAAGGCGGTGAGCGTACACGTGATTCCGTATCGGCAAGTAGACTTCCCCGAAGTATTTTGATAAAGGTTCGAACTCCTTCTGGAGAAACTTGAGGTCCCCAGAATTCGCTGGAAACCACGATTGGGCCAAATACTCGTCCGCACACGCCGGGTCCACACCACTTTTGAGCTTTCTTGCCCGCAGGGACTCACGGTTAAATAATTGCGGGTTACCAATGGTCGCGGTTAAGAGCGTCTGAAAGGTCTTTGCGTCTTTGGCGGGGTCGAAGAGGCGACTGAGCGTCATCAGCATCATAGTTTGGAGCGCCGAGCGGTGCACATTCCAGAACAACGCGTCGGCTTGTAATACCTCTAGAATCGCCGGGTCGTTGATCGCGAGTCGGTTCAGTTCCTCGAAACTGTGAAACGCGATAAAGGCATTCTCAACCTCTACCGAGATCAACTGCAATAAGGTCCAGAACGATTCTTCCGACATAACAGGCCGCATGACGTGAATCGTAACAAGCTAAGCCAGTTTGATTGCGATTATCACTGTTGTCCAAATTAGCCAAAAACCGTGATTAGGGGCGTTGAAAGCAAAGCATTTGCGTCGGTGCGATTCTCTGTTTGCGGTTGAGGTTGGTTATCGGAGCCGATTATTGGGTTGTTATGCTGTCCAACGTCGGATT
>JANXMS010000555.1 GCA_025354525.1 Acidobacteriota bacterium
GAAGGGTGAGTTGCATGGGAATAAGGGGGCAAAACGGGCGAATCAGCATCGTTTTACGGGTCCCTTATACCGCACTTAACTCGTTTGTATTCAATAGAATAACTAGTTTTTCACAGGTGCTCTGGATTTTGCAAGTGGCTCTTGGAATTGTTGCCGAGCTCAGCGGGTCGGCTCAAGCCCCAGCTACCGAACGGAGCGTTGCGCCAGAGATATCGATTCGGGCGGTCCGCCGAAGAGTTGAGGTAGGCTGAATCGTGCGACTCTTACTGTTAGTTTGGGCGGGATGCGCTTGGGCGCAGGATCATCAGAAGGCCTTCGCGGAGCTCAATGAACGACGGCTGCGGGCGGATTTGACGTTCCTGACTTCGGAGCCCCTGAAGGGGCGGCTTTCGCTCGAACGGGGGTCGGATGTCGCGATTCATTGGATCGTCTCGGAGTTTACGAAAGCTGGTTTGCAGCCGGCGGCGAATGGCTCCTATTTGCAACCGGTGCCGCTGATTGAGTTTCGATCTGATCGGGAGAAGTCCGGGGTCACTGTGTCACGGGGCGGGGTGAAGAAGATCTATCGGGCCCCGGAGGCGGCGGCTTCGTTTCCGAAGAACGCTCGGATTCGAGGTGGAGTCGTGTTCGCCGGGTTTGGGATTACCGCTCCGGAGTTGGGCTATGACGACTATGCGGGGTTGGATGTGAACGGAAAGATGGTCCTGGTTTTTGATCATGAGCCGCAGGAGGATAACGCTTCGTCGATCTTCAGTGGGAAGGGGAATACTCGGTATGCGGGGACCTACGTGAAATTGAAGAACGCCCAGCAACATGGGGCGACGGCGGTGCTGCTGATGCCGGAGCCGAAACGGAACCACCCTTCGAATGAAGAGCGGCGGGCACGAATTCCGGGGTCGGCGCAGCGGTCGGCGGGGCTGCCGCAACAGACGCTGTCGGAAGGGGCGATTCAGATTCCGCTCGTGAGTCTGAGCGAGGCGCTGGGCAAAGAGTTGGTGGCCTTGACGGGCCAAACGGCGGGGGCGATTCACGAAGGCATCGATCGGGATTTGAAGCCTCGGTCAAAGCCTTTGCCGGGCGTGGAAATTGATGTTGAGATTGTGAATGCGGAGATGAAGCGGGCGGAGAGCTACAACGTGGTGGGGCTGCTGGAGGGCACGGATCTGAAGCAGGAGACGATTGTGCTGAGCGGGCATTACGACCACGACGGGCCCGCCTTTAACCTGGGGGCCTTGTTTCCGGGGGCGGATGATAACGGGTCGGGGACGGTGGGGGTGGTGGCGTTGGCGCACGCGATGATGAAGGCCGGGGTGAAGCCTCGGCGGTCCATTTTATTTGCGGTTTTCGCGGCGGAGGAGCGGGGGCTGTTGGGGAGCTACCACTATGCGAACCAGCCGTTGCGACCGTTGGCGGGGACGCGGGCGGTGATCAACTTCGACATGATCGGGCGGAATGAGACGGCGAGCACGCAGACGGACGGGTTGATTGAAATTGCGGCGGATACGTCGAACGAGATGAATCTGGTGGGGGCGTACTATAGCCCGGAGTATGCGCGGACGGTGGAGCAGGCGAACGAGAAAGTGGGGCTGCGGCTGAGTAAGAAGTGGGACATGGAGCCGGCGTTGAACGTGTTTTTTCGGAGCGACCAATACCCGTTTGTGTTGAAGGATATTCCGGCGATGTGGTGGTTTACGGGGTTCCATCCGGACTATCACCAAGTTACTGATACGGTGGAGCGGATCAACTTCGGGAAGATGGCGAAGATACTCAAGCTTGCTTACTGGAGCAGCTTGGAGTTTGCGAATACTTCGACACCGCCGCGGTTTGTGGCGGTGTCGAAGTAAGTTGACGGGGTTACTCGGGCCAGGGGAATTGGACGGACTGGGGGTCGTCGGAGGAGCCGTCGAACTTACGGAGCTGGACGAACATTTCAATGGCCGACGCTTTGCCGTTCGTGACGTGGACACGGAACTGGATGTTGCGCTTATCGCCGTCGCCGGGGTCGAAGCTGTAGCCCCACTGGAACCAGGGCTTGCCTTGAGCTCCGGCGGCACGGGCTTGGGATTTGATCGCCGCTGGTTCGAAGACGGCACCGGCGGTTTGGTGGCCGGTGATGCGGACTCGCCCGTCGCCGTTGTTTTCGGTTTCTTTGTAGGCGACGAAGGCGTAGTCGCTGTTCAGGATGGCGTCGTAGGCTTCGATGTAGCCGAGGGTCTCGTACCGATAGGAATCGGTACTGGTGGGTGCTTTAACTAGTCGTTTGCTCATAATTTGCTCTTCAAAATGTCCCAGCAGATGTAGGCGGTGAAGGTGGCGCACGCGCTACAGATTATCAGGGCGGCGATGCCGCCAGTTCGGCTTCCGACTCGTTGGTTCCAGAGTAGCCAGCCGTTGATGGCCAGGGCGGCAAGGCTCGGGGCTAGGGACCAGAGTATACGGAATTCGTTGATGGGGGGTGGGGTGGTGATAAACGATAGGAGACCTGTCCGGCGTCAACTACTTTTCCCTGTCAGCGACAATTATTTCTCCCTATTGACGACAACTACTCTGTTTGGAAAGCAGCCTAAGCCGCCTAAACTGGTGTTGACCGGAGCAGAGGATAAGGCTCTGCAGGGATGCAACC
>JANXMS010000583.1 GCA_025354525.1 Acidobacteriota bacterium
ATTCATTGGGTGTACCGCGTAACCGCAGTGACGCCCTTTCCTTCGGTGATGGTGACGATTTGCCCTCCCTTCAGAGCGCCGATTGTTTCGAGTGCTCCGCCAGGCCATTGTACTTCGACGGCCTGCGCTTCGGTGGCGGCGCCTAGCCCGAATTGCAGTCGGAAGTCGCTCTGCGAGAGGAACGTGGAGCCGGAGCGGACTTCGGCCGTCAGCGTCCTTTGCCCGACCCGGATGCGGGCCGCCGCGCTGATGCCGCTGCGGTTCGATTTCTGCCCCACGAGTTTCAACGTCAGCGACTGCCCGGTTGCGGCGGTGTTGTGGAGCAGGCTGAGACGCTCGTTCATGTTGCTGATCAACAGGTCGGCTCGACCGTCGTTGTCGTAGTCGCCGACAGCCAAACCTCGCGCCGAAGTCTTCTCCATCACGGCCGCGCCGGCCTCCTTCGACAGATCGCTGAATTTACCTTGTCCGCCGTTTCGATAGAGCAGACGCTGCTGGCGGTATCCGCCCGTCTTCACTCCGGGGTAGACATGGCCGTTCACCAGGAAGATGTCGGGCCAACTGTCGTTGTCGTAGTCGACAAACGCCGCGCCCCAACCCAGGAACTGGGAGTGCAGTCCCAAACCTGCCTGCACGGTTGCCTCCGAAAAACTCCCGTCGCGATTGTTGCGATAGAGGTTCGGCAGGTCGTCGATGAAGTTCGTCTTGACGAGGTCCGGCCAGCCGTCGCCATCGTAGTCAGCGACGGCGGTGCCCATGCCTGCTTGCTCGCGGCCGTCCTCACTCAAGGCGACGCCGCTTTCAAGAGCCGTCTCCTCGAAGGTTCCGTCGTGCTTGTTGTGATAAAGCAAGCTGGCCTGGGAATCGACGGCCACATAGATATCGGGCCAGCCATCGCGATCATAGTCCAGCGTGGTCACCGATAGACCGTAGCGGGGCCCGGGCGATTCGATGCCCGCCTTTTTCGAGACATCCACAAAGCGAGTGCGGCCGGGTGTCGACTCGTTATGCCAGAGCTGATTCAGCGCGGGCTTTAAGCCTTGCGGACCGCACATCACCTTCTCGTCTTTCCATTGGCAGGCCTTCGGTCCATCGGGCCGTGGCGTCGACTTCAGGTCAAAGTCGACGTAGTTCGCCACCATCAAATCCAGCTTGCCGTCGTGGTCGAAATCGACGAAGGCGCAGCCGGTGCCCCAGTGGGACCCTTTACTCGGCGGGGTCACGTCTTCGAAGGTTCCATCGCCACGGTTTCGGTACATCACGTCGGCGCCCCAGTAGGTGATGTAGAGATCGACGAAGCCGTCGTTGTCGATGTCGCCTGCGCAAACGCCTTGTCCCCAGCCGGCTTTGGCGAGGCCAGCCTTTTTGGTGACGTCTTCGAACGTGCGATCACCCTTGTTGCGATAGAGGCGGTTGATGGGTTCTTTGCCCGGCGCGAAGCCTTCGAGTTTCGACGCCGTTACGGCGAAAATATCGAGCAGGCCATCGTTGTCGAAATCGAAAAACGCAACGCCGGTGCCCAGCGTTTCGACGATGTAGTTCTTCTGGTGTTCGTCTCCGCAGACGAAGATATCGTTCAAGCCAGCGCGCAAGCCCTCCTCCACAAAGTACGGTCCGGAGGTGGCCAAGGCCAGCAGGAACATCGCTCTCATTGCGCCGCCTCCCGAGCGACAAAGATCTGATTGGCGGGGACGTCCTTCCACGTCTGCACGACGCCGCTGGGCCAGCGAATCTCCAATACCTTCACCACACGCTCGCGCCCCAGGCCGAAGTGAACCCGCTTGTCGTGCGCCGAAAGGTAGCTGCCGGTCGTCGACACAAAACCGAACTGCTCGCGTCCAGACGCGGTCTGGATCCGGATGGAAGCCCCGATGCCATCGCGGTTGCTCTTCGTGCCCACTGTGTCGATCAGCAGCCAGCCGTTCTCGGCGGCACCATTGCGAAACACGCGCGGCGACGCGTTGTTGGCAGAGACTACAACGTCCACCGCGCCATCGTTGTTGAGGTCTCCGAAGGCCGCGCCACGCCCAGCCATCTCGCCTTGGAAGGGAGGGCCCGCCTTTGCTGAGACATCGGAGAACTTCCCGCCGTCGTTGCGGAGCAGAAGAGGCGTCTCGCGATAGCGAAGCCCTGGCTGTGTAAGTTCGATATTGTCCATCACGTGGCCTTGCGCGACGAAAACGTCCTTCCATCCATCGTTGTCGAAGTCGAGGAATTTTGTGCCCCAGCCGGAATGCAACTTGCTGGCCGCGGCTATTCCACTGGCTGCCGATACGTATTGCAAGAGCCCCTTGCTATTGCGAAACAAGGCATAGCCCTGATTGGCCAGCGCATTGACGAACACGTCGGGAGCGCCGTCGTTGTCGTAGTCGGCTACGTCGATGCCCATGCCCGCGAAGACGTTGCCATCCTCATCGTACGCGGCACCAATCGTGAGGCCGATTTCTTCGAAAGTCCCGTCCCGCTTGTTGTGGAACAACTGTTGCGGAAAGCTATCGTTGGCGACAAAGATGTCTGGCCAGCCATCGCGATCGAAGTCTTCGAATGCGACGCCCAAGCCCTTGCCGGGGGACTTTGTGATACCCGCTTTTTGGCTGACATCGGCGAAGCGGCAGCCGCCCAGCCCGCGATAAAGAAGGTGCGTCACCGGGCTGAATTCATTGGGGTGGCAGTAGGCTTGTGGTTCGCCGCAGCGCTTGTTCTTGCCGTAGTCCCAGTCCAGATAGCGGGAGACGAACAGATCCAGGTTTCCGTCACGGTCATAGTCGATGAAGCCTGCGCTGGTCGACCATCCAGCGCCCCTGACGCCGGCCTTGGCGGTGACATCCTCGAAACCCGCTCCGCCTCGATTGCGGTACAGCGTGTTGCTTCCCAAGGCAGTCAGAAAGATGTCTGGGCGACCGTCGTTGTCACAGTCCCCGACGGCCACGCCTTGGCCGTAGCCGTCTCCGCGGAGCCCGGCCGTTTCGGTGATGTCTTTGAAGGTCCCATCGCCCTGGTTGTGATAGAGCCGGTTCCAGAATGCTGGATCGCTCTTGTCGGCGCGATCGGCGGCGGTCATGCCGGTCCTGAGCGCTGCTCCATTGACGAAGAAGAGGTCGAGCCTGCCATCGCCATCGACGTCGATCATGGCTACCCCGCCGCCCATCGCCTCGATCAAATACTTGGCAGAAGTCCTACTGGCGGCAGAGACGAAAACGATCTTGGACAAGGCGGTGGCATCCCAAAATGCGACCGGGGGCGACGCACTACTCATCGCCAGCCAGAGTGCCAGGAAAGGTCGCACTCTCCTAGCTTGCTATCAAATCACGGGAAACGCAATTCATCGCTTGGGTGGTAAGTTTTCGACGTGCCCAATGCCCATCGTGCGACGAGACCGTTCGAGGTCAAGCTTGAGAAAAAAGGGTCCTCCGGGGAATCAGTGGGTAGCGTTAGGCAGCATCGCTGATAGACCTAGTGCTGAGACCACTTGAAAGGGTTTCATTCGCATCCAACGGTTTTTCGTGCGGTTTTTCTATCGAACTGCCAATTGATCTTGGTAGCTGCTTTGTTAATACGGCGATGGTCGAAATGATTTATGAAAACTGTTTCCAGCGGTCAGAGCACTAGCTTGTGAATGAGAGCGGTCGCAACTTTCTGGTCGACGCCGAACAAGGATCCTTGAATAGGCCTATGGGGTCGTCGATGGCTGAGGGAAAGGCACTGGAACATCCCGGTACGACAAGCAACGCGCGAGCCATCCCAGACGCTCAACCGCCGCTAAGAAAACTGGCGAGGAAAAACACCCTCGATCCGGCGAGCCCGACAATCACTGGGAACTCGATCTGGCACGGGTTTGGTGATGGCTGAGAACGTATCCACGGACAATGTTACCCAATGATTTCCCAGCCGAGCCAGAATAAAAGAGCCGGAGGCCGCGAGTCCAGCGTTGGGCCGGATGACGATTGACAAGGTGTTTCATGGGTGTCTTGGTTCAGCGTGATAACGGATTGGTTCCGCCCCGCGGGCGAGGATTTTGGAGGCAGTGGGGACTATCGAGCCGAGACCGCACGATTCGACCGCAAAGCGGGGCCATGGCCGTTTGGCGAGGCCTTCGGAGCGCCGCTCGACTTGGTTGCAAGACGGTTGACCCGCAAAATACACAGCGCCGGGAAGCCCCCATACCGTCCTTACCTCAACTCGATACCCCTCCGGTTTCAGTCGAGCCGAAACACATATGCTAGCGGCGGGGACAGCGACCAAGGGGTCGGCTGGCGGGGCTGAAGGGGACCTTCGTGCTGCAACATAGCGGAACGATGAATCGCGGACAGCCGACGTTAACGGTGACCGTGGTGCCGGATTCCGGGACCTTTCGCCTCCAGACTTGGGCCAATTTCCTAGCGTTTTTGGAATTTGCGCCGCGGAGGGCCCCCGGAATTATGCTAAAGGCTCGCAGGGCGCTACGGAAGCCATTAAGTCTATTGAGATGGAGGCCGCTAATCAAGTACCCGGAACCGATGAGCTGGTTGGGCTGAGCGGGAAGCACTTCTACGATTTCGAGTACCAGATAGCCGATTCGTGTAGACTTGCTTTCGAAGGGGAAATTTCTAATGCGTTGCCTTTTACTTAGTGGGTTTTCGTTGCTGTTGGTGGTGCCTGCTTTTCCGCAGACGGCCCACTGGCTTTACTCTGGCACGGGGGCTACCCCTGCTTCGATTCAAGGGGAGGTGGAGCGGTTCCGCCAGGACCTCGGCGTCTTGAACGCGAACGAGGCGAAGTCGTTTACGGGCGGTCGGCGAGAGATCAACTGGGACGGTGTGGGCGGGACCCAGGGCAACGACAATCTGCCGGTGGACTTCTTCCATAAGACTTCGCCGCGCGGGCTGCTGCTGGCGACTCCGGGTAAGCGGCTGAAGGTGTCGGGCGATGCGAGTTCGCCTTCGTTCTTGATGAAGGACGTGACGCGGGATGAGTGGGGCTTGATTGAGTTCGGACCGTTCAGCGGAGAGAAGTTCTTTGCCCCTATCGGCAGCACAATCACCGACATCGAGTTCCGGATTCCCGGTACGGATGAGGTTGCTTGTGTGGGGGCGTTTGGCGCGGTCTTCATGGACATTGACCGGGGCGGGCAATCGTTTATGGAGGTGAGGCTGACAGATGGGAGCGAGCGGAAGTTTGTAGCGGCGGTGCAGCCGATCCGGTCGAAGGGTTTGTCCTTCCTCGGGGTTCGGTTTCAGGGCGCTTGTATCGCCTCAGTGCGGTTGACGAGCGGGGACAATTCTATTGACACGCCGGACATTCCGGTGCCGCTGCCGGACGGGGTTGGACTGGACGATTTCATTTACTCGGAGCCGGTGCCGCTCGTGCGTAAGTTCGAGTATTGAGCGGGTCGGAGTGCCTTGATCGTTTCGAGCACGAGCAGCGGCACCGTGCCTAGGCCGAAGAGAACAAGACCGTCGAGCCAGGGCATGGGCGGGGTCTTCAGGAAGCCGCCGAGTATGGAGTTGTGCTGGCTCCAGAGCTGAAGGGCAAACGAGAGCGCGACGACGACGACCAAGTTTCGGTTCGAGAAGAAGTCGAGTTGCCAAATGGGCTTGGTTTCGCTTCGTACGCCGAAGGAGCGTAGGAGTTCGGCATAGACCAAGACAGTGAAGGCAGCGGCGCGGGCGACTTCGACGGTGCTGATGCTGAGGGTGTACAGGAAGGCGGCGAAGGAGACGGCGGCGGTTAGGACGCCGGTAAGCAACATCCGGCGGAGAAAGCCTCCGTCGGTAAATTTCTCGGAACGGAGACGGGGACGGCGTTTCATTACGTCGGGGTCGATCGGGTCGGCGGCGAGGCAGAGGGCCGGCAAGCCGTCGGTGACTAGGTTGATCCAGAGCAGATGGATTGGCAGGAGCGGGGCAGGGAAGCCGAGAGCGACTGCGACGGTCATGAGCAGCAGTTCGCCGGTGTTGCCGGCGAGGAGGAATTCGAGGGTTTTGCGGATGTTGTGGTAGATGCCGCGACCTTCCTCGACGGCGGCGACGATGGTGGAGAAGTTGTCGTCGGTAATGATCATGTCGGCGGCTTGTTTGGTGACTTCGGTGCCTGCGATTCCCATGGCGATGCCGATGTCGGCGCCCTTGATGGCGGGGGCATCGTTGACGCCGTCGCCGGTCATGGCGACGACGGCGTCGTTGGCTTTGAGGGCGCGGACGATGCGGAGTTTGTGGGCGGCGGTGACGCGGGCGTAGACGGCGATTTCCGCGGCTCGCTGGGAGAGTACTTCGTCGGTCATTTGGTCGAGGTCCAGGCCGGTGATGGCCGTTTCGCCGGCTCCGATGCCGAGTTCCTTGGCGATGGCGGCAGCCGTATGGGGGTGGTCTCCGGTGATCATGACGACTCGGATGCCTGCGGCGTGGCAGGTGGCGATGGCGGCCTTGGCTTCGGGGCGGGGCGGGTCATACATGCCGGTCAGGCCGACGAAGACGAGGTTTTGCTCGACGGCTTCAGCGGTGAAGCCATCGGGGAGAGGGGCCTCGAGGTCGCGATAGGCGGAGCCGAGAACGCGAAGGGCTTGTTCCGCCATGGCGGTGATTTGCCCGAGAATTTGCTGGCGGTCCGCATCGGAGAGGGGTTGGATACCGGTGGCGGTGTAGAGCTGAGAGCAGCGTTCGAGCAGCGAGTCCGGCGCGCCGTTGATGAAGGCGCGGAGCTGTTGGTTCGGCATCTGGCGGATGACGGTGCTGCGTTTGCGGTCGGAATCGAAGGGGATTTCGTGGCGCTTGGGGAGTTCGCGATGGAGGCGGTCGAGGTCGCCGCCGGCTTTGATTCCAGCGCGGAGGAGGGCGACTTCGGTGGGGTCGCCGACGACGTTCGGCGTGAGACGGGCGTTATTGCAGCCGAGGAGGACGGTTGAGAGTTCGCGGAGCGGTTCGGAAGGCTCCAGGGCATCGTCCGAGAGCGGGTAGGATTGGCCGGCGACGTAGAGGGAGCGAGCGGTCATTGCGCCGACGGTGAGGGTGCCTGTTTTGTCGGTGCAGATGACACTGGTTGAGCCGAGGGTTTCGACGGCGGCGAGTCTGCGGACGAGAGCGCGGCGACGGGCCATACGGGACACGCCGAGCGAGAGTGCGACGGTGACAACAGCGGGGAGACCTTCGGGGACGGCAGCGACGGCGAGGCTGACGGAGGTCATGAAAAGTTCAAGGAACGCTGAGCCTCGAAGGAGCCCGAGGACGAAGATGAGCACGACTACGCCGAGAGCGGCCCAGACGAGGATGCGACCGACGGCGTCGAGTTTCTTCTGGAGCGGGGTATCCTGTTCGGCTCCGGCTTCGGTGATGAGTCCAGCGATCTGGCCGAGTTCGGTGTTGCCAGCCGTAGCGACGACGACGGCGACGGCGGTGCCGGCGGCGACGCTGGTGCCGCTGAAAACCATGTTTTCGCGGTCGCCGAGGGGGACTTGATCATGCTCCATTTTCCCGGGCTGCTTTTGGACTGCCTCTGATTCCCCGGTGAGGGGGGACTCGATGCATTTGAGCGAGGCGGCTTCGAGGAGGCGGGCATCGGCGGCTACGAGGTCGCCGGCTTCGAGGACGAGGATATCTCCGACGACGAGTTGAACGGCGGGGAGAGAGGCGACTTGGCCGTCGCGTCGGACCTTAGCGAGCGGAGCGGTTAACTTTTTCAGGGCGGCAATGGACTGTTCTGCCTGGAACTCCTGGTAGAAGCCAATGGCAGCATTGAGGACGACGATGGTTAAGATGGCGACGGAATCCGTCAGATTGCCAAGGAAGCCGGAGAGGATGCCGGCGCCAATGAGGATCCAGACGATGAGGCTTTTGAACTGGCCGAGGAGAATCCAGAGTGGGTTGATGCGAGGGGGTTCGGTGAGCTGGTTGGGGCCATTGGCGGTGAGGCGTTGAGCGGCTTCGGCGGCGGACAGTCCGGCGGGAGAAGAGCCGAGTTGGGAGACGGCTTCTTCGGGGGTGAGGTGGTGCCAGGGGCTTTGAGTCATTGCGTGAGGAGGGCGGGGCGCTGGTGGCGGGCGTTCTCGATGATAAGAAACTCGCCGAGATTTTCAGCGGTGAGCAGGCCGACGAGGGAATCGTTTTGGAGGACGGGCATAGTGGGGCAGGGGGAGGCTTGCAGGCGCTGGAGGGCGGTTTCGAGCATGTCGGAGGCGTGGGCGAGGGGGAAATCGCGGCGCATGATTTCGTTGACCGAGGGGGCGTCTTTTTGGGCGAGGGCTTTGAGAAGGTCTGCTCGGGTGATGACGCCGACGACTTGATTTTGGTCGAGAACGGGAAAGTCCTGCTGGGCTCCGCTGAGGATGAGTTGGGAGACGTGGTCGAGGGAGTCGAGCGGGGTGACGGATTCGAAGTTGGTCATCATGGCTGCGCTGACTGGGATGCCGGCGAGAGCGGACTTCATGAGGACCATGCTGGCTTCCTGGGCGGCGCCGATCCAGACGAAGAGGGCGATGAATAAGAGCATGGGATTGGATAAGAAGCCGACGATGCCGAACAGGAGGGCCATGGCTTGGCCGAGATTGGCGGCGTATTGGGTGGCGCGTCCGTAGTCCATGCGGGTGGCTAGGAGGGCACGGACGACGCGACCGCCGTCCATCGGGAAGGCGGGGAGCATGTTGAAGATGACGAGGGAGATATTGACGACCAGGAGGCGTTCAGCGAAGGGGGCGTTGGCGATGTCGATGGCGGCGAGGTTGAAGCCAGGGCGATTGACCAAAAGCCAGGCCCAAAGGCCGGCGGCGATGACGACGTTGACGGCGGGGCCTGCGAGGGCGACCCACAATTCTTGTCGGGGGTCGTCGGGCATTCGTTCGAGCCGGGCGACGCCGCCGATGGGGAGGAGGGTGATGTCTTTGGTGAGGATGCCGTACCGTCTGGCGGTGAGGGCATGGCCGAACTCATGGAGGACGACGCAGCCGAAGAGGGCGAGCATGAAGGCTGTGTTAGCGAGGACGACTTGTTGGCCTTTACCGGCGACGAGGCCGGAGACAACGATCCAGGCCAGGAAGATCAAGAAGGTGAAATGCACCTGGACGCGGATGCCCGCGAATGTACCGAGTTGTAGGGACCAGCCCATGGCAAAAGCCTCCGTCAGATAAGAGAGCGAATCGTGGGGATTTAGTTACTGGGCCATTAGTAGAAGAGGTATTTGCGCCAGCGGGCGTCGGCGTTACCGAGCATGCGCATGAGGTGTCGGCTGGTATGGAGGCTGAAGGGTCGGGGTTGTTTGCCTAGTTTCATGCCGGACTCTTCGGGGGTTCGATTGCCTTTGCGGTTGTTACAGGGATGGCAGCAGGCGACGAGGTTTTCCCAGGAGGATCCGCCGGCTCTGGAGCGGGGGATGACGTGGTCGAGGGTGAGTTCGCCGGTGGGTAGGATGCGATGGCAGTACTGGCAGGTGTGGCGGTCGCGCATGAGAATGTTTTTGCGCGACAGGGCGCGGGTTTGCTGGGGGATGCGGCGATATTCGAGGAGGCGGATGACGCTGGGCAAGGGGATGGTGCGGTTGAAGGAATGGAGGTGGGCGGCGACGTGTTCTTCTGCCGAGGCTAGCCCTTTGAGTATTAAAACGACGGCGCGGCGGGCGGCGCAGACGTTGATTGGCTCGTAACTGGCGTTGAGTACCAGAACGGGCTGATGTAAGCGGTCGATGGCGGTCATTCTTACTTGGCTCCTTTAACTGATTGACTCGTGAGACTAGTAACAGGGCTGGCGACCTCTTCGGCGGAACGAGAGGCCCAGGAGGGACGACGGTCGACACGGGCAAGGGTGAGAACGGCGACGTGTCGGGCTCCGCCGTGGCGGAGGACCGTGGCGGCGGCACCGACGGTGGCGCCGGTGGTGAGGACGTCGTCGATGAGTAGGATGCGCAGGCCACGGACGGCGTTAGGGTTGCGCAAAACGAAAGCGCCGGCCACATTAGACCGGCGCTCTGAGGGGCTCAGGCTAGCTTGCGTTTCGGTGTTGCGCGACCTTCGCAAGACATCGCTGACCGTTACTCCAAGTCGGTGGGCGAGGGGCCGGGCGAGGAGTTCGGCTTGGTTGAAGCCTCGCCAAAGCCTTCGACGCCAGTGGAGGGGGACGGGGACGACGAGGTCGAAGCGTTGGTCTAACGGAATGGCGCGTAGGAGGAGGTTGCCGAGGGGTTGGGCGAGGGGTTCAATGCGGGAGTACTTGAAGAGGTGAATGAGGTCTTTGAGGACGCCTTCGTAGTAGCCGAAGGAGTAGGCGGTGTCGTAGCCGGTGAGGCCGGAGCGGCAGCGGCTGCAGACGCCGTGATCATCGAGAGGGGCGTCGTTGATGAAGGGAGTTCGGCACTGGGAGCAGAAGTAGTCCGCCGCCATGGGAGCAGGCTGGGCGAGGCAAGACGAGCAGACCGGGATGCGACCGGCGTGAGCGACGGGATGCGAACAAACCTTGCAGTCTTGGGGGAAGACCAGATTGAACAGGGACGCGAGGCTTCGCTGGACTACAGCGGGAAGGAGCGGTTTGCGCGCATTGGATACAGGCCCAGTAGGGAAGATCCACCTCCAAAACTCCGAGTCTACACTATTGGGGCCGCTGGTGGGCTCCGGGGTGAGGGAAGAAGAGGTCCTTCTTGCGTTGGAAGGCGAGCCAGACGGCGAGGGCGAGGGCGAAGACCAGGTCGTCGTGTTCGGGTTGGTGGCCATCGGAGCGGAAGGCGATGAGTTCGGTTTCGAGTTCGGCGAGGCCGGGGGTGTCGATGGGGAGAGTTAGTTTGTGGGTGCCGAAGGCGGCGCGGAGGCGGGTGAGTAAGTCAGGGCGGGAGATGGCTTCGTAACCTCCGGGTAAGTGAGTGGCTTGGTGTCCGCCGGTGATGGCGACGGGGGTGAGGGGGTGTTGGCGCAGGGTTTTGTCGCGGCGGAGGACTTCGATGAGGGTGCTTTCGCCGGTGGCGTCGATGATGAAATGGGTGTGTTTATGGGGGCCGGGAAGGGAAGCGATGACGGCGCGGAGGCGGCTGGGAAGGTCTAAGTGATCCGAGCCGAGGGGGAGGGATTCGGCGTAGCGGACGAGTAAGTGGGCGGTGACGATGTGGGTTCCGGTGAAGGGGTCGCGGTCGCGGGTTTGGGTGAGGTGGCATTCGACGGCGACGATGGCGGTATGGTCCTGGCGCTTACCGACGTCGATGCCGATGAAGAGCTCATTGAGGCCGTAGCAGAGGGTGCCGGTGGGGAGGTCGGGCTGTTTCGAGCGGGCGATGACGGAACGGTCAAGGAACTGGACGGAGGCGGCGACGAAGGCGCATTCGTATTCCTGGGCGTAGAGGGCTTCGCCATGGAGGGCGCGTTCGGCGGCGAGGAAGGCGGGGGCGATGCGGGGGCAATCGGCGGCGGGGGAGCGGAGGACGGCCCAGCCGTTGGCGGGGGTGTTACAGATGCTGTAGAAGACGTTGGTTTGGCCGTTGGGCGTGGAGAGGGCCCATAGGCTGCCGCTGGAGACGGCGAGCATGGGGGAGACGGCGGCCCAGAGGGCGTCGTCGACGAAGGCGGCTTCATCGACGATGACGGCGCGGACGGCGGAGAAGCCGCGGATGTTACCGGGGACTCCGGGGAGGGCGATGAAGCGGGAGCCGTTGGGGAGGACGATGGAGTTATCGTGATCGGGGTCGGAGTTAGTGGACAGGTTGATGAACTTACAGAAGTGGCGGATACGAGTTAGTAAGTGGCCGGATTGGCGGGAGACGGGGGCGAAGAGGAGATAGTCCGAGCCGGGGTGGGTAAGGGCTTGATGGAGGGCTTTGGCGGCGGCGGCCTGGGTTTTGCCGGATTGGCGGGAGGTGACGAAGGCGAGGCGGGGGTCAGAGCGGTCGAGGAACTCGGCTTGACGGGGATCGGGGGTGAAGCCGAGATTGGCGGTGACCCAGTGGGAAGCCGGGTGATCCGGGTCTATTTTGGGGCAGGGCTCCGCTGTAAGAGTGGGTTTTTCTCCCTTCCCTAAGCGCTTGATACCGAGCGGAAGGCTTGGTTTTTGGACTCGAAGTGAGTTAGGTGATTTCCATGAAGGCATTGGTTTCGATGGTCGACCCGACGGAACGGGTTAGAGGCTTAGTTGGTCGGTCAGTGACGGGGGTCCAGCCGGTTTCGACTTGGCTTCGCTCGGTGACTTGTGGGGCAGTTTCTTCTTTGTTTGCATCAGCTTCGGCCTGCTGTGCTTTGAAAATGTCGTCGACGGGGCCGACGTCCGGGCCGAGGTACTCGGTACGGGGCCGAACCGGCGATTTGGGCATTGGATTCAGTTTTCGGAGCATAGTTAGCTCTCGGAGGCTGGCGTTGATGAGCCGGGCGAGTACTGCTTCTTCCCTTTGGAGCTGCTGGGGCATTTTTGAATCGAAGGCCATTCGGGTGGCACTGATCAGATCGACGGCACCGACAAGATGGGCGCCGAGCCCGGGGTGCTCGATTTCGCGAACCTCACTAAGGCAGGCTTCGAGTTCGAGCGTTTGGAGTTTTGAGTTGCGAACCATGCGCCATTGCGCGTCGACAATTCGTTGGACGATGCCGGATTCGACGCGATCTCTGGGAGCTAAATAGCGTGAATATTCGGCGACCATTTCGCGATATTCCGCCGCGTCTTCGCCGGAGAGCATGGCGAGCCCAGCGGAGTTGGTAAAGTCCACGATGACGGTTCGGCTGCCGTTTTTTAGACTGTTGATGCGGGAGTTCATTTTTCCGGTTTCGGATTTTGGCCCAGTGCTTTTTTGGGCGTTTTGACGATTGATTTCAGCGCGGCGGGCTTTTCGCTGGTCCTCTGTGAGGCCGTCGCTGGATAGATTGTCTTGCATTTTCGATCTCCGTTCGGGAAATAAAAAAGCCCACGGGGCCGGGATGGCTCAGTGGGCTACTTCTCAATTTAGAGTAACACTGGATTCCTAGATGTCAATATAGCCCTGTTTTAATATGTTGAAAACAAAGAAGAAATAAATATGAATGCGTGTGATGGGAATCTATTATCGATAAATGTGGGCTTCATTTAGAAGTTGTTGGAAGCGCTAGAGCCGAGATTGGATGATGCGAGCGATTAGGGCCGTCGCGGAGCACTATTCACTTACTGCGGTTGTTGCATTTAGTGCATTTGTGGCGTACTTTAAAAGAGAGAAGAATGTAGAGGAGCGACTTCGATGACCCTGGTTACCCATAGACAACTCCCTCCCTCCGCAAAGGACGCAGCGATGGCTCGCGCATCCGGTGAGGTGCTTTCGCAGTTTGTGCAACAGCGGGGGTCGTTGCGTTTGCACTTCAGGGAAGCCGACTTGGATCAGCCGATGGAGCTTCCCGCCGGGGCTGTCTCGCTCTTGCTGGAGATCCTCGAAGCGATGGCAGCGGGAAGGGGAGTTACCCTGATCCCTGAGCACGAGGAGCTAACTACGGTGCAGGCTGCAGACGCGCTGAACGTTTCTCGTCCATTTCTGATCAAGTTGCTGGAGCAGAATGTGTTGCCGCATCGCAAGGTAGGTAGGCACCGCCGTGTCCGGATGGAAGACGTGATGGCGTATAAGGCGAAGATTGATCGGGAGCGTGAGGCTATCCTGGACCAGCTAACGCGCGAAGCGCAGGAACTTCGGATGGGCTATTGAGCCAATGAGCCAGCATAGGGCTCTGCTGGATGCGAATGTGCTCTACCCGGCACCGCTGCGGGATATCTTCCTGCAACTGGCGGTGATGGATTCTTTCAAGGCAAAATGGACGGCGGAGATCCATCGGGAATGGATTGAGGCGCTGCTGCGCAACGATCCGCAGCGGGACCGAGCGGCGCTACAGTTTGCCTCACGTAGGGAGCAATCTCTCCCCCGCTGCGCAACGATCCGCAGCGGGACCGAGCGGCGCTTGAGAGAACGCGAGAGCTGATGGACCAAGCGACCCGCGACAGCCTCGTCACGGGCTATGAGCCATTGATTTCCGCCCTTACGCTTCCTGATCCGGACGACCGGCATGTTCTAGCCGCGGCAATCGTTGGTCGCTGTGACGTGATCGTGACGCAGAGCTTGAAGGATTTCCCGGATGCGGTGCTGGCGGACTTTCAGATTGAAGCCCAGCATCCTGATGAATTCCTGTGTAATCAACTCAGCCTTTGGCCCGGCGGGTTCTGCGGGGCGGTGCGTAAGGTTCGGGGGCGGCTTCTGAAGCCCCCCTATAGTGTCGAGGAGTACCTGGCAGCGCTGGGGCGGCAGGGACTCGTAAAGAGTTACGAAAATAGGTGGACCTGCTTTAGAAGGGAGGCTTACGGCTCTCTTTCTTCGTCGTTCGTTCCTTCGGTAGAGACCTTAATTCGCAGTCTGACTAGCGAGGGCTGCCGGGCGCGGGGTCGGTGATTGAAGCGAGACGCTTCAATCATGACTTGGGGCACGTGACTGAGACGGAAAGAGGATCGATTGAGATGCGAAGCGGCCGTCCGGGGTTCCCACGGTGACCGAATCGGCGATGGGCTACAGTGGCTGTCCGGCGTCAACCACTTTTCACCGCAAGACGATTGAGTCAATGCGCCGGAGATCCAATTGGCACCGATCACGCGACCGACTCGTCTCCATTGGTGCGCTGGAGCGCGCAGAGTTGGGAGGATGTCATCGAGATTTGGACGTTGTGAGACGCAAGGTCTACATCGAAACAAGCGTGGCGAGCTACCTGACGGGGCGCCGGAGTCGGGATCTTGTAGTCGTCGCACATCAGGAGCTCACTGCGGACTGGTGGGCGAACGACCGAGGCCGATTTGAGGTGTACATCTCTGAACTTGTGCTTCGGGAAGCCGCACGAGGTGACGAGTCGGCCGGCGCGAGGCGATTGTTGGAGTTAGAAGGAATTGACGTGCTGAGCTTGGACGACAGGGCTCGAACGATGGCCCGCGTTTTTGTTGATCGCGGATTGATTCCGAAGAAGTCGATTGAAGACGCATTGCACGTTGCGGTGGCCACTGCTGAAGGAATGGATTTCTTGTTGACGTGGAACTGCAAACATATTGCAAACGCTGAAGTCTTTGAGCGGCTTCAATCCGCCTGCTTAGACCTGGGTTATCGCATACCGACCCTTTGCACCCCAGAGCAAATGATGGGAGACTGACGCGGTGGAAGATCCGATCATTGCGGAAGTCCGGCGGATTCGCGAGGAACACGCGGCCCAATTCGATTACGATCTCGATGCTATCTTTGCCGAGTACAAACGGCTGGAGGCGGAGAGTGCGCGAAAGCATGTTTCGTTCGGTCCGCGCCGGGTCGAGATTCAGTCGCGCTCGAGTAAGTACCTTCCTAAAGCCGCTGTTACATAACGTGGGTATTCGGCACTCTCCATGGTAGCCCCATACTATCCGACTCGAGAGCCCAAGAACAGGGTTACCGAGCGGCATGACATCCTGCGCTTCATGAACCACCGGTGCCGGCAGGTTGGCCGTCCGTTTCCGATCCTGGCAGTTGCAATGATTTCTTGGAGGTGTGACGTCTCTTTCCGCGTGCCTGTACGGCGAGTTTTCGTTCGCGTGGGTGGAGCAAGGGGGCCTTCCGTTGGAATGGGTAGCAATATGCTACTAATCCGCCATGAGTCAACCCGTAAAGCTTTCGGACGGTTTAGTTTTGGAGGCTCGATTAACGGGCGAGGCAATGCAACGGTCCATCGCGGGACAAGTGGAGTTTTGGGCGCGGCTTGGGCGGTCCGTCGATTCGCATCTCGAAGGGCGTCAGGTATTGGATTTGTGTCGGCGAGGGGGGAGCGTGCCAGTTTCTGAGATTCTCGAAAGTGTGGACTCGCCGGCTGGTCGGGCGCGGGTGGCCGCAGCGCTGGCGGCTGGGCCGTTTCCACAGTACGAGCCGCATCCGGATCGTCGCGGGCTGCTCGTACGCATTGAGGAGGATGGCACGCGGACCGAGGGCCGGTTCGTGGGGCGGCGGTTTCGACGCTGTCATTCGCAGGGATCGGTAGGAGGGGTGAGTGGCGCGGCGTTGGGTAGGAAGCGCAGCGAGAAGGGCCGGGCCGTTGGGTCGGGCAGTCGCGAAGGCATTGCATAGTCTCGCCGAAGAGAAGGGGATATTCGGCAGGGTGGCGGGTTCGAGGGTGTCATCTTCTGACTGGCATAATGAAATGATAAGAGTTGCGCCCATGGATATGAAGACCACCAGCCAGGAAAATAGTACCGTGCAGATGCCTCCCGATCTTCTGGCCGAAGCACGCCGCGCCGCCAATGAGGAACACCGGCCCACCGACGAGCTGGTGAGCGATGCCGTGCGCCGCTACCTTCGGGATCGTCAACCCCACGCAAGCGCGCCGGTCAAACAAAGTCTCGCGCAGTTTCTTATGGAATCGCCTTTAGCCGGAGCCAATCTCGATTTAGAACGGCGCAAGGAATATCCCCGACCTTTCGAGCTATGAGCGACGGGTTCCTGCTCGATACTAACGTCCTGTCTGAATTCAACCGAACCGGCAAACCGAATGAAAATGTCAGGCAGTGGCCTCCGTGGGCAACCAGCGTGGAGATCGTTTGGCGAACGTTGGGGAAATGGCCGGGCCAGTCGGTGGCGATGTGGAGGAGAGTCCGCTGGCCGTCGGGTCGTGTGTTGGCCAGAGTTGGGTCCGCGGTGAGGAGTTGATTCAACTTGGCGACGTCTCCGGTTCGGACGGCATCGACGATGGGCGGCGGCGTGCTTTGGGTCACTTTTTCAGAGTATCCATTGGTAGGTAAGGAGATCGGTGTTTCGCTTCCAACCCAACTTCTCATGGAGCGCTTGCGCGGTGGAGTTGGTCAACTCGGTGGAGAGGACGAGGCGGAGGGCGCGCACGTGGTGGGCATACTCGGCGGCAGCCGTCAAAAGCGCGGCACCGATGCCGAGTCGGCGAGCGGACGGGAGGACGATGAGATCGTTCAAGGCAAAGATGCGGGCGAGGGCCTCGAAGGGGAAGCTGGGATAGAGCTGGGTGAAGCCGACGGGGGCTTGATCGGCGAAGGCTATAAAGATGACGGACTGGTTGTGTTTGAAACGGTCCAAGAGGAACTGGGGGTATCCATCGAAGAGGGGGACGAGGAGTTCGAGGTCGGCGACGGTGGCTTGTCGGACCATGGTGGACAAATTAAAGACCCATTCTAAGGACGTTGGTCGGCATGCCCGAGTAATGGACGTGGGCTAACTTCCAGGTGCCGTTTCGGTCTTTCCAGAGCACCTGTGTTTCTCGCCCGAGCGTCTTGAGGTCTGTTCCATCCTTTCGAAAGGTGGCGTTAAATTCCCAGTAGAATTCGGCGATGGCGGATTCGCCGTGTGGCTTGATGGAGAGCTTCTTGATGGTGAGAGTTCGGGCGGAGAAGAGCTCGCCCATGAGTTTCTGGTACACATTCGTCTTGATCTGTTCCCAGCCTACTTCATGGCCGAGGGGATGTATGAAGGAGATGTCGTCGCGATCAGCCCATACTGTTCGGGCCAGCGCGACGTCGGCCGAGTTGATGGACAAAACGTAGTGGTGAAGAACTGCCCGTACCGCCGCTAGTTCGGCGGCGGCACCAGGTGCCGGGAGGGGCTCATTCCGGCAGGCGCCGAGGGCAAGAAAAGCGATCACCGCGAGGGTTCTTTTTCCGGAGCTAAGCGCTCTTTCCATTGTTGCAGTGTAGCGCGGCGGTGTAGACTGAGAGGCCTAGCGATGGGGATTGAACTCTTTTATTTTGAGGGGTGTCCGTCGTACGTTGCTGCGGCGAACAACGTGCGGGAGGCGCTTCAATTGGAAGGGCTATCGGAGCAGGTGGATATGGTGCCGGTTGAAACCGTGGCGGCGGCTCAGGCTCAGCGGTTGATCGGATCGCCGACCGTGCGGATTGATGGCTGCGACCTGGAAGGGCCGGAGGCCGAGGCACGGGGATATGGGCTGGGGTGTAGGATTTATCACGACGGGCGAGGAATGGCGGGTTGGCCTTCGGTGGGGCTAGTTCGGCGGGCTCTGCGGCGGCGGAGTAGACCGGACCTACAATAGTTTGATGACGAAATTGACGGGGACGGAGTGATGACACTTTCGACGCAGGTGGCGGGCGCTTTTGATGCGGCGATTCGGTCTCGCGGCAGCGCTTACTTTAAACGTGGCGCGGTTCAGATTCAGACGGGGTTGGTTGATCAAGTGGTCGCGGTGGTGAGGGGTTCGCGCAGCACCTATGATGTACAGATCGACTGGGAGGGGGGAGACCTTTCGCTGTGCTGTGACTGCCCTTACTTTGAGTCGTCCGGACCCTGCAAACATCTTTGGGCGACGGTGTTGATGGCGGAGAGTAAGGGCTTTCTGAGCGCGGTTCGGGACATCCAGGAGATTGTCGAAATTGGCGCGGATTATCTCGATTTCGATGATTTTGACGACGAACTGCCGACCCAGCCGCAGCGGACGGTCGCTCCGCCGTTGAAGCTAGTGGCGCCGCCACCGCAAGTTTCGAAATGGAAGCAGCGGATGGCTGGCTTGGCGAAGAGCCCGGCCGGGAGTTTTATCACGGGGAAAGAGTGGCCGGAGAAGCGGCAGATCCTTTATATCGTCGAGTTGCAGCAGAGCGTGGCGGCGGGTGAGACGGTGCTTTCGTTGTACTCGCGAGACCGCAAACTGAATGGGGACTTCGGGATGCAAAAGCAACTGAAGCTGGACCGAAACCTGATCCCACAACTGTCGGCGGAGGATCGAGCGATTTTTTCGGCGATTACGGGAGGAACCGATCACTACGGCTATAGTCGAATGGCGGCTGGCTACCATGGACAGGTTTCGCCGTCGTGCAGCATTCCGCATGCGCTGGCGGAGACGCTGGTCCCGATGTTGGTCCGTACGGGCCGGTGTTATCTGGGCGACGGCGCGCTACCGGATCGATTGGTCCTGCTCGCATGGAGCGATGAGGGGACGTGGCGATTTGGGCTACGGCTGCGGGAGGATAAGGCGAAAAGTTGGCTGTTAGAGGGTGTCTTTCGGCGAGGCGAGGAGACGCTGAAGCTGGCCGAGGTTTCGCTCGTGACCCAGGGCGGGATGGTGTTCGCGAAGGGGAAGGTGAGTCCGCTGGAGCAGACGGCCCGTTTCGACTGGATGAAGCTGCTGAGTCAGCCGCCGAAGTTTGAGGTTCCAGAGGGGGAGTTGAATGAGCTTTTAGGGGCGTTAGTGTGCACGCCGGGGCTGCCGGAGTTGGAGCTGCCGGAGTCGCTTCAATTTGAAGTGGTGAATGTGGCGCCGCGGCCGTGTTTGCGGATCCACGGGGAGAAGCAGGGGACGAGCAGCGGCGGAAATCGGTTAGGCGCGGAGCTTTCGTTCGAATACGAAGGGCGCCAGTTCAGCGAGTATGAATTGGTAAGTGGGTTTCTGGACTCGGAGGGGCGACGGTTTGTGCGGCGGG
Organism: Acidobacteriota bacterium; assembly: GCA_025354525.1. Taxonomy (GTDB): domain Bacteria; phylum Acidobacteriota; class Terriglobia; order Bryobacterales; family Bryobacteraceae. The sequence continues at coordinate 19,335 of JANXMS010000583.1, forward strand.
ATGTGGCGGGGGAGAAAGCGGCGCGACAGTTTTTGTTAGACAGGGGGGCGAGAGCGCTGCCGACGAGTTACTACGACCCAACTCCGGGATGGGAAATTGTCTCAACAAAACTGCCGACGCTGGTGCGCGGTTTAGTGGAGGCTGGTTGGCATTTGGACGCTGATGGCAAGGTGTTTCGGCGGCCGGGCGAGTTTAAGCTGGCGGTATCGAGCGGGGTGGACTGGTTTGAGTTGCAGGGCGAAGTGGAGTACGGCGAGACGTCGGCCAAGCTGCCGGCGTTGCTGGAAGCTTTGCGGCGCGGGGAGAGCATGGTTCGGCTGGACGACGGGACGTACGGAGTGCTGCCGGAGGAGTGGCTGCGGCGCATCGGGATGTTGACGAGGATGGGGACCGCGGTGAAAGGGGAGATCCGCTTTCGGATGAGTCAAGCGGGGCTGCTGGATGCCTTGCTGGCGTCGCAACCGGAGGCGAAGTTTGACGAGAAGTTCGCGCGGATTCGGACGGAATTGAAAGTGTTTGAGGGGGTAAAGTCGGTGGCGCAGCCGGCGGGATTTATGGGGCAGTTGCGCGATTATCAATGCGAGGGGTTGGGGTGGATGGAGTTTCTGCGGCGGTTCTCTTTTGGAGGATGCCTGGCGGATGACATGGGCGTGGGGAAGACGGCGCAGGTGTTAGCGATGTTGGAGGAGCGCCGGGGCAAGCACGGGCCGTCGCTCGTGGTGGTGCCAAAATCGCTAATTTTCAACTGGAAGCAGGAGGCGGGACGATTTACGCCGGAGATGCGGGTGTTGGACTATACGGGACTGGGCCGGGCGTTTGGCGATTTTACGGATTACGACTTGGTGGTGACGACGTACGGCACGCTGCGGCGCGATGCGGTGCGGCTGAAAGACGTGGCGTTTGACTACGTGGTTTTGGACGAGGCGCAAGCGGTTAAAAACGCGGGTACGGAGTCGGCGAAGGCGGTGCGTCTGTTGCAGAGTCAACATCGGTTGGCGTTGAGCGGGACGCCGGTGGAGAACCATTTGGGGGAGTTGTGGAGCCTGTTTGAATTTTTGAATCCGGGGATGTTGGGGGCGGCGAGTGTATTTCAACTGACGAGCGGTGGGGGTAAGACGATGGAGCCGGAGACGCGGGCGCTGTTGGCGCATGCGTTGCGGCCATTTATACTGCGGCGGACGAAAGACCAAGTGGTTAAGGAGTTGCCGGCGAAGACGGAGCAGACGGTGTATTGCGAGTTGGAGCCGGCGCAGCGGAAGCTTTACGATGAGCTGCGGCAGCACTATCGGGATGGGCTGTTAAAGCGGATTGAGACGGATGGGTTGGCGAAGTCGAAGATTATGGTGTTGGAGGCGTTGCTGCGGCTGCGGCAGGCGGCTTGCCATCCGGGGCTGATTGACAAGAGTCGGTCCGAGGAGCCGAGCGCGAAGCTGGAGGCGCTGGAGGAACAGTTGCGAGAGGTGATGGAGACGGGACACAAGGCGATTGTGTTTTCGCAGTTTACGAGTTTTTTGAAGATTTTGCGGGATCGGCTGGACAAGGCGGGGGTGGTTTATGAGTATCTGGACGGCAAGACGCGGGATCGGCAGTCGAAGGTGGAACGGTTTCAGGGCGATGCGGATTGTAAGTTGTTTTTGATTAGTTTGAAGGCGGGGGGATTGGGGTTGAATTTGACGGCGGCGGAGTATGTGTTTTTGTTGGATCCGTGGTGGAATCCGGCGGTGGAGGCGCAGGCGGTGGACCGGGCGCACCGGATTGGGCAGATGCGGCCGGTGTTTGCGTATCGGCTGATTGCGCGGGATACGGTGGAGGAGAAGGTGCTGGAGTTACAGAGGTCGAAGCGTGATTTGGCGGCTTCGATTATTCAGGGCGATAACAGTTTGATTCGGGATTTGAAGCGGGAGGATTTGGAGTTACTGCTGTCTTAGACGTGTTGATCGAAGAGGATTTGGTTGCCGTCGGGGTCGGTTAGAGTGAAGCTGGCGGGGCCTTTGGTGGTTTCGTCGGCTTCGGTGGTTAGTTTGACGCCTTGGGCTTTTAGTTGTTTCTGGAGTTCGCGGATGTCGGCGAAGGCGGCAAGTTTTTTGGTGTGCTGGTCCCAGCCGGGGTTGAAGGTGAGGATGTTCTTTTCGAACATGCCTTGGAAGAGGCCGATGACGTGGTCGCCGTTCCGGAGGACGAGCCAGTTCTTGGCTTGATTCCCGGCTGTGACCGTGAAACCGAGTTGCTCGTAGAAGAGCTTGGAGGCGGCGATATCCTTGACGGCGAGGCTGACCGAGAAGGCACCGGGGGTTAGTTTGGCCGGGGCGGCGAGGGCGGGGGCGGCGAGTAGAGAACCGGCGGCGAGCTGACGGCGAGAGAGTTTGCGGGCCATTGAGTGGAATCTCCTGCGAGGGATTCTAGCAGACTCGGTATGCTGATTCCATGTCTCTTCGTATCTGCCCGACTTGGGAATTCGAAAAGACACCAAGTCGAGAGAATCGCACCAAACCGCCGAAACGGACAGTCAGGTCAATTAGTTAGAGACGAGGCAGTTCCATGGGTTCCGTAACTGCCGGGCCCTGCCTGATCGGTACAGCGCCAAAGTTTTCTCGTTGTACTTTACGGATTATCACGGACATATCGCTTCCAGAAAGAAAGCGCCTCCACGTCCTCCTTTTCTACCCGTGCTGCTGCCCTACTCAACTCGGGAACTTCAGGTCGGCGCCGTGCACTTCGCGTCGCAGATATTCCCCGGTCCATCAATTTTCTCTCAAAGGGACTTGCCTTGCCTGTTCTGCCAAATTCAACCGTTTGATGAAGACCAAGCATGGCCTTATTTCGCACGACCGGGTCAGTCGACTCCAGCAGTTCCGCCAAGTCACCCCACGCTTCATCTGAGTGAATGTAAGATAAGACGGATACCGCAGCCTCCCGCAGGCGCGGTTGGGTGTGATTCCAAGCGACTCGTTTCAAGGAATGGCATCCCTCGGCCTCTGGGTTTGAATATGCGAACATCCCCCACGCGATGTTTTCAACTAGATAGAGCCCGTCCAGAAAACGCCATCATGCTTGTAGCATTGAGCTCGGTTTCCTTTGTGTTTTCAGCATAATAGCCTGAAACCACTGAAAATGGCAAAAGAGACCAGTTATAATTGGAAGTGTCCCTCGCCCTCCCCCTTCCGGCCCCCTCCCTCCTCCCCTACCAAGACGATCTCCGCCCCTTCGTTCCCACCGTCGTCGGCAACCTCGAATATAAACGCTT
>JANXMS010000023.1 GCA_025354525.1 Acidobacteriota bacterium
CGGAATCGTGTTCTCCGGGCGCACCGCCCGCGCCCCGCGGTGTCCATGAACTCGAATCTCCGCCATCATCACCGCCGCAATTGCAAATAGTAGAATAAAAGGCCGCACGCTCCAATCTACCAAGTCACAATTGCAATCGCATAACATGAACCGTCGCCAAGTCCTCGCTCTCACCGCCCTCAGCTACTCCCGCATCCTCGGTGCCAACGATCGTCTCCGCATGGGCTTCATCGGCCTCGGTAACCGCGGCGACCAAGTCCACGACGGCTTCCTCGAATTCGGTGACTCCCAAACCGTCGCCATCTGCGACCTCCGCGACGACTACCTCGACCTCGCCGCCAAAAAATCCCGCGTCACTCCCACTCGGTACAAGGACTACCGCAAGCTCCTCGAAGATAAGAACGTCGACGCCGTCGCCATCGCCACCCCGGACCATTGGCACGCCCTCATGATGATCGACGCCTGCCGCGCCGGCAAGGACGTCTATGTCGAAAAGCCTCTTTCGCTCACCGTTTCCGAAGGCCGCCGCATGGTCCAGGTCGCCGCCGAAACCAAGCGCATCGTTCAGGTCGGCATCCAGCGCCGCAGCTCCAAAATGCTCCAGGAAGCGGTGGCTTATCTGAAGGGCGGGGACCTCGGCCACATCACCGTAGCCCGTGGCTTCCACGTCCAAAACGAAGCCCCCAACGGCATCGGCCTCGCGCCCGATTCCGCCCCACCCAGCCCCGAGTTCTGGGACCAATGGCTAGGCCCAGCCCCCAAAGTCCCCTTCAATCGCAACCGGGCTTTCTATAACTTCCGCTGGTTCTACGATTACTCCGGCGGCCAAATCACCAATTTCGGCGTGCACTACATGGACATGCTCCGCTGGGCCTGCCAAAAGCAATCGCCCCGTTCGGTCGTCGCCATGGGCGGCCGCTACGCCGTCAAAGACAACCGCGAAATCCCCGACACCTGCGAAGTCCTCTGGGACTTCGGCGACATGATGATGGTCTTCGTCCAGTACAACGCCAACGCCGCCCCGGCCATTGCCGCCCGCGGAGCCGAAATGGAGATTCGCGGCACCAAAGGCACCATGTACATCTACGCCAACAAATGGGAGGTAGTCCCCGAGCGCTACACCGATGCGCTCATCGGCCAACGCACCCCGCTCGACCGCGACTCCGAACGCGCCTACAACCCCTCAAAAAAGACCACAATCGAAGCCCGCTCCATGGAAGGGTCCAACTCCACCCCGCCCCACGTCCGCAATTTCCTCGACGCCGTCAAAGCCCGTAAGGCCCCTAGTTGCCCCATCGAAGAAGGGCACCTGTCGACGGCCAACACGATCCTCGGCCACATCTCCCTCCGCACCCGCGCCCTCCTCGATTGGGACGGCAAGGCCGAACGCTTCACGAACAGCGAGGCCGCCAATAAACTATTAGGCTACAAATATCGCGCCCCCTATAAGCTGGGCTAGGCCTCAGAATGGGCGGCAGTGCCTGGGCGAGAAGCAAACGATCAGGCTCTCGACTCAAGTCGGTCGTGAAGGTCTAGAGGATGACTCGGATTGAAGTGGAGCGCCGGATTCATCCGTAGATTTCGAGGAGTCAAGCCAGACCTTATTCGGTGAACGCACGGCAAGAAATGATTGGCAGGGTCAAATTCTAAGTTTGGCGAGTGCCTGTTCTACCTCAATCCCCTCTCCGCGCGACCTAGCATCCAGGATCCGATTTTTCATCGCCTCCGAGCTCAGTAGATACCGTGTCTCCCTTTCGGACTCGATTTCGCGCCACATTTCTATGGGCACGATCACCGCCGTAGGCTCACCGTTTTCGTTTGACACAATTTGGATTTCAGACAGCGTCATGGCTCTAGTCTAAACGGCGGCCGCAGCCGCCCCGTAATCCCCCCCGTCTCATTCACGAGCAGCAAATGATTCGCCTCCACCTTCGCAAACGCCTGCCGAGCCCCACTCGGCCACCGAATCTCCACCTCCGCCGTCTTCACCGCGCCTAACCCAAAATGCAGCCGCCGATCATTCACCGACAGATAGCTCGACTGGCTCAGCACCTCCTGCACCTGCACCCGCGCCCCATACCGAACCCTCACCTGCGCCCCAATCGCCGACCGATTCGACTTCGTCCCCGTCAGCAAAACCTTCAACCAATTCGCCGCCGGGTCCACGTCGTTCCGCAGCAGCGACACCGGCTCGTTCATATTCATGATCAAAATATCCACGTCACCATCGTTGTCGAAGTCGCCAAACGCACACCCCCGGCTGCAATGCGCGGCAGAAATCCCCGGCCCAGCCTCGTCAATCAACTCTTCGAAAGTCCCGTTCGGTAGCGCCCGAAAAATGATCCGCGGATTCTTAAACGGGTACGCCGGCAGCTTGGCTTCAATCTCCGGATACACCGCCCCCGAAGCGACGAACAGGTCCGGCCGGCCGTCATTATCCAGGTCCACAATTCCCGCTCCCCAACCGACATACCGGGTCTCGACGCCCAGCCCCGATACCTTCGTCGTATCCGTAAAATTACCCTGCCCGTCGTTGCGATAAAGAATATGCGTATCGTCCGAAAAGTGCGTCTTGAAAAGGTCCAGATGGCCGTCCAGGTTATAATCGCCCACGCCCAAGCCCATCCCCGCCTGCTCCATCCCGTCTTCATTCACGGCCACCCCGCGGGGTAGTGCCTCCTCTTCAAACGTCCCATCGCGCTTGTTGCGGAAGTACACGCTCGAAACCGAATCACACGCCGCGTAAAGGTCCGGCCAGCCGTCCTCATCGAAATCGGCGGCAACCGCCGTGAGCCCGTACGCCCGGGCATCACCCAACCCGGCCGCCTTCGTCACGTCGGAATAGACGCCCTTCCCATTGTTCCGAAACAAGAAAAACCGACCCTGCGTCAGCCCCCGAGGACCACAGTTCACCGGAATCCCTTTCCAGTTGCAGTTCGGGTTCTGCCCCGGCTTCGGGATCCGCTCCGGATCGAAATCAACGTAAGTAGACAGAAACAGGTCCAAATGCCCGTCGCGGTTCGTATCGACAAAGGTGCAGCCGGTCGTCCAATGGCGCTGCGGCAGCAGCAGGCCACACTCTTTCGTCACATCCGTAAACGTGCCATTCCCGTTGTTCCGGTAAAGCACGTTCTGGCCCCAATAGGAAACGAAAATGTCGTCAAACCCGTCGTTGTTGTAATCCGCGACGGCCACCCCGCAAGCCCAACCCTGCCGCGCGAGACCAGCCTTGATCGTCACGTCAGTAAACGTCCCGTCCCGGTTGTTCTGATACAACCGATTGATCGCCTCCGGCGGATTCACCCCAAAGCGTGCCCCGGACGGGATGAACAGGTCCAGCCAGCCGTCGTTGTCATAGTCGAGGAACGCCACGCCCGAGCCGGTGGTCTCCAGTAGATAATCTTTGCGATCCACGCCCCCGTAAATCACCGGAGCGTTCAGCCCCGCAACCGCTGCGACATCCGTAAAGCGGCTCTTAAACGGCAGTCCCGACGGCTTACCCTTCGGCTGCGGCTTCACGCCGCGCGAGGCTACGCCTTGCCCATGCGAAGCGACGCCAGGGATGAGGAGGGCTAGAAGGTCGCGTCGAGAAATAGGCACAAGCTTACTTCATCATGATAGATTCTTTGGCTTGACGTTGCAGTTTCGCCACCAAAGGCGATTGATCGTCTCCGGTGGCTTCGTTTCAAAGCGTGCCCCGGACGGGATGAACAGGTCGAGTCAGTGGTTTCCAGTAGCGATCCACGCCGCCGCGGCGACATCCGTAAAGCGGCCCTGGAGCGGTAGTCCCGACGGCTAACCCTCCCGCTGCGGCTTCACCCCGCGCCAGGCTACGCCTTGGGAAAAAGAGCCAGACGAGATCGCGTCGAGAGAAAGGCACAGGCTTACTTCATCATGATCGATTCGTTGTTGGCTTGACGTTGCAGTTTCGCCACCAAAGGCGATTGATCGTCTCCAGTGGCTTCGTTCCAAAGCGTGCCCTGGACGGGATGAACAGGTCGAGCCAGTGGTTTCCAGTAGCGATCCCCGCCGCCGTAGATCCCGGATGCGCTCAGCCCCGCCGCGGCGGCGACATCCGTAAAGCGGCTCTGGAACGGTAGTCCCGACGGCTTGCCCTCCCGCCGCGGCTTCACGCCGGCCCAGGGTACGCCTTGGGGGAAAAAGCGCCAGACGAGATCGCGTCGAGAGAAAGGCACAGGCTTACCTCATCATGATCGGTTCGTTGTTGGCTTGACGTTGCAGTTTCGCCACCAAAGGCGATTGATCGTCTCCGGTGGCTCCGTTCCAAAGCGTGCCCCGGACGGGATGAACAGGTCGAGCCAGTGGTTTCCCGTAGCGATCCACGCCGCCGTAGATTCCGGACGCGCTCAGCCCCGCCGCCACGGCGGCATCCGTAAAGAGCGGCTCTGGAACGGTAGTCCCGACGGCTAACCCTCCCGCCGCGGCTTCACGCCGCCCTAGGCTACGCCTTAGGGAAAAAAGCGCCAGACGATCGCGTCGAGAGAAAGGCACAGGCTTACCTCATCATGATCGATTCGTTGTTGGCTTGACGTTGCAGTTTCGCCACCAAAGGCGATTGATCGTCTCCGGTGTCTTCGTTCCAAAGCGTGCCCCGGACGGGATGAACAGGTCGAGCCAGTGGTTTCCAGTAGCGATCCACGCCGCCCTCCCGCCGCGGCTTCACGCCGCGCCAGGCTACGCCTTGGGGAAAAAGTGCCAGACGAGATCGCGTCGCCAGAAAGGCACAAGCTTACTTCATCATGATCGATTCGTTATTGGCTTGCCGTTGCAGCTTGGCAACCTTGGCGAATGCCAGCTTGGCATCCGCCGCGCGGCCCAGCGCCTGAAACGCCCGGCCCAGTTGATAGTGGACCGGCGCCTCGTCCGGAGCCCGTTTGGCAGCAGTTTCCAATAACGGCAAAGCGGCCTTGGCGTTGCCCAGCAGCAGTTGCGCCTTGCCCAGATAGTAGGGCGTGCCCCATAGGTCGGGGCGGGCGGTCGTCACGCCCGTCAGCAACGGAATGGCCGCCTTCGGATCGCCCTCTTGCACAAGCAACGCACCGAGAAAATACTGCGCCTCGACGTCGTTCGGGTTCTCGGCCAAAGCCCGGCGAAGCGCCGCAACCGCCTCCGCCGACCGGCGCAGGCTAATCAGCGTCTTCCCCGTCTCGAGCGCGTGGCCGGACTGCACGAAACTCGCCAACGCCTTGTCGAACAACGCTGCGTCGTACCAAACACGGCCTTCCAAATAATGCGCCTCAGCGGTCGGCAGAACAGAATAGAGCTTGGCCAGCGTCGCCTCGGCGCGCGGCATATCCTTCTGCTTCACGTACGCGAGCGAAAGGAAATGGTAGACGGCGGGAGTCGGCGCAAGTCGCTCAAGGGCGGCCGTCGCAGCACCAACTTCGCCAGTTTGCAGTTGGCAAATCGCGTGAAGCTCGCGAGCTTGCGGCGTCGATAGCCGCGCGAAAAGCGGCTTCGCTTTGGCGTAGTCGTCCAACTTGAGATGAGCGAGGCCGAGATTGAGCAGCAATCCGGGTTCGTTCGGAGCCAGGCGCAAAGCGCGCTCATAGGTGTCAATCGCCAGCGCGGGCTTGCTCTGGCGGGAATAAAGAACGCCGAGGTTACCCAGCGCCCCAAGGTTGTTGGGTTCGCGGCGGAGTACTTCTCGAAATCCTGCTTCGGCTTCCGGCAGGCGATTAGCCTGCAGAGCCAAAGCTGCGTCAGCGAAAACTTGAGGGGTTGTCTGGCCCTGCCACAACAGCAGGGCCAGACAAGTTACGAGGACCATGTTCTGAGGTTAGAACAGGACCTTGATCCCGAGTTGGATCGTGCGGGGATCGCGCGTCGAGTTCACCTGGCCGAACGTGCCACGGGTGGCGGCGGTCGGGGCGGTGTTGGGGTTAGGTACATTCAAGCCGGTGTTGATCCCGGCCCACTGCGTGTGGTTGAACGTGTTGAAGGTTTCAAAGCGCAATTGGACGTTCACCCGTTCAAAGAAGGTCGTCGTCTTGATCATCGAAACGTCCCATTGTTGAATGTTCGGGCCGCGGATAATGCCTTCGCCCGTATTACCCAGCGAACCTTCCAGCGGCCGGGCAAACGCGAAAACGTTGAAGTAGTCGAGCTCGCTCGGGTTGGGGTTCTTGATGTCGGTCCCGCCAATGTAGTTCGCGCGAGGACCGCCGCCCAAGGTGCCGGGGTTGCCGTTCGACGTAATCGTCAACGGCGTGCCGCCCCAGTAGCGGACAATGCCGTTCACCTGCCAGCCGTTCGTAACGGCCTTCACGAAGGCGTTGCCGTTAGCCAACTTCGGCAGCTCGTAGATGAAGTCCATCGTCACAATCTGCTTACGGTCGAAGTTCAGCAAGCCGTACTCGCGCTTGCGGTCGAAGCTGTACGCCAGCGCTTGCGAGTCGTTTTCGTTTACGCCCTGGGCTTTCGACCAAGTGTAGTTGAAGTTGCCGGTGAAGCTCTTGGCAAAGCGCCGGGTGACGCGAGCCTGCAGCGCATTGTAGTTCGATGTGGCTCCGAACTCGGCGAAGTTAACGTTGCTGTAGCCGAGATAGGGCCGCAAAGCATTCGAAACGCCGTTGACGCCAGTCAGCACTCCCGGCTGCAGAGTAGTGCCTAGGGGGAGTTGGTTCAGATCGCGGCGATACTGAAGAAACCGTCCGCGATTCGCGATATAGCTGACGTCGATCGAAGTTCGGGCCCCGAGTTCCCGCTGGATGCCGAAGCTCCAGGAGTAAACCGTGGGGATCTGACCTTCGGCATCAATGCCCACAATGCCGACCGGAGCGCGGCGACCGCCCGCGATCAGGTTTGTGTTGATCTGATCGACGCGTCCGGCGTAAACCGTCGGTTGGAACGTCAGTGGTGGGTTGCCGAGGCCGTCGAAATTGCTGGAATTCTGACGAATGCGTTCATAGAACATTCCAAAGCCACCGCGAATCGCGGTTTTGCCGTCGCCGAACGGGTCGTATGCGAAACCAAAGCGCGGGCCGAAATTGTTCTTGCGGTGTTTGACGCCGCCGAGCGGCAGACTCCCCTTGCCCTCTTCCACCATCCCGTTAAACGGATTGCCCACTCCAGGCACTATGGTTCCAAGCGTAAGGCCGGGATTGATGTCAATCCGGGCAGCGTTGGCGGGCTTGTACTCGCGCGGATCAAAGTAGTTCTGAAGAAACGTACCATAAGTGTACGTCGGCCCCAAAAACACCCAGCGGAGCCCTGCTTCGATCGTTAGCTTCTTGTTGACGCGCCAGGAATCCTGCGCGTAACCTTCCACGCCGAAAAAGCGAAACGTACCAAAGAAACGACCGTTCGCTTGGTTGACCGACGTATAGTTACCCACCAGCAGATTTGCAAACGTGTTGCCCGTCGACAGCGGATTATCGGGCGAGTCACCAAAGTTAAAGTTCATCGCGTCGGTCCACGACGGCTGTTGCCCGTTCAAATTCATGTTGAAGAACGCGCCAAACTTCAGCGTGTGCTTGCCCATGTTCTTGGTCAGGTTGTCCGTCCACGTGAACTGCTTGGCTTCGCTCAGCCAACCCGCCGCAAAGCCGGGGTAGTTGCAGCTCCCGATGCCGCAGTTAAAGCGGGGGAAGCGGTTGCGCAGGTTCGCAGCCGGAAAGAACTCCGGGAAGGTGAAGCCCAACGACGTGCGGTCGTAAAGGGCCTTGTTTGCGCTCTCCTGGACGTCGACGAGCTGGGTCAGCCGGTTGTAGCTGAAAATGAACTCATTGGTCGTCGTCGGAGAAATGACGTTGACGAGGTTGTAGCTCCAGGAACTGCCCGGCTTGCGCCGAAACTGCGGGAACACCGGGTACGGCGTCGAGGCGAAAATGCCCAAGCCCTGCTCCTCGTGGTTGGCGTCGTCAGCCCAACGGAAGAAGAAGTTGGCGCGATCAGAGATCGTGTAGTCCAGGCGAAGAACCTTGCCCTCCTTATTGAATTTATAAGTGTCCTGGAAGAAAGAGCGAACCGTCTCAGGAACGTTCGGGTTCGGGACGGTGCCTGCGTATTGAGCGCCGCCGATCACCTTCAAGAAGGCGGGGGTGTTGTTCGACCATTGGTTACGCGGAATGATGTTGCCGATATACGGCTGGCCGCCGATGATCCGACCGCCCGCTTCGCGAACCAAGCTGCCAGGCTGAAATACCTGACCGATCCGGTAGCCCGTATCGACGCCCTGCGCCGTCAGAATGTTGCCCGCGCGGTAAAGACGCGAGAGGTCGCCAGTGAGAACGTCCGGATGGGGCAGGTCCACGAAGGCACCTCCGGAGGGGCGAGTCGCCAACGTCTTCTCGTAGTTAAAGAAGAAAAAGAGCTTCGGATCTTTCCTGCTCGAGATTTTCGGAATCACCAGTGGGCCGCCAATGTTGGCACCGAACTGATTAAACCGAAGCTTCTGCGTCGTTCCAGACCGATCAAAGGGCTGCCGGGCGTCGAGAGCGTTATTCCGACCGAACTCATACAGCGTACCGTGGAAATTCTTGCCGCCGGATTTCGTGTTCACCGAAATCATGATGCCCGGGTTCCGGCCGTATTCGGCGTTGAACGTCGAGGTCTGCACCTTGAACTCGCCCACGGCATCAAGCGACACCTGGGTGAACTGTCCGTCGTTGGCACCAACGTCGGTGTTGATCGCACCGTCCAGGAACACGTTGTTGTTTGAGCCGCGAAGGCCGTTCACGTTGAAAGCGTCGGTGTTGTTGAACGCCAGCCGGAAATCGGTGCGGTCGTTCGAGACCACCCCGGGCAGCGTCCGCATCAGCGACTGAAAGTCGCGACCGTTCAACGACAGATCGGTGACCTGTTTGGAGGTGATGGTGAAGCTTTTGTTGGCCGTCGAAGTTTCGACCAGCGGTACTTCGGCTTCCACCGTGATCGAGTCGGTCGTAGCGCCCACTTCGAGGGTGACGTTGCCGAAATTCAAATTCTGGTTTTGGTCCAGTTGCACGTCGGTGCGGGTGAGAGTCTTGAAGCCGGCGGCTGTAAACTTCAGTGTGTAGAGGCCGGGTTGAATATTACCGAGTTGAAAGCCACCTTGGTCTGCGGTGACGACTTCCCGAACGGTTACGGACTTACGTTGGTCAGTTGCGGCGATCTTCGCTCCGCGAATAGCGGCTCCGGAAGGGTCGACGAGGGTTCCTTGAATTGTGCCAGTCTGTGCATATGTTAAGGAAGCACAGATAAAAGCGAGAGCTAAGTGTTTAGCGGACATTGCCTGAAGAGTAACAATCGCATTGCAGAGAGTCAAGGGGTGTCCTGCAAAGCTTCCTTCGAAAAGTGCCGAATCTAACCCTCGATACTGCTATCACTTAGCTCCGTCGCCGTTGGGTGTTTCCGGTTCCGTGCCCACCCCGGGGGGCGAGCGTGCGCCCGAAAATGCTTGCAATCTCCGCAACCGCTACCAGCATCGCTCAGGTCCCGACCCCTTTTCATCCTGCGCTTGTGTCACGCCACAGCCCAACATAAAGGATTCCCTCGAAAAGTGCCGCCTCTAACTCCAGACGCCGTCGCGCGTTCCGATACCGTACCCGCCCCAAGGGGCGGAAAAACGCGTCCGCAAGCTGCCCGCAGCTACGAGTTCCGCCCCGGGAACCCACCCATTTTCATCCCGCGCTTGTGTTACGCCACAGCACGACATAAGGATTTTATCGACATAGTGCCGCCTCTAGCTCTCCACGCTTCTATCACTTAGCCCCCTCGCCGTCCCGCGCTCCAGTACTGTACATGCCCCAGGGGCGGAACGACGCGTCCGCAAGCTGCTCGCAGCTACGAGTTCCGCCCCGGGAACCCACCCAATATAAGCATTCCCTCGAAAAGTGCGGCATCTAACTCCAGACGCTTCTATCACTTCGCTCCCTCGCCGTCGCGCGTTCCTGTACCGTACCCGCCCCAAAGGGCGGAAAGACCCGTCCGCAAGCTGCCCGCGGCTACGAATTCCGCCCCGGGAGCCCACCCATTTTCATCCCGCGCTTGTGTTACGCCACAGCACAACATTAAGGATTTTCTCGACTAGTGCCGCTTCTAACTCCATACGATTCTATCACTTAGCTTCCCATCCGTCGCACGTTCCAGTGCCGTACCCGCCCCAAGGGGCGGAAAGACGGGGCATCGAGCCCGGCCTTCCCGCTTAGGTGCGTCCGCCAGCCGGGTACCCACCCAGTGTCATCTTTCGCTTGTGCCGCCCAAGCCACATAAAGAATTCCTTCGTTCGAAGTGATAGCCTCTAACCTCCTATACTGCTATCACTTAGCTCCCCAGCCGTCGCGCATTCCAGTACCGTACCCGCCCCAAGAGGCGGAAAGACCGGGCATCGAGCCCGCCTTCCCGCTGAGGTGCGTCCGCAAGCCGGGTACCCACCCAGTGTCATCTTTCGCTTGTGCTGCCCACAAGCCCAACATAAAGAATTCCTTCCTTCGAAGTAATCGCCTCTATCTTATATGTTGCTATCACTTAGCTCCCCAGCCGTCGCGCGTTCCAGTACCGTCCCCGCCCCAAGGGGAGGAAAGACGGGGCATCGAGCCCCGCCTTCCCGCTTAGGTGCGTCCGCAAGCCAGGTACCCACCCAGTGTCATCTTTCGCTTGTGCCGCCCAAGCCACATAAAGAATTCCTTCGTTCGAAGTGATCGCCTCTGCCTTATATGTTGCTATCACTTAGCCCCCAGCCGTCGCGCGTTTCAGTACCGTCCCCGCCCCAAGGGGCGGAAAGACGGGGCATCGAGCCCCGCCTTCCCG